>JAEXQJ010000359.1 GCA_023438785.1 Pseudomonadota bacterium
ACCTCCACCAGGGTGAACCCGGTCGTGGATACGCGGACTCGCCGTGCGCGGTTCACTTTGTGGCCCTCCAGTCACGCAGAGAGACAAAGCCCGTCAACGCGGTCACGTTGATGATGTAACCGGCTTCCGGGTGCACCGGTTTGAGCAATTCGCTGCGGATGTAGATCTGCCAGGACTTCAGCCCTGTCGGGTCCGCGGGATCCTGCATGCCCCCCATGGGCATGAAGTCGATTTCCTTGCAGCTCGTCAGGTTGGCGGATTCCGGCGCGCTGATCCCTGGGCCGGCATCGCGGATGATCACGTCAAGCGGGGCCGCGAGGGTCTGTACCTGGATGGAGGGGTTGACCGTGTCGGACGGGTTGAGGCGAAACACCGAAACCCGATCGCCGCACAACCTGACCCGATGGACCAGGCGCGTGGCCATGGCATCGAAGCGCGCACGCTGCAGGATCATGGCCACCATGTTGCCGAAGTCCCGCCCGCGTCGTGCCACGCCATCGCGGTTGAGCGACGGATAGGCCACGGCGGCCAAGATGGCGATGATCACCACCACCACCATCACTTCCGTGAGGGTGAATCCAGCGTCCCGCTTTCTTGCTGGCGGCATGTTGCCCTGTCCAGGATCCTGCAGATTGGCCATCCGAGATCGTCGGCAGTTACACCTCTGATCATAAAGCGGCATGCGCCTGGACCAGCCAATCATTTTGCCGGGATCACCGAGCATGGCCGGGGGTGGGCGTGGGCGCACACCGTGGGCCCATGCACGCCCCGTGCATCCCTTGTGGCCGCCTGGGGCCTGCTAGCGCGGGGGGCGACGGGTCTCGCGAAACCAGGCTCGGTATTCCTGCATGCGGGCCTGTTGTTCGGCGGGCGCACGCCGTCGACAGGTGGCCATGTCGGGCGCGCCGTCGCTGGCGCCCCAGCGCACCTCGACGCAGTCGTTCGGGTTGTAGGCCATTTCCAAACCGGCCTGCCGTGCGTACACGTCGCCCACGCTCAGCCGGAAGCGCGTGCCATCGCTGCGGCTGTACTCGATGCCGCGCTCGCGGATGGAGCGTTGATGCAGCTTCTCCAACTCCGCGCTGACCTCGCGAGCGGAGCGACCCTTGAGCACGAACAACTCGGGCCGGGTGCGCACCGTCTCGGGCAGGCGCGCCAGGACGTCGAGGGCGATGAGCAGGCGCATGTCACGCGAGGGCGTGGCGTAGTCCTCCCACGGCCCCACTGTCTCGAAGATCTTGGCTCCCACCGGCATGGGCACCACGGGGGTGCCCTTGTCGCGCATGAATTTCTCGCCGTTGTCCACCGAACTCACGCGCGTCTCCAGCTGCTCCACCAGCGCATTGAGCGTTTCGCGATAGGCGACCTCGGCGTCCAGCCCCGCGGGGCTAATCACGCGGGCCATGCGCGCGTAGAACTCCTCGCGCGAGAGCTTGCTTTGCTCGGTGGAGAACGGGGCGAAGCGGCGGTCGCTGACCAGCGTCCGGTTGCTTAGGGCCGCGAGGGCTGGCTTGCCCTCGGAGCCCGTCGTCATTTCGATGGGACGGAAGGCCTTGAAGCCGGGGCCGGCGCTGGGCAAGCCGCTGGCGAAGAGAAAGGTGCCCTCCCAGAAGCGCTTGCGCCCCACGGAGTTGTCGGGCTGACCGTCCACCGCCAGCAGGCGGCCACCCGTCGTGTCCGACTGGGGGATCCACTTCGTAATCATGAGGACGTGGCCGTAGGGGTCGGCATAGATCACGCCCGGCCGCAGGGTGCTTCGTTCGAGCTTCACCGGATAGAAGTCGGTCTGCTCGTCATCGAGGGCGGTGCGCGCACTGCCGGAGTGGACCCGGTTGGCCAGCAGACGCAGGAAGGTGCGGAAACGCGCCAGAGCGTCGCGACCGTCCACCGGCTCCTCGTTGTGCATAATGGGGCCGCAGGTCGGCGCGTGCTCGGACGTGCCCCGGTTGCAGTCACGCATAGCGAAGGGCAGGCCCATTTTCCAGGCGAAGTAGGCGCGCAGGTAGTAGGGCAGGTCAGCGCAGTCGGGCTCGGCGCGCGGCACGGCGCGGTTCTTGGGATCGTCCTCGCGCAGCCCGAGATGGCCCCACAGGAAGTTGCGCGCCGGATCGTGCAGGACGGGCGCCAGCGACGGGAAGCTCATGGCCTCACCCTCGGGCGCGTCGAAGAGGCGCTCGACCCAGGCGGAGTAGAGGCTCTCGGTGGCCCTGTTCCAGGACCGCGTGGTGGTCCACGCGCCAGCGGGCAGGGCTGGATTGGCCTTGCGCGCGCGCGATGCCACCGAAACGCGCCGGCACGCCAGGATTCCCTTCGACGTCTTCAGTTCGACGCGCAAGAAGCCCGCGGTCGCGACCCGGATCTCGGCAGAGAAGCCGAAGGGCGGCCCACCGCGCGTCGTGGTTGCCAACTGTTGCGCGGCCCGGCCCGCCGCACTCGCCTGCAGGGTAGCCGCGCTGGCGCTTTCACTCACGGCCAGGATGCGCACGGGCTTTCCCGCTACCGGCGATTCGGGAGAGATCCAGATGTGGTGTTCGGGGCTCTCGCGACAGGGCTCGGCCGCCCGAGCGGACGTGGGCCACGCACAGAAGAGAAGGGCCAGGGCGGCCGGGATGCGCGGCACGGAACTCACCACCGATCGAGAGAGCGGCGGCGACGGACCAAGGTGCGCGCGCTGATGAGCTTCTGATTGACGAAGAGCTTCACGAAGATGAGGCCGGAGAAGAAGCCGCCGATATGAGCCCACACCGCGACCCCCGACGAGACCTCGGGTCGCATGGACGACAACTGGGGCAGGCCGCTGACCAACTGCAGGCCGATCCACAGCAGCAGCACCAGGTAGGCGGGCAAGGGCAGGATGAACCAGCCCAGCAGGACGTGGACCCGGACCCGCGGATAGAGCATGAGGTACGCGCCCAGTAGCCCAGAAATGGCCCCCGAGGCACCCACCATGGGCACCGGCGAGCCTGGGTCGATGGCGATTTGGGCCGCCGCGGCGGTCAAGCCGCACAGCAGGTAGAACACGATGAAACGCATCCGACCCATGCTGTCCTCGACGTTGTTGCCGAAGACCCACAGGTACAGGGCATTGCCCAACAGGTGCATCCAGCCGCCATGCAGGAACATGGAGGTGAGCGGGGTCAGGACGTTGATGGGCTCCCGATCCACCACGCACAGCAGGTTGTGCCCGAGCGGGACAGCCGTGCCCAGGGCGGCCTGGCCCGTCAGCTCGCCGGGCACCATGCCCAGGTTGCACACGCTAGCGGCCAGGACGGGTGGGCTGAACCCGGCGCCTTGCACGAAGACCCACACCACGGCCAGCGCGATGAGCAGGGCGATGGTGACCACCGGGACGCGCAAGGTCGGGTTGTCGTCGCTGATTGGGATCATGTGGCGTAGATTTCAGGCGCGAAACTCGCCCGACTGACGGAGGTTAGCACGCGCCCATGCGCACCATGCACACGGTTCGATCCCTGGACGGAACGCCCATCGCCTTCGAGCGACGGGGGCATGGGCCGCCGCTGGTCATGGTGCACGGCTCCTCGCTCGACCACACGCGCTGGGGGCCGCGCGTGGGCCGGCTGGCCGAGCACTTCACGCTCATGATGATGGATCGCCGCGGTCGAGGCCTGAGTGGCGACGGCCCTGCCTATTCCATCGAACGTGAGTTCGAGGATGTGGCCGCCGTGGTCAATGCGGCGGAGATGCCGGCGTACCTGCTGGCGCACTCGTTCGGCGCCATCTGCTCGCTGGAGGCCTCTCGGCTGACGCGCAACCTGGCGAAAATGGTCCTGTACGAGCCGCCGTTGCCGCTGGGCAACCGGCCGAACCTCTTTGGACCGGACATGCCCGATCGCCTGGAGGCCCTCCTTCGCCGCGGGGATCGCGACTCGCTCCTGCAGGTCTTCTTTCGCGAAGTGGTCCAGGTGAGCGAGGGCGAGTTGACGGCGTTGCGCAGGTCATCCAGTTGGCCGCTGCGCCTGGAGATCACGCCCACGCTGCCGCGTGAGGTTCGCGTCGCCGAAGACTACCGCTTCGACCCTTCACGCTTCCGCGACGTTCTCGTGCCCACCCTTTTCCTTCTGGGCACCGAGAGTCCCGCCTACATGCGCGACGCGACCATGGCGGCCCACGCGGCCTTGGCGGGCGGCCAGGTGGAGCTGATCAGGGGCGAGGGCCACTCCGCCATGACCACCGCGCCCGATGTCTTTCTCGAAAAGCTGCTGCGCTTCCTCGCTCCGTAGGCCCCGGCAGGACCGGGGCCCGCGGAGGCGTGGTCAGTACAGGGATGTGGAGGTCGCCGTGGCGGTGGTCTCCGTGCAGCGATAGACGGACGAGTAGGTGCAACGGTAGGGCGCCTGGCACGCCAGGGCGCCGGTCGAACTGCCGCAGCAGGGCTGATCCCTGCCTCCGCAGGCCGTGCACTGGTAGCTGCCCGCCGACGTGTATTCGCAACGCGTGCCGGGCGCCCCGCAGTAGTAGTACGAGCTGGAGCTCGAGTAGTTCGAACGACAGCATGCCTGTCCGAGTCCTCCGCATCCGGGCATGGTGCTGGTGGCGATACCTGTCACCGTGCGCAACTGGGAAACCGTCGAGGTCGCCACGGCGGTGCTGGTGCGGGACGTGGTGCGCAGCGCGGTGAGCACAGCGGTGGCACTCACGGTGGCTGCGGCCGTGCGGCTGACCGTGACCGACTGTGTGCCGGATGCGGTGAGGCTGTGGGTGGTGCTGTCGGTTGCGTATGCCGTGGCGCTGACCGTGGTGAGCGCCGTCGCGCTGGCCGTCACGGCTGCCGTCGTGCTGGCCGTGGCCGATCCGGTGGCGGTGGCGACGGCGGTGGCGGTGGTCGCGGCGGTCGTGCTCGACGACGCGATGGCGGTCGTGATGGCGGTGGCCGTGGTTACTGAGCTGCTGGTTGCGCCGCTCTTGCACGAGCCGTCCATCTGGCACAGCGGCGCGCTGGCCGAGGTGTAGTAGGCCGCGTAGGCGGCGTCGCAGTTCGTGCCCTGCTCGACGCAGGTCGAGTTGTACGACGACGAGTACCGCGTGACACAGCAGCCGCTCTCGCACTGGTACCCGGGACAGCACTGCTTGCCGGCTGTCCCGCAGGCCACACATCGACCCGCCGAGCACATGTTGTTCGCCGCGCACTTGCTGCCCGCGCAGCAGACCTCGTCCGTGTTGCCACAGCCGGCGCACTTGCCCCCGCTGCAGGAGGTGCTGGCGTCCAGACACGTGTTGCCGGCGCAGCAGACTTGGCCGGCGTGCCCGCAGGTGGCGCATGTGGCGGGATAGACCGAGGTGTTGCAGCTCATGGTGCCGTCGTTGCAGGTGTTGCCCGAGCAGCAGATCTCGCCCACGCCGCCGCACTTGCGGCATGTGTTGTCCGTCCCGCAGACCATCCCGGTGCTGCACTTGGAGCCCGCGCAGCACGGGTTCCCGGCCAAGCCGCAGGTCTTACAGGTGCCCACGCTGGCCGTGCTGGCCGCGAAACAGACCAGGTCCGTGCCGGAGCATGCGGACGCGCTGGCGGCGCCCGTCGTGGGGCAGCAGGGCTCGTCCTGCTTGCCACAGCCACAGCGTCCCGCCGAGCACTTCCCGTAGCCCGTGCCGCCCGCCGTGCAATCCGAACCTTCGGGCACACACATGCCGCCGAAGCAGCAGCCGCTGGCGCAGGTGTTGCCCGCGCAGCAGGGCTCGGCGGGGTGGCCACAGCGGGCGCACAGCCCACTGGCCGTGCTGCTGGTGGCGTTGCAGATGGTCCCGGGCCCGCAGCGGTCCGCGCCATCCGTGCCATCGCAGCAGGGTTCGCCAGGGCCGCCGCAGGCCGAGCAGACAGTGTTCCGGCAGAGGAAGCCGGAGTAGCAGACCCCAGCGCAACAAGATTGATCAGCCGCGCCGCAACCCGAGCAGCGACCCGCGACGCAGGTCCCGCCCGAGGCACCGCCCGACGTGCCGCCCGTTCCGCCGAGGGCGCCGCAGGTCGAGTTCTCGGCGACGCAGATGTCGGCGTAGCAGCAGCCTCCACCGTCGCACTTGCTGCCCGGGCAGCAGGCCGTGCCTGGCTTGCCGCACGTGGTGCACAGACCGTTGGTGCAGAGCAGACCGGAGACCAGGCAGGTGTTGGCCGTGCTGTCCGAGGTGGCGGTGCAGCAGGTATTCCCGGCCAGGCCCCCGCACACCGCGCAGAGCGTACCCAAGCACTTGGTGCCGGGCGCCGTGCAAGCGCCGGCCGCCGCGCTCGAACTGAGGCAGCAGGGGAGCCCGGGGCCGCCGCACGGCGAGACGTTGCTTCCACATTGGTGCTTGTTGCACGTGCCGGGCAGAGGTGCGCAGCTAGAGCCCTGGTTGACGCACAGGCCGTTTGCGCAGCAGCCATCGTTGTCGCAGGTGTTGCCCACGCAGCACGTCTGGCCAGGGCCGCCACACGTGGTTCCCCCGCCGTCCGCAGCGCTCGTGTCAGCGCTGCCATCGCGGCCGGTCGCATCCCCCGCCGCGTCTTTGCCGGGAATAGCTCCATCCTTGAGGCCGGGATGGCCAGCACCGGCGTCCAGACCGCCGTCGGCGTCCGAGCCCGAGCCTCCCCCGCAGCCCGTTGCCAGGAGAGCGAGAGCCACGCCCAAGGACGTAATCGTAAACAGTGTCTTCGCCGCGATCTTGCCTGCCACGTTGTGCCTCCGCGTTGATGAGCTGGCTTGCGCCGGGCGCATTATGTCCCAGCTCAGCCGCGCGGCGGCGATCGTTGTGGGGGTGGCCCCTCGGAATCAGGCGCTGCCGTGTGTGGGCAAGCACCACCGGCAGTAGTCACTCGCCCCCACGGCCGGCCGCCCGCAGCGGGTTCCGTAGACGGTGATGGCTCGGCAGTGCTTCTTCTGCGACACGGGCGCGGCTGCTCTCTGCACGTCCAGGCCGACGGGTGCCGGCGTGCGTTGGCAATGCCCGGGCTCCAAGCGGGCGCACGCGATCTCGGCAATCTCCGCGCTCTGCGCGCGCGAGACTCCGTGCTTGCGCCACAAATCCGCGGTTTCATCCACGGCTTGCGCCAGTGCCGCCGGCGTCGGCTCGGCTCTGTCCTCGTCCAGTCGGGCACCGGCCAGGCGGGCCACCTGGGCGGCGTTCTCGCCATCCAGCCGGTGCCGGGATCGCCAAAGTGTCTCGGTTTGGTTCACCAAGGGCGCGAGCGCCGCGTATCCGAGGCGTCGCGAGCCGGCTTGTCCGGCCGAATCCTGGGGCTCTGCCATCTCATTTTGCCTTTCGCGCTGCGCGGGGAAGACCCTTCGTCCAGCCTAAGTCCACTTTTGAACAAACGCCAGAATCGGACGGTTCGCGAGAGTCGCCACGCCTTGGTGAGCTGCCAGGGCGAGAGCCGACCGCCGTCGTTCAGGCGGTTTCTGGCCAGCCGCGCCCCGCCGCGCGCTCGAAGACTGCGAGCATTCCGCGCTTCACGCCTCCTTGCATCCGGGCCGCCCCCCCCGAACGGCTCGATCCGGCTCTCACGTGGGCAACTAGGGGCTACGTGGGGCGGCGCTTGGGGCGGCCGTGGGGACAACCGGGGTTGCCGGCGGCAGAGGCGACGCGCCGCCGTCGGGATTGTCGGTGCCCTCGGGCGGAAGCTCCTCGCGGTAGCCGAAGAGCGTGTTCTTCTGCGCCACCGGGGTCAGCTTCACGGCCAGTCGACTGTCGGAGAAGGTATAGGCGCGGGTGTGCACCGGCAAGTATCCCGGCGCTGAAATGAGCAGGTCCATGGGGCCGCTGTCCCGCGGTCGCACAACCACCAGTGGCTTGGGAACCGGGATCGCGCCCAGGGCCTTCTTGCCCCACCGGACCGAGGCCCGTCGCGCCGGCACGGTTTGAATCGTCACGCGCACCGTCTCCGGGGTGGCCTTGGCTGGCACCGTGGCGCCGGCGTCCACACGGGCGGACTCGTGTGCCGGCTTGTTTGCACCCAGCACGATGGCGGATCCCAGCCCCGCCAGGCCCAGCGCGAGCCCAGTGACGAAGGCGCCCCGCTTCCACATCGTCGTCCTCATGGCGCTCCTTTGTCGTCAGCCGTCGGTCGCGTCGTGCCCGCCCGCCCCTCGGTCGAGTTGGACGCCGCGGGCGTCGGCCCCGGATACTTCACGCCGGGTTTGGGCACGTAGGTGGCAACGGGTTGCTTGAGCGTGCCGCGGATGTCGCCTTCGAGCACGTTGACCGGCACGGGCGGCTCCATCTGATACACGTAGCCACGCGACGGGATACGGATTTCGAACACGTCGTCCTTCATCAGGAACTGTCGCGCGATGTTGGCCGTCTGGTCGCCCACCACGCGCATGGTCCGATGGCGCAACATGAACCCATAAAGACGCAAGGCCAGGTGGTTGGGCAAGCGATGGCACCCGTGCGAGTAGCCGTCGCCGCTGTACATGGACAGGTATTCGGATGATCCGTGGACGCGGATGCCGTTGTCCCAGTCGGGCCTGCCGTCCTTGCCGGGCACGACCAGGTAACCGGCCACCAGGCCATAGGCGGAGAGATAGCCGGGGCCCAACTCGTCGTAGTTCACGACGCGCGTCCAGGCGCCGTTCACGGTCTTGCTCTTGACCAGGCTGCGGGTCGGCGTGGACTCGGGGGCGATCCACACGGGGCCGGCCACCACGTTGCGAATGACCCGCGGCCCCACGTCCGAACCTTTGTAGCGGTAGTACTCGTAACCGTCGCTGGCCTGTTCCGCGCGCCAGCCACCCACGGTGGTGCGCCAGCGGGCCAGGGGAATGCGCTGTTGGTTGTAGTTGACGTAGAGGTGAAACGAGGGATAGCGCTTGCGCGGCTGGGCGCGGCGCTCGCCCGCCGCATCCCAGGGCAGGTCGTACCACACGTCGCCGCGGTCGATCACGATCGAAAGGTCCATGTGCGGCCCGTAGTACTCGGGCAGCGCGGGCAGCTTCACGGCCGCGCGCAGGTGGCGGAACTCCTCGGCGCCGTGGCGTTTGAAGAAGGCCAGCGCGTCCTCGGGCGTGTTCAGTCCCAATTGCTCGGCCGCTGCTTTGGTCAACTCGTCGGCCAGGTTGCGCACCGGCACTTGGGCACCCGAGGCCGACCTATACGTGGGCGCGCCCTTGCCAGTCTCCACGCTGCCGTCCTCGACCACGCCCGCCGCCGCGACCACGCGCTCGCGCAGGACACGCATGAGCGCCTCGTGGTCATTGGCCAGCAGGGGCCGCGCCAGAAAGTCCATCGTCTTCCGGCGCAGGTAATTGGACTCGTAGATCATGTGCTTCTGCTGGAAACGGCGGACCGCCAAGCGCATGGCATCGTCGTAGACGCCGGGCGCGTGGCGCTGGCCCTTCTTGAACATGCCCTCGCAGTCCAGGCGCTTTTCCACCTCGGCCATGGCGATCTTCTCCAGGCCACGCCGTTCGATGAGCTTGATCTTGGCTTCCTGCTTGGGGTCCTTGGCCGCCAGCTCACCCAACGAGGCCACACCCAGTTTCTTGCGCGCGGCCTCCAGCTCCTGTTTGAGGCGCGCCAACTTCAACTCGTCGGCTCTGATCCTGTTTGGGGCCACGTAGCTGACGGTCTCCACCGCCTCCATGGCCTTCATGTCCGCGTTCTCGTGGCAGGGATGCTCTTCGTCGCGCAAGAAACGCGCGCGCAGCACGCCCAGGGAGGGCGGGATGCCGTACAACTCCAGGTAGTTCTTTTCACCGGGCGGCAAGGGCTCGCCGTCCTCGTCCAGGGTGTCGTTGGCTAGACCGACGAAGACGCGGCGGTAGCGGTTCGGCAAGTCGTTGCCGTCCTCACCGTGTTGTTCGGCGAAGATGAAGGGCGTCCATTCGTCGCGCAGATCGATGATGGTGTAGCCTGACTTGGCCAGGGCGTCGCCGTCATTCCAGGTTTCCTGGCCATTGTGGACGAGCAGCACCTGATCGGGGTGAGGGGCCGGCGCGGGTTGGGCTGACGTGGGCTGGACCGCGGCAGCCGTTTGTGCCCTGGACGCGTGTGGCTCAGCCTTGGCTGGCCCATCCAGCTTCGCCGTGCCAGGGGCCGGGCCTTGTTGCTCTGTCTTCGCCGAGCCCCCCACGCGCACCTGGCATCCCCACACGGCCAGCGAAACCGCGGATAACGCAAAAAGTGAACCTCTCATGAACCTCAGCGAACATATGCCTTCCGGCGCGGCAGGGGGCAAGAAAGCGGCCCGGCCCGCTGCTCGTGCGGCGGGCCGGGCGCCGACGGGCGCTGGCGTCAACTCCGGAGGGCTTCACCGACGATGGCACGCGCCTCGTCGACGACGCGGTCCAGGTGCTCCCGGCCCTTGAAGCTCTCGGCGTAGATCTTGTAGATGTTCTCCGTTCCCGATGGGCGCGCGGCGAACCAGCCGTTTTCCGTGACCACCTTCAGGCCCCCGATGCTCGCACCGTTGGCGGGCGCCTTGGTCAGCTTGGCCGTGATGGGATCGCCTGCCAACGTGCTGCCCGGCACCTGGGCGGGCGATAGCTGCTTGAGCTTGGATTTTTCCGCGGGCGTGGCCGCCTGATCGATGCGCGTGTAGAGGGGATCACCGTGCTGGGCCGTGATCTCGCGGTAGTGCTCGCCCGGATCCTTGCCCGTACGCGCGGTGATCTCAGCGGCGAGCAGCGCCAGGATGGGGCCGTCCTTGTCGGTCGACCAGGCGCTGCCGTCGAAGCGCAGGAAGCTGGCGCCCGCGCTCTCCTCACCGCCGAAACCGAAGGAACCGTCGAGCAGCCCGTCGACGAACCACTTGAAGCCCACCGGCACCTCCGCCAGCGTGCGCCCCAGTGCGGCCACCACGCGATCGATGATGGCGCTCGAGACCAGCGTCTTGCCCACCGCCGCCTTGGCCGGCCAGTTGGGCCGGTTCGAGAAGAGGTAACGAATGGCGACGGCGAGGTAGTGATTGGGGTTCATCAGGCCGCTCGGCACCACGATGCCGTGGCGATCCGCATCCGGATCGTTGCCGAACGCGACCTGATACGAGCCGCGCAGATCGACCAGCTTGGCCATGGCCCACGGACTCGAGCAGTCCATGCGGATCTTGCCGTCGTGGTCCACAGTCATGAACGCGAAGCGCGGATCCACGGTCGGGTTGACGACCTGCAGGTCCAGCTTCCAGGTGTTGGCGATTTCCTGCCAATAGGCCAGGGATGCGCCGCCCAGGGGATCCACGCCGCACCTGACGTGCGCGTCGCGGATGGCCACCATGTCCACCACGTTGCCCAGGTCCCTCACGTACGGACCCACGAAGTCTTCTTGGTGTGTGGTGGGCGTTTTGAGCGCGCGTTCGAAGGGAATACGACGCACATCCTTGTTCCCGTCCCGCAGGAGCGCGTTGGCCCGATCCTGCATCCACGCCGTGACGTTGGTGTCGGCCGGGCCGCCATTGGGCGGGTTGTACTTGAATCCGCCGTCAGCGGGCGGATTGTGCGACGGCGTCACCACGATGCCGTCCGCGAGACCGGTTTTGCGGCCGCGGTTGTGGGTCAGAATCAGTCGCGACACGGCGGGCGTGGGCGTGAAGCCGTCGTCGCGCTGGAACACGGTCTCCACGTCATTGGCCGCCAGGACCTCCAGCGCGGTCCGCTGCGCCGGGCTCGACAGGGCGTGCGTGTCTTTGCCCATGAACAAGGGGCCGCCGATGCCCTGCTGTTTGCGCCACTCGCAGATGGCTTGCGTGATGGCCAGGATGTGCGCCTCGTTGAACGAACCGGCCAAGGCCGTGCCTCGGTGGCCGCTCGTGCCGAAGCTGACCCGTTGCTCCGAGTCCGAGACATCGGGCTGCCGCTCCCAGTACGCCCGGGTCAGTCGTTCGACGTCGATGAGAAGTCCCGCGGGCGCGGGCTTGCCTGCAAGGTCATGGGCCATGGTCCGTGCTCTCCTTGGGGCACAACAGTACACGATGCGTCCCACGTGTGCCCGTCGCTGAAACGGGTGTAGTTTCCTCCAGGCCCGGAAGGTAGATAGCCCCGATGTCCGACCCCATCTCCGCCCCCCGATCCCGTCTGGCATGGACGTTTTTGCGGCACCAAATCGGCGGCGCGTTGGCCGCGGTCGTGGATTTCTCCGTAATGATCGCCGTCGTCGAGTTGTTGCGTCTGTCTCCCGTCGCCGGTACGGCCATCGGCGCGGCCAGTGGCGCAGCCACGAGCTTCTTGCTGGGCCGGACGTGGGTTTTTCGCGCCCAGGGCGGCGCCGCGAGCGGCCAACTCCTGCGCTACATCCTGGTGTCCCTATCCAGCTTGGGCCTGAACACGCTGGGCGAGAGCCTGGCCCTCAAGGTCTTCGGCTCGCACTATGTGGCCGCGCGTGTCGTCGTGGCCACGGCCATCGGCATGGGGTGGAACTTCCCCCTGCACCACCATTTCGTGTTCCGTCGACCTCGCTCCGCCTGACTCAGCCCGGCGGCGTTTCGCCGCGTTCGAGGGCCACGATCGTCTCAACGTGGTACGTCTGCGGGAACAGGTCGACGGGTTGCACGGCCGTGACCCGGTAGCCGAACGGCTTCAGCTCGGTGAGATCGCGCGCCAGGGTGGTGGGATTGCAGGACACATAAACGATCCGGCGTGGCGCCGAGCGGGCGATCCGACGCATGACCTTGCCACCCGCGCCCCCGCGCGGAGGGTCCAGCACAATCACCTCGGGCGAGCCGTGGGCGGCGAGCACCTCGGGGAGCACCTTGCGCGCGTCGCCGGCGTAGAACGCGGTGTTGGCGATGCCGTTGGCCGTGGCATTGGCCCGCGCCGCCGTAACGGCAGCCTCCACCACCTCCACGCCCACGACCTGGCCGGCTGTCTTGGCCAGCGCCAGCGAGAACAGCCCGACCCCACAGTACACATCGATGATCAACGATCCGGCCACGGGCCCGCACATCTCACGGACCAGCTGAACCAGCCGCTCGGCCTGCGCGGTGTTGGTTTGAAAGAACGTCGACGTGCCGATGCGGAAGTGCAGGCCATCGACCACTTCCGTGATGTGGTCTTGGCCGCGCAACACCGACGCCTCCTGCAGAGGCGCCGCCGTCTCCGCCGAGGCGCGCACGCAGTGAACCACGCTGCGGATCCCGGGATCCAAGGCGGCCAGTTCCTCGGCCAGGTCTGGTCCCGCGGGGAAGGGACCCGGGCTGGTCACGACCGCCAACATGGTCTCGGCTGCGCTCTGGCTATGGCGAACCATCAACTCGCGCAGGAGACCCTGGCGCGTGCGCGGGTGGTATAGCGAGATTCCGGTGCGCGCCACGAAAGCCTGCGCGGCCTTAACGATCCGGACGGCCAGCGGCGACTCAAGAAAGCACGTCTCAAGCGGCAGAATCCGGTACCACGCCCCCCGCGGGTGCAGACCCAAGAGGCCCTCGGGGTGAAAGGCGAACTCCATCTTGTTGCGGTAATACCAGGGACTGGGCGCCGCGATGATGGGGCGCATGGGCAGATCGCGCAGTCCCCCCAGCCGTTCCAGGCTGTCCCGCACGATAGTGGCCTTGGCTGCCGTCTGGCTCTCGTAATTGAGGTGCTGCCAGGTGCAGCCGCCACAGCCTTGTTCGAAGTGCGGGCAGCGGGGCGGGACGCGGTCGGGCGAGGGGCGAACGATGGCAACGGGCTCGGCTTCGATGTGGCGGCGGTGCGTGCGGGTGACGCGTACGCGCGCCGTCTCGCCGGCCGCCGCGCCCAGCGCGAAGACCACCATGCCCTCGTGCCGTCCCACGGCTTCGCCACCATAGGCCAGGCGTTCGAATTCGACGGTCAATTCATCGCCCGGGCGGGGGCGGGTGCCTGCGGAGATCACGGACGTCTTTTGACCATTCGACGTCCGCAGGTCAAGGCTACTTGAGCGCGATCTCGCCGGTGGCGTAGACGACGAACTTTCCCTTGATGAGCTGGCCCACACGGATCACGTACGTGTGACCCTTGTTGAAGCCGTTGTTCGCATCCAGGTCATAGCCCTCCTGGTAGACCAGCGAGGCTCCGGGCGTCTGTGGCGAGAACTGGTCGACCGTCTCCTTGGGGTCCTCCTTGTCGACCAACTCGACGGTCATGGGGCCCTTGGCAGGCGCCTTCTTGAAGACCGCGATGAAGTTCATCGGCCACTTGTCATCCTTGGGCTTTTGGGTCAGCTCCGCGGACGTGGAATGGGCGGCCAGCCACTTGCCGAGGTCGCTGCCCTCGACGGCGGGGAGCTGTTCGGCCGTGACCCATACCTTGCCCCCGTGATCCCTGGCCAACTCTTCGTTGGGGTCGACCGCGGATTTGGCGGCCGGTGGCTTCTTGCCACCCTTCGCGTGCGCTCCCTCAACCGCAACAGCAGTGGTGGCAACCGCCAGTACCAGTCCAAGCAGAATCTTCATGGCATCTCCTTCCGTCCAGCCGCTATCTGGACCGCGTTATATGGGAGTCGCGCTCGGGCCGTCAACCGAACACGATCGTGCGGTTGCCCGAAACGAGGACCCGCCGTTGAAGATGAAGGCGCAGGGCGCGGGTCAGAACCTGGCGCTCCAGGTCGCGTCCCTTGCGCATCATGTCCTCGACCGTGTCCCGGTGTGAGACTCGGCACACGTCCTGCTCGATGATCGGACCCTGGTCGAGCTCGGCCGTGACGTAGTGGGCCGTGGCGCCGATGACCTTGAC
>JAEXQJ010000374.1 GCA_023438785.1 Pseudomonadota bacterium
TGATCAAGATGGGGGGGGCGGCGGCCGTGGCCGGCGCGGCCACGTGGGGGGGGGGGGCGGGCGCGGCTTCATGCAGCGGCAGACGCACCACGAAGGTGGATCCGCGCCCCACGCCCTCGCTGAGCCCCGTCACGGTGCCACCGTGTAGCTCCACCAGTCCCTTGACCAGCGCCAGGCCCAAGCCCAATCCGCCCCGGCTGCGATCGAGGGTGTTCTCCGCCTGCAGAAACGGCTCGAACACGCGGTCCAGCAGCTCGGGTTCGATTCCCGCGCCGTTGTCGCGCACCTCGATTACCGCGAGGCCGTCGTCGTCTCGGGCCAACGACAGCCGCGCGTGGCCGCCCGCGGGTGTGAACTTGGCGGCGTTTTGCAGAAGGTTGCCGATGATTTGCGCCAGGCGCGTGCGGTCGGCGTTCACGTACAGGGGCTCCTCAGGCACCTGCACCTCAAACCCAATCTCGCCGCGCACAAAGAGGCTGTGCAGATCGCCCGCCGCGCTGCGGACCAGCGAATTGAGCTCGATAGTCTCGCGCTGCAGGCGGAACTTGCCGCGCGAGATGCGGGTGACGTCCAGCAGATCGTCGATCAGGCGCGCCAACTGGTTCACCTGCCGGTCGATGACCTGCAGGGCGTGCCGCGCCTGCGGACTGCCGGCCGGAACGCGGTCCATGATGGTCACGCTGTTGCGGATGGGCGCGAGCGGATTGCGCAGCTCGTGTGACAACACGCCCAGGAACTCATTCTTGCGCCGGTCGGCCTCGCGCAACTGCGCCTCCCGCGCGCGCAGGGCCTCCTCGGCGTGCTTGCGCTCGGTGATGTCGGCCACCGTTCCCACGAAGCTGACCGCATGCCGGGCGCTCCCTTGTCCCTCGAACTCGGGCAAGCCATGGGCCTCGACCCAGCGTTGGGCGCCGTCCGGCCGATGGATTCGGTACTCCACGGCATAGGGTTGCGGGTTGGCCGCGTCCAGGGCGGCCTCCACCGCGGCCCACACCCGTTTCAGGTCGTCGGCGTGGATCAGCTTCAGGAGCTCGTCCACGGGGCGGCGAGCGCCCTGCACGCCGAAGATGCGCCGGTAGCCCTCGTCAAAGGTGGCCACGCGGTCCACGGGATCGTAGTGCCACCAGCCCAGGCGGGCCGCGTCCAGGGCCAGCCGTCGTTGCCGAGCGAGTTGCGCGCGATCGGCTTCGGCCTGCTTGCTCTCGGTGATGTCGCGCGAGATGCCGAGCAGACCCACCACGCGGCCCTCGAAGTCGCGGTACGGGGTCTTGCACGACGACCAGATGCGGACCGTGCCATCGGGCAGCGGCACGGCCTCTTCCACCAGCGTGGCCTCGCCGGCCTCCATGATGCGGCGATCGGTCTCCATCAGCCTCAGGGCGACTTCCCGATCCTCCAGGACCTCCGCATCGGTGTGACCCATCACCGCGGCAAGCGGCTTGCCGATCAACTTCAGAGTGGCCGGGTTAGCGAAGGTGAAACGGCCCGCTCGGTCCTTGGCGAAGATGACGTCGCTCGAAGCGTCGCTGATGACGCCCAGGAGGGCCGCGCTCTCGCGTAGGGCTGCCTCGGCCTGCTTGCGATCGTCGATGCGATGGAAGAAGACGGCCAGCCCACCCTCGGCGGTCGGGAACACTTGCACGTCCACCCAGAGATCCAGCGGCGCGAATCGTTCCTCGAAGCGCTCGGACACGCGCGTGCGCATGACCCGGTGGTACACGTCCCAGAACTTGAGTCGTGGATCCGCGGCCGTGGGCCACACGTCCCAGATGCAGCGACCCAGAAGCTCGCCGCGCGGTATGCCGGTTGTCTTCTCCTGGGCCTTGTTGATCAGTACGCAGCGGAACTGGGCGTCGAGCACGTAGATGGGCTCACCGTGTTCGAGCACGTCCAGCGCTCGAGCCCGCTCCTCACCGAGTTGCTGAGGTTCTGCGGGAGATGCCTTGCTGAGCTTCATGCCGGGGACCGGCACAGCACGCTGAGCGCCGGTCTGCTTAGTCTGGGCTCCGCACCTTCAGCCGCAAGGCGGATCCGTCGCCCGACTGCGAAAGGATCCTCTCCAGAACGCACGGGTCGACGGGCTTGGCCACGTGGCTGTCGAATCCCGCACGAATTGCGTGCTCCTTGTCTTCGGGCGAGGCGTAGCCAGTCAAGGCCACCAGAACGGCCTTGTCCAAGGTGGTGTCGCCGCGGAAGGCGTGCGCGACCTGGTAGCCGTCCATGTCCGGCAGGCCGACGTCGCACAGGACGACCTCGGGGGGGCAGCGACGGGCCATCGCGATCCCCTCGGGCCCGGTGTGGGCCACCTCAGCCGTGTGTCCCGCGAGTTCGACCACCTCTTTCAGGCTCTCGGCGGCATCGGGGTTGTCCTCGATGATGAGGACTCTTCGCGCCCGCGACGTCCGCGCCGGGGGCTCCCGTCCCGTGAGTGCGCGCGCGGACCGATCCTCCAGGGGCAGATGCAGCACGAACTCGGATCCGTGGCCTGGGCCCGCGCTCGATGCGCTCACCGTTCCGCCGTGCAATTCGGCCAGGCCTTTGACCAAGGCCAGGCCCAGGCCCAGTCCGCCCCGGCTGCGATCCAGGCTGCGATCACCCTGCGCGAAAGGCTGGAAGAGACGGGGCAACATCTCGCGCGAGATCCCGGCGCCCGTGTCCTGTACGCGGATCACGGCCTCACCGGGCGCGCTTTCCAGCACCAGCCGAACGCGTCCGCCGCTCGACGTGAACTTGGCCGCATTGTTCAACAGGTTGCCCACGGCTTGGGCCAGACGTGTGGCATCGCCCCACACGCGCAACGGCTGCTCGTCCACTTGCAGCTCGAATTCGATCCCGTTGCGCGCGAACTGGTCCCGGTGATCCTCGGCCACGCCGTGCACGATCTTCTGAAGCTCGACTGACTCGCGCTGCAGGTTGATCTTGCCCCGGCTGATGCGGGTGACGTCCAGCAGATCGTCCACGAGCCGGGTCAGGTGTTGGGTCTGGCGATCGATCACCTGGCGCGCCCGCCGCGCTTGCTCGCTGCCCGGCGCGGTCCGCTCCAGGATGTAAACGCTGTTGCGAATGGGGGCCAGCGGATTGCGCAGCTCGTGCGAGAGCATGGCCAAAAACTCGTTCTTGCGCTGGTCCATCTCGCGCAGGTGTTCATTGGCCGTCCGCAGCGCCGCCTCGGCCGCGCGGCGCTCCGTCACATCGACGGCCATCGTGACCACGAAGCGCCGCCCATCCCGGAGCCGCCCTGGCCGCGACGTGCTGACACTCCAACGTCGTTCCTGCCCCGATCGCGTGTGGATGGGTAACTCGACCCCGACCTCACGCCGCGACCCGCTGAACAGCGAGCGTATGTGCTCGCGCATCTCTTGCGCACCGGCCCCGTAGGCGCGGCTCAGCCACGCGTCGAGCGACGGGATGTCCTCGCGCGTGTAGCCGGTCAGCTCGGTCCAACTGCGGCTCGTCTGCAGCACCTCGCCGTCCTCGGCGTGCAGGATGATGGGGATGGGCGCTTCGTCGATGGCTCGTCGCAGCTCCTCCTCGCTGGCGAGCAGCGCCTCCTCGGCCTGCTTACGCTCGGTGATGTCGCGGGCCACGCCCACCAGCCCGATGACCCGACCCCGATCGTCGCGTAACGGGGCCTTGGTGGCCAGGAAAATGCGCCGGCCACGCGGGGTTGAGACGTTCTCCTCCACGACCTCCGCGCGGTTGGTCCGCATGATGCGGCGGTCGTTCTCCATGACCGCGGCGGCCTCTTGCGCATCCATGAAGACCTCTCGATTGTTGCGACCGAGGGTCTCGCCCTCGGCGGACTTGCCGATGGCGGTCAGCGTGGCCGGGTTGACGAGCAGGAAGCGGCTTTCGAGGTCCTTGACGAAAACCAGATCGGGGATGGTGTCGGCCACCAGGCGCAGGAGCGCGGAGCTGCGCCGTTCGGCTTCCACGCTGGCGCGCAGAGCCTCGTCTGCCTTCTTGCGCGCGGTGATGATTTCGCTGAGCAGGATGAGCCCGCCGATCTCGCCCGAGTCGAGGTACCAGGGCCGTAGCTCCCAGCGCACCCAGTCCTGCGTGCCGTCGGCGTGCAGGAAGGTATCCTCCTCGGCCCGTTCTACATGCCCAGCCAGGCAGTGACGGTGGATCTCTCGCCAACGTTCGGTCTTGGGGAAGACTTCGTAGACGCTGCGGCCGATGACGTCCACATCGCCGGCGCGATAGTCGCGCAGGTAGCGGCGACTGACCGCCAGGTGGCGCATTTCGCGATCGTAGACGGCCACCGCGGCCGGGGCGTGGTCGATGAACAGGCGCAGGCGCTTTTCGCTCTGCCGCGCGGCCTGCGCCGCGTCCTTCTGCTCCTGGATGTCGGTGGCGGTGCCCAGCCAGCGTTCGATGCGGCCGCCATTCTCGCGCACGGGCAGGCACTGGGCCAGGAACCAGCGGTAGGCACCGTCACGGGCGCGGCGCAGCCGCAACTCCATCGAGTACGGCCCTCCGGTCCGCACGGCTTCTTGCCAGCGTCGTGCGGTCTCAGGGCGCTCGTCGGGGTGGATGAGCTCCAGCCAGCCCGCACCTTGCTCCAGGCTCAGCCCGGTGTACTCGCGCCAGCGATCGTTGGCGTAGTCTGTCTTCCCGTCCGCGTGGATGAGCCACATGAGCTGCGGCATGGTTTCGGCCAGTTGGCGAAAGCGGGCTTCGCTCTCGCGCAGGCGCGCCTCGGCCTGTTTGCGCGGGTTGATCGGCCGGTGGAAGGCCGCGACGTATTCCGTGCCCACGGGTTGTAGGTCCACCTCGACCCACAGATCCATGGGTGGGTAGTACTCCTCGAACGCGGCGGGGACGCGATCGCGCTGCACCTGCTGGTAGGCAGACCAGAATTTCAGGGCCGGGCTGGCCGCGTCCGGGAACACGTCCCACATGCTGCGGCCGAGCAAATCTCGGCGGGGCTTTCCCGAGAGCTGTTCGTACCCCTGGTTGACGTACACGTAGCGCCACGCCGCGTCCAGAACGGCACAGGGGCGGCCCGCCTCCAGCACGTCGGCGGCCAGAGTCAACGGGGTGCGCGAATCGGCTTCGTGCCTTTCGTCGGACGACATCCGCGATCAGAGTCTGGTCTCAGGCAGGGCCAGCGGCCCGGAAGTCTTCCGCATGAGCGGCCGAAGCTCTGATGCAAGTGCGATCAGCGACTGGCGGTTCGTGGCAGAGGTCGCGCGTTGCCGGTCGGGCGCCTTCGGGGGAGCCGTCGGCCTATTTGGCGTAGCGCAGCCGTTCCTGCTCGCTTTGTTCGCAGGTCAGGCCGGCCGCGTGGATGCGCAGGAAGCGAAGCTGCTCGGGTTCGTTGCGGGCGAGGTCGGATTTGGTGGCGTCGGACTGCGCATCCCAGTCGAGCATCTGCTGGTTCCGGTCGGCCCAGAAGTCCGGGCCGGCGAAGCGCGGATAGACCTGGAAGTACAGCCAGCCGTACAGCGCCATGTGCACGCAGGCGGTGGCCAGGACCGCGTGGCGCAGCCAGGAGAACCGCCGCTCGGCCACCGTGAATACTGTCGCGCCCAAGAGGGCATAGAACGGCCACACACCGATGGAGCGCAGGGCGTGCGGCAATCCCTCGTGCGTGAGCGCGCCGGCCAGAACGCCCGCGAGGACACCCGCCAAGCCCAACCCCACCACGCGTGCGAGCGACAGGGGCGGACGGTACTCCACGGCGGGCCTGGGACGTCCGCGAAGCGTCGCCAGGATCAGGACGCCCCCCAACACCAAGGCCAGATCCTCCAGCAGCCCCAACATGCCGAACATCTGGATGGAATGCCGCCCGTTCGGATCCCCGGTAAAGAAGAGAAACGAAGGCCGGAAGTAGAGAGAGATGTTGTCACCCAGTATGCGCAGGAAGGCGATGGCGTTGGGCAGATGGCCGTGTTGGCTCTCCAGATAGCCCCGCGAGAAGATCGCCAAGTCCAGGCTGCGGCCCATGAACTGCGGATTGCTCAGGAACCTCAACAGCGGGATGGCCAGCGGAACCAACGTGCCCGCGAAGCAGGCCAGCCGTTTCCAATCCCGCAGCACGTGCCCCCCGGCCAGGAAGAACAAGGCCACGAAGAGCAACGGCGCCTGGATGCGAAAGGGCGGATACGTGTAGAGCGCGCCCGCGAACATGACCCCCGCCAGGGCCGCCCCTAGAAGAGGCCTGCGGTGTAGCCAGAAATAACAACCCCACACCAAAAAGGGCGGCGCGAAGGGCGGGTCCCAGGCGATGCGCGAAAACTGGAACGACCAGGGCGACAGGCAGCCGATCAACAGCGCGTACAGGGCGAAGCGGGGTCCGGCGATGCGCTTGCCGAGGAAGTAGACGCCGACCAGGGTCACCACGGTGGCGAAGGCGGAGTAGGCGCGGATGGAGGCGATGGTGACCCCGAGCAGCTTGGTCCACGCCACCCCCAGGTACAGGTACACGGGCGTGTAGAAGCCGCCCGCGAAGCCCTTGGCAAACAGGGGCCACGACACGCCGTATCCGGACTCGCCCGTTTGGCCCAGGCAGGCGAAGTGCAGACCGGCCAGCGCCTCGTCCATGAAGGCTCCGGGGGGGCTCTTCTCCAGGCCCACGAACCGCGCCACCACCGCGGCGAGGCACAGGGCCGCCAGCCCGACTTCGGGCCAGCGCTGCCGCAACCACGCGGCCAGGCGTGTTCCGGATGATGCGGAATCTCCGTTGGACATGGGCACACCGCTATCACATGCCGCGGCCCTCCGGCAGCTTCTGGCGCGTGCCGATGTGAAGCCGGCCACGCTTGGCGCCCGATTTCACGTGGCGAGCGGCATTCACCACGGGCCGCGCGTCGGGGTGCTTGCTGAGAAGAGGCGAGCGGGTCAGAGTTCGCCACCCCTATGCGTTTCCTTCGCGTCGCGCTCGTTCTGGCCGGTCTCGTCGCGTCTTCGGCGCCCGCGGTGGCCAAAACCGTCCAGGTGCCCGAGGGTGGCGCTTCTGTCCCCTGGGGACGGGGTGTGTTGTGCGGAAGCGTGCCGCAGGGATGGGCCGCGGATGACGATCGGGTGCGGCCGCCCGCGCCGGATGCCTCGGGGGCTCGCGAGGGCGAGCTCAAGGTCGCGAGCGACCGCACGGCCTGCGGTCCATCCGCCGAGACCGTCACGCTCATCGCCACCGGACCCCTGCCCGATCTGGATCCGGCAGGGACCGTGTTCTATCCCGACGACGGTCGCATCGATCTGAGGGGCCAGCGTCTGAAGGGCGTGCAGGTCCTGTGGCAGGCGGGCGGCAAGAGCGGTCAGGACACCTGCCTGGATCCGCAGGGCAGCACAAAGCAGCAGACGTGCGTGGTGCCCGTGGGGCGTGGCCTGCCGGGCGACGTGGTTTTGCGCTGGCTGCCGGCCCGCGCGCTCAGCGGCGCGGACGTGGTGACCTTCGATCGCGGAGGCCGCCGTGTGGATCCCGCGTCCTGGGTGATTCGGCCGGCCCGCGTGGTCTTGTCCAGCATGCTGGGTGCCACCGACGCGGTGGACGTGTCGCAGGGGCCGGGGCGGGTGCCGCTCGTGCACCCGGAGGCCGTGGCCTCGGTCGATTGTGGTCAGGCGCGCTGCGAGCTGACGGACAACGACGTGGTCGTGCGCAGCTTCCCGGCCAGCGCCACCAGCGTCACCGTGCGCCTGCGTCTTCTGCCTCGCTACTCCTTCGTGCACGGCGAGAGCCAGGAGTCCAGCGTGACGGCCGTGCTGCCGCTTCTGCACTGTCCCTTGTCCATCGTGTCGGGGCCGCCCCTGCGCGGCGACGTGGAGGCGGCCCAGGTGGCCGTGCGCATGGACGCGCGTTGTGCCTCGGGGACGCGCCTGCGCTGGCTGGTGGACGGCAACACGGCGGATGTCTCCAAGGTGGTCAAGACCAGCAGCGCCACGTATTTCTTGGTGCGCACCGGACGCCTCATGCGCGAGCGGGTCAACATCACGGTCACCCGGGCCGACATGGACGGGACGGTGATTGGCGTGCTGGACAGCCCCACCATCCCGGCGCCGCGCCCGCGCGTGGTGCTCGAATTGCCGAAGTTCGGTCCCATCGACTTCGTGCCCACCAACCGCAACGCCACGCTCACGGTCAGCGGCGCGGGCGAGCACGCGCGGCTGGTGCCTATCTCCGTCGAGGGCGACTACACGGCCACGCCCGCGCCCGACGGCAGATCGTACCTGGTGCGCGGCGAGCCGGGGGCGACCGGCCTGGTGGCCCTGCGCTTCGGCTATCGGCCCGAGGGACTGCCGCCTGAGCTGGCGGGCACGAACACGGCGCTCATCGACGAGCAGGTCAATCGCGCCTTGCGCGAGGCCAGCGTGCCTGCCCCGTTTTCCACGTCGGCCGACACGGACAAGCCCCTGGCCGAGTTGGTGTGTGCCGACAAGCAGGGCAAGCCCCGGCGCCTGGAGCCTGGCAAACAGAACGTGATCCCCTTCGAGCAACGCGGGACGTGTCAGGTCATCCTCCACCGCGAGCGCCTGAGCGTGGAGGATGGCATGCAAGAGATCGTCCTGGACGTGGACGTGACGAGCGCCGACGGGGCGACGCGGGCCGGGGCCGCCCTGCACGAGCGGCTGGTGCTCCGTCCCGGCGGCGAAAAGCAGGTCATTCCATTGCGGGGCGGCTTGCAACAGTTCGACCACATGGTGGTGCGTATCTCTCTGGTCATCGATGAGACGCGCTACACCTTGGGGCCGCTGGTCCGCAGCGGGATCCCCTCGGTGCAGTGGACGGCCATCGTGGAGGGCGGTCGCGCGCGGCTCTACGCCACGGTCGACATCCCCGCCGGCCTGTATCGCCTCAACAGCCCCTCGGGCCAGCTCACCCTCAACTTCGGCATCTTGTCGCGCATCGTCGCGCTCAACAAACACGGCCGGGAGAGCCTGCTCGGCCTGGAGCTGGGCCTGATGGGCCTGAGCCTGGTCCAGCCGGCCAGCGAGACCCAGTACCCGCGCACCCTGGGCATCGTGGGCGGGCTGGGCATCCGCGTCCCCCTGGGCAGCGGCGCCGCGGTGTCCGTGCACGCCTGGGCCGTCTACGAACTGCGCGCCCGGTATCAGCTCCCGAACTCGACCCGGGACGCCTCCCACTTCGGCGTGGTGTTCGGGCCCAGCATCTCGGTGGGCAACGTGGGCGCAAATTTCTAGCCCATCACATCAGGCGGGCGTGGCGAAGATTGTGCGCTAGTCTTCGCGCAGCGAGGGCGGGCATGGCTGGAACGAGCGATCTGAATCCGTGGCCGATCAATCCCACGATTCTCGAGATTCAAACCTGGCCTTGGTTGACCGGGCTGGGACGCGGCAGGGGGCGGCCGTTGAGCCTGGCCGAGGTGCCCGACGCCGAATGGGACGCGCTGGCCGCCTGGGGCTTCGATGCGATTTGGCTGATGGGGGTGTTCGAACGCAGTCCGCTCGGCCAGCGTATCGCCAGCACCCACCCCGGCCTGCAGGTGGAATACCGTCGCGCCCTGGCCGACTTCTCACCTGCGGACGTTGTGGGCTCGCCCTACTGCGTGCGCCGCTACGTGGTCGATGAGCACCTGGGTGGGCCCGAGGGGCTGCGCGCGGCTCGCCAGGCTCTGGCCCGCCGGGGCCTGCGTCTCATCCTGGACTTCGTGCCCAACCACACGGCCCGCGATTGTCCCTGGGTCAGCGAGCACCCCGACTACTACGTCAGTGGCTCGCGTGAGGATCTGCGCGGCAGGCCCGACGACTTCTTCGAGCAGGAGGGGCGCGTCCTGGCCTGCGGCCGCGATCCCAACCTGCCGCCGTGGACCGACGTGGCCCAGGTCAACGCCTACTCGGCCGGCCTGCGCCAGGCTGTGATCGCCACGCTGAACAATCTGGCGGGCCAGTGTGACGGGGTTCGTTGCGACATGGCCATGTTGGTCATGAACGACGTGTTCGGCCACACGTGGCGCGGACAGGGCACGCCCCCGGCCACCGACTTCTGGCCCGACGTGATCGGGGCCGTGCGCGCCCGTCACCCCGAGTTCCTCTTCATGGCCGAGGCCTACTGGAACCTGGAGACCGATCTGGTGCGCCAGGGCTTCGACTACTGCTACGACAAAGCCTTGTACGATCGCCTGGTGCACGGGCAGGCCCAGGTGCTGCGCGCCCACCTGGGCGATCCGCGGCAGCAGGCCCACACCGTGCACTTCATCGAGAATCACGACGAGGCCCGCGCCGCCACCGCCTTCGCCTTTGGCAAGGAGCGCGTGGCCGCGGTGGCCGCGCTCACCATTCCCGGCGCTCGCCTGCTTCATCAGGGGCAATTCGAGGGCCGCAAGATCCGTGTGCCTCTGCAGCTCGGGCGCTGGCCCGATGAACCCCCGGATACGGAGCTGCACGACTTCTACGGGCGCTTGCTGCGGGCCCTGCACCTGCCGGCTTTGAGCGGTCAGTGGACCCTGTGCGACGTGGCGGGCTGGCCCGGCCAGCACCATCCCAGCTCGCTGCTCGCCTGGTGTTGGCGGCGGGACAACGAGCGTGCGGCCATCATCGTGAATCTGGCCGCCGAGCGTACCCAGGCCCACGTGCGGATCCCGTGGGACGACCTGGCCGGACACACCTGGCGTTTGCGCGATCCCTTGTCGGGCGCCATCTACGACCGCGCAGGCAGCGAGATGTGCAACCCTGGGCTGTACGTCGATCTGCGTGGCTGGGGGTTGCACTTTATGGCCTTCGAGCAATTCCCGTAGCCCACCTCGCCTTTTGCCGCTCGGTGCTCCCAATCCGTCGCCTTGACCGGCCGCCGGATCTCTTCACATTTGATCAGTAGGTCAGGGGGTACGGAGAGGGAGGAGGGTGCGAAGGTGAGGGCATTGGCGATGTTGGCCGGCCTGCTGGACCGCCCCAACGCTCACCTGCGCGGTTGCGCCTGCGCGTGCGAGCGGAGCCTCAGCCTGATGCATCCCGCGCTGGGGCGTCGGTTGGCGGCCTTCGCGGGGTGGCTCGGGCGGCGATCGTGGTTCGAGATCGACGAGATCTACCGCGCGACCTTCGATAGCGATGGTTGGTGTCCAGCCAGCGTCACCTGGCACCTGTTTCCGCCGGCCCGGCGCGCGGCCTTTCTGGTGCGCCTGGCGGCGTATTACCGGCTGCAGGGATTCTCTCCGGGCGGCCAGTTGCCCGACCACGTGAGCACTCTGCTGCGCTTCGCGGCCGGGGATCCGTTGGCCACCCAGGCCGACGGCATCATCGAGTTCTGCGTACGCCCGGCGCTCCGTCGCATGCGCGCGCGTCTGGAGTCCTGCCACCCTTACGCCACGGCCTTGGACGCCGTGATCCTGTACCTGGCCATCACCCAAAGCAGCAGGCACCCGGAGGCGCGGGCGGCCCAACGCCCTGCCGCCGACTGAGGGACCATGCGATCGGATGCCCATCTCGACCCCAGCGTCGTCGTCATCTACGGCATCGGCGGGGATCTGGCGTGGCGCAAGTTGGTGCCTGCCCTTTACAAGCTTTTCCTGGCAGATGCGCTGCCGGTTCACTTCGCCATCGTGGGCCTGGACGTCAAAGCCATGGCCTGCGAACAACTGCTGGCCCGCCTGCGCGACGGCGTGGTGCATTTCGCCGAGGTCGCCGAGGTGACGGACGAGAGCTGGCGCGCCTTCGCCTCACACTTCAGCAGTCTGCATGGTGACTTTCAGGACGCGCAGACCTACGGGCGTCTCGCGGCGCGGCTGGGTGATTTGGATCGGGAGTGGAACACGCAGGCCAATCACATCTTCTATCTGGCCGTGCCGCCCAGTCTGATTCTGCCCGTGGTCAGACACCTGGCCGCGGCGGGGCTGGCGCGCCGTCGACGGGGCACCCGCATCGTGGTGGAGAAGCCGTTCGGCCGCGACTTGGAGAGCGCCCGCGCCCTCAACGTGACCCTGAGCGAGGTCTTCGAGGAAAAGCAGATCTTCCGCATCGACCACTACCTGGGCAAAGAGACGGTGCAGAACATCCTGGCGTTCCGCTTCGCCAACGCCATGTTCGAGCCCATCTGGAACCGGCGCTACATCGACCATGTGCAAATCACCGTGGCCGAGGACGTGGGCATCGAGCATCGCGGCCTGTACTACGAGAATGCAGGCGCCTTGCGGGACATGGTGCAGAACCATCTGCTCCAGTTGGTGTGCCTGATCGCCATGGAGCCGCCCGTGTCGTTCCGCGACCAGGAGATCAGCGACAAGAAGGTCGAGGTCCTGCAGGCCGTGCGGCCCATCTCGCCCGAGGAGGTGCCTCTGTATGCCGTGCGCGGCCAGTACGACGCGGGCTGGGTGCACGGGCAGAGCGTGCGCGCCTACCGCGACGAGCTGGACGTGGCCGCCGAGTCGAGCACCGAGACCTACGCTGCCCTCAAGCTGTTCATCGACAACTGGCGCTGGCACGGGGTCCCGTTCTTTCTGCGCACAGGCAAGCGGCTGGCCACGCGCGTGTCCGAGGTGGTGGTGCAGTTCCACCCCGTTCCCCACCAGCCCTTCCCTCCCCTGGCGGTCATGGATCTTCGGCCCAACACGCTGACCATGCGCATTCAGCCCGACGAGGGCATCAGCCTGCACTTCCAGGCCAAGCAGCCGGGACTGGCCATGCGCCTGCGCCCCGTGCAGATGGACTTCTCGTACAGCGCGACCTTCAAGGTGACGCCCCCCGAGGCCTACGAAACGCTCCTGCTCGACGTGCTGCTGGGCGATTCCACGCTCTTCATGCGCGCCGATCAGGCCGAGGCGGGCTGGCGCCTGGTGGCGCCCATCCTGGATGTGTGGGGCAGCATCCCGCCCGGCGACTTTCCCAACTACCCCGCCGGCATGTGGGGGCCCGAGTCCGCGCAGGTGTTGCTGGCGAGGGATGGTCGCAGTTGGATTTCGCGCTAGTCGACCATGCGCGCGCCAGACGTGGACGTGGTGGTCGTGGGGGCCGGGCCCAACGGCTTGGTGGCGGCCATCGAGGCGGCGCGGCTGGGGCTGAAGACGGTGGTGTTCGAGCAGGCCGAGCGGGTGGGCGGTGGCTGCCGCTCGGCGGAGTTGACCCTGCCCGGCCTGGTACACGACACGTGCGCGGCCATCATGCCCCTGGCGGCTGCGGCGCTGCCGGTGCGAGACCTGACCATGGAATGGATCAAGCCGCCGGCGGCGCTCGCACATCCGTTCGACGACGGGAGCGCGGCGCTGGTGGTGGATTCGATCCAGGAGACGGCCCGCTTTCTCGACGCGCGGGACGGGCCCGCGTACGAGCGTCTGATGGGGCCGTTGGTGCGGAGGTGGCGCGAGCTGGCGGGCGAGATCCTGGCGCCCCCGCATGTGCCGCGGCATCCGCTACTGCTGGCGCGCTTTGGGCGGCGTGCGCTGTGGCCGGCGCGCAGCCTCGCATGTCGGAGCTTCGCCGGGCCTCGGGCGCGGGCCCTGTTCGCCGGGCTGGCGGCGCATTCCCTCCTGCCCTTGTCGAGGCTGGGATCGTCAGCCTTTGCCCTGGTCCTGGGGACGCTGGCCCACGTGGTGGGCTGGCCACTCGTCAAGGGCGGCAGTCAACGACTAGCCGATGCCCTGGCGGCCCGCGTTCACCACCTGGGTGGGGCCGTGGTGCTCAATGCGCGCGTCGACTCCATCGAGGATCTGCCGGCGGCCCGCCTGGTCCTTCTCGATGTCACACCCAGGCAGCTCTTGCGGCTGGCCGGGACGCGTTTGGGGGCGCTCACGCGCTGGCGCCTGGGGCGATTCCGCTACGGTCCCGGCGTCTTCAAGATCGATTGGGCTTTGGACGGACCCATCCCGTGGAAGGCGGCGGAGTGCCTGTGCGCGGGAACCGTGCATGTGGGCGGCACGCTCGACGAGATCGCCGACGGCGAGGCGCAGGTGGCGCGCGGTGAGCACCCTCAACGCCCCTTCGTGCTGCTCGCGCAGGAAAGCCTGTTCGATTCCAGCCGCACGACGGAAGGCCGTCACACGGGCTGGGCCTACTGCCACGTGCCCAACGGCTCCACCCGCGACATGACCGAGGCCATCGAGGCCCAGGTGGAGCGCTTCGCCCCCGGCTTTCGCCAGCGCATCCTGGCGCGCCACACGCGCAGTGCCGCGGCCGCGGAGGTCGAGAACCCCAATCAAGTGGGCGGCGATGTGGCCGGGGGCATGAGCAACCTGGGGCAACTGTTCACCCGTCCCCTGGCCCGCTGGGTCCCCTACCGCAGCGGCGTCGAGCGCATCTACCTGTGCTCCGCCTCCACCCCGCCCGGCGGCGGTGTGCACGGGCTGTGCGGCTTCCACGCGGCCAAAGCCGCTTTGAAGCAACTTTCACGCTGGCGCGGCTAGGCTCTGGTCTTCAGAACCGTCGACGGTCCCTTACCGGATCCCCGCCGCACTCAGCCCTGTCGGACGAGCAAGGAGGACGCGACGATGGCCATGAAATCCTGCAGGAAATGCATGGTGATGGGCGCGACCAGGCTGCCGCGCCAAACGGCCACGGTGCCCAGCACCACACCCATGAAGCCCACGGTGACGACGCCAGCCGTGCCCTCGTAGCCGTGCCCGACCGAAAAGATCGCGGCGCCCAGCAGAACGGCCAACCAGGTTCGGCGTGTGATGGCGCGCAGCCTTCGCAGCAGATAACCGCGGAAGATCACCTCCTCTGTCACCGCCACCACCACGACGAGCACGAGGGCCAGCAGCGTCTGGGTGGAAGTGGGCGCCGGCTGCAGGCTGGGCGGCGCCGCGGGGCTGGATAGGCCCAGACCGCGCAGCCCACTGTCCAAGCCCGATGCGACGAGAGAGGTTGGCAGGAAGAGCAACACGCCCAGCGCCACCTCTCGGCCGATGGCGTGCGGCACCCAGCCGATGGAGGCGTTCGCCTCGGCGTTACGCCAGAGGAAGAATGCAATCAGGGCGACCAGCGCCAGGTCACGGAGGATGGTGAACACCGCTGTCAGTTGGAAGCCCGGGTCGCCGTCCGTGGCGTGAAAGAAGGACAGGACCATCGAAGGTCCGATCAGGAAGAGAAAGACCGAAAGCTCGATGATCTGTACTCGCCGGCTCAGGTGGCCGCCTGCAGCCCGGTGCACGTCGTCGTCCTTGGCCATGATTCGCCGCGAGTCAGGCCCCGGGCCTCGCGAGAGCGCGGCTCTTGAGGCGTTCCTTGAGATGGCCTGCGAGGCCCCGCACCGAGCGCCAGAAGGGGCGCCGGTCTCGCGGTGACAAATCCCAGTGCACGCCCGGCGAGAGGAACTCGGCCGCGTAGGAGGGAGCGCGCCAAGGTTTGGCCAGCAAGGCCAGGGCGTCGTGCGGGAAGAGCCAGCGATAGCGCACGCCCTCCTGGAAATGTAGCTGCGGCGTGGGTGTGCGTCCCGCGGCCAGCTCGCCGGCCATGGCGATCTGATCGCAGCCCGCCGCACGCGTGATGTCGATGGATGGGGACACGCGGACGTCCAGGCCGATGAACGTGAACGCGCCGTCACGCTCATCGCGTCTGAAATCCAGCTTGGCCAGGCCGTGCCAATCGAGGCTGGTCAGGATCTGCAGCGCGGCCTCCTCCAGCTCGGGCTGGCGGACGGTGGTTCCGGCGCTGGTCACGCCACCGCCCGAGGGCAACTCCCGATCCTTGCGGTGCACGCAAAGGGCCATCGGCTGGCCAAAAGACATAAGGACGTGGACCACGTAGGCCTGACCGGGGATGTACTCCTGCACACACAGAGGCCGGCGTGGCTCCAGGGCCGGCACGGAGAACCGGCGCGCGCACGCCTCCGCCTCGGGGAGCGAGCCCGCGATGCGCACCTCGCTCTCCGCGCAGCCCTTCTCAGTCCTGAGCACGATGGGAAAGCGCAGGCCGGCAATCACGGCGCCCAGTCGCTCCAACGAATCGAGGCGCCGCGTCCTCGGGATGGGAAGTCCCAACTGGCGCACGTGGGCGCACGCCGCCAGTTTGCTGAACGCCACCTCGCGGTGACGGGCCGTGGGGATGAGACACTCGACCACGGGCTGTAGCTGCTCGCGGTGCTGCCACACCAGTTGCGCGTGGTGGCCGCCGCAGAAGAAGAGCACGCCGAAATCGTGGCTGCCCAGCACGCCGAGGAGGAAACGAAGGTAGCTTTGGCCATCATGTGGCGAGGGCGCGTGATGGGCGCCCGCGCAGTAGCGCGACTCGAAGAATGCGCAATCCGTCCCGCCGGCCAGGTGCACAGTGTGTCCGTGCGTCGCCAGCGATCGCATGACGTGATACGAGGCCGTGTTCCCCGCGTCCAGAACCAACGCTTTCATCCCCGTCCTCCCCAGATGGAGTCTTGCCTGGACCCGTCACACGGGCCACCCCGGAGCGCGCCTCAGAGCGTTTTTCATGCCTGGAGCGCGCAAGTCGCTCCCGACTTGCGCCCCGGGCGCGAAGCAGGTGCACGCCGATCTTTAGCCTTGGGGTGCGACATCAAACAGCCCGACTCATGAAGACCAGGATGGGCACAGGCGGGGTTCTGGCGGCGGCCGGTGTGGTCGGGGCCCTGGTGGCTCTGCGTTTCTGGAAGGTGGGCGTCTTTCCGGTGGTGGGGGTGGACGAGGGCATCTGGAACTTCGAGGCCCGGGACCTCCTGCTTTTCGGCGAGCGCAGCATGAACGGCTTCAACAACGTCTTCCTCTCGCCGCTGCACTTCGCCACCTGCTGGCTCCTCTTTCACGTCGCCCCGGCCACCTGCTTTTCGGTTCGCGTGTTCATGGGCATCCTGGGCCTGGTCGCTCTCGGGCTGGTGGGGGTGCTGGTCCAGCGCCACCGCGATCGGCGCACGGCCTTCACGGCGGTCCTGCTCATCGGCTTCAGCTTCGTCATGATCACGGTGAATCGCCGCGCCTATCTGGAGGGCGCGATGATCGTGATGTCGCCGGTGGCCCTGTTACTCGCCGAGGGGCGTTCGCGGGGCCATCGGATCGCCTTTGCCGTGTGTGTGGCCGGCATGCTGGCCTATAAGTCCGCCGCGGTGTATCTGCTGCCGGCGTTGCTCATCCCCGCGGTGGGCGAGACCCGACGGCTGTTGGCCCAACGTTTGGTCTCCGTGGTCGTCGGGGTGGCTCTGGCCATCACGATTCTGTTTCTGGTGGCGCGCTCGGCGCCCGAGCTCTCCGGGCCGGCCATGCTCTTCGAGCTCTCGAAGTCGCCTGGGCCCGAGCCTCTGGTCCGCGTGGGCCGCTTCGGCGTCTCGCTGTCGGCGGTGGGCAGCGCGTTTCGTGACCTGATCGTGGGACAGACCGATCTCGCTGTGCTGAGCGGCATCGCGGCGGTGGGCTTTCTCGCCCTGCGTGGCTGGCGGGATCGCTTCGCCCTGCGGGTCATGGCGTGGCTGCTCTGCGGTTACGCGTTCTTTTTGGCCCAACCCAACCACCCGCAATACTTCGCGCCGCTTATCGTTCCCGCGGGGATCCTGGCCGCCCTGGTGACGGCGGGCGCTCCAGTCGGCGTGCGCCGGTGGGCGCCGGCCCTGCTGGTCGCCAGCGTGACCGTCTTCAGCCTGCTGCGCCTGGGCAGTGGCTACCGAGAGAGCCTGCGCTCCAATCCGCCCGCGCAAGTCCTGGCCTGGCTCGAACAGCAGGGTTCGGGGGCCTCGTCATACTTGGCCGCGCCCGAAGTCGTGATTGCCAGCCCCAGGCGTGGCTACGCGTTCAACCGCATCTTTCACCCCTTGCCGCCGCTGGTTGCACCGCCGCTCATTCCGTTCCTTCGCACGCACGGCATTCGCTACATCATCTTCGACCAATGGGAGACGGCTGTGTTCTTTGCGGACGATCCGAGGTTCCACGCCGCCCTCGCGCGCTTCGACAAGGTGGCCGCCGGTGACGGCTGGGTGGCCTTCGACACCAGGGCGGTGATCGGGGCCCGGTCCTTTGCCGCGCCGGTTTCGCCGCGGCCGCATCCGTGATGCAGAGCCCGCGACTATCGGCTCTGGCCTTCGCCTTGACCCCGCTGCTCCAGCGTCGAGAGCTCGAGCGTCAAGGCCCGCGTCGAGAGTTGGATCTCGCGAAACGAAATCGCGAGGGAGATCATCATCAGCACGAGGCTGATGCCGAAGAGCACCTTGCCGGCCGGCTGGCTGCCGGCGAAGAGGACGAACATGCAGGCCACGCAGCCGAGGATCGCCACCACGGCGAACGCCTGCATGCTGCGAATCAAGGCCAGGCGATGGCGGAGGTTCTCGATCTGCCCGAGCACGACCCGCTCGCGGGTCTCGGCATAGCGCACGGCCAGGCCGCGGATGAGCGCGGCCAGGCCGAGGAACCGGTTGGTGTAGGCGAGCAGGATCAACGAGATGGTGGGAAAGAGCAGGCCCGGAGTGGCGAGGGAGATTTCCATGGGCGCAGTGTACCTTGCGCCCCGCGACCCTCGATCACGGTCGCGTGCGGCAGGGGCCGAAGATGGTCACCGGTCCGGCCTCACCAACGATGGCGCAAGACGCGGCCAGCCGGGCGCGATAGGCGGGTTGAACCTGGAAGCCCCACAAATAGCGGTAGCGCGCGAACACCTCTCCCCACCGGCCATCGTCGGGCGGGATGTGCGGCGGGGACAGCAGCCACTTGGGGGCCGGGTTGTCCAACAGCAGGGGCTGTGCACCCGCCTTGGCGAATAGCGTGCCGTGGTTCACCCGTCGCTCGATGACCGCGTAGAGCGACAGGTGGCGGTAGCCCACGGCCACGCGGAAAGGCAGGCTTCCGTGCGGGGATTCCATCAACAGGGGATGCAGATCGATCTGTTCGGGAAGCCGGCGCAACAGGTCCACCTGCGCGGCAATCTCGGGCTCGCGCTGTCGCCACTCGGCGGCCACCGAGGCCATGCGCCCCAGGCCGGCCACCACGGCCAGCAGCAAGGCGACCTGAGCCGCCCGCTTGGTCACCTGCAGGCGCCAGCCGACGGTCGCGAACACCAGCATGGGCAGGATGAAGCGCACGTCCACGAAGTGGCTGTTGGCCGCGCTGATGGGCGACACCAGATATCCCAGGCCGAAGAGACCAGCCAATACGAAGGGCAGCCGCGAGCCTTGACGGCGGGGCCGTCCGACAAGGAGCACGAGCCCCGCGGCAGCGAGCAGCCCGATGAGGGTTCGACCGACGAGCAGATCGGTGCCGCCGTACACCCAGCCCAGGCCGTGCAGCTTGTCCGCCGGGTGCGGCCACACCGGCGTCTGCGTGATGCGCACGTGCGCGCTCAGCCCGATGTAGAGGGCAGCCATCGGCGCGATGGGCACGAGGGCGACCCAATGGGGACGGGCCAGGCGGCGCTTGCGCCAGCCATCAGCGGCCGTGTACACCCCGATGGCGGCGATGAGGAACACCGCCGCCGAGAGGTGCGTCAGGTAGCACAGAGTGGCCAGCCCCGACGACACCAGCACGGACTGCGGCGTGGGCCGGTCGCGGTGGCCGAGCCAATAGGCGAAGGTCAGGAGGAAGAGGGCGACGCCCAGTGAGTAGGCCAGGAATCCGTACAGGAAGTTGAAGTTGAAACACAGGAAGAGCACCGGGATGGTCATCCAGGTCGGCGCGCCGTGCAGCGCCCGGCCCAGACGGTCGCAGCCCCACACGAACAGCACGACGTAGACCGAGGCCACGATCTTGCCCACCGTGTACACATCGAAGAAGCGCATGAGGGGCAGCCCGATCATCTCGACCCCCAGATTGGGCACGGGAAACACGTCGAGCCGGTAGTCGCGCTGGAACGCCGCCACGTTGCCTTGCTCGTGCAAGATGAAGAGCCGCGCCAGATGGTTGGGCATGTCGGGCAGGGCCAGATACTGCACGCTCCAGATGGCCGCGATGGCCGCCGCCGCCAGCGCAAACAGCGTCAGGTGGTAGAGCCGCGTCTGCCGTCGTCCCGCCACGAGGACATCGGTGATCCCACCTGCCTTCATGTCCCTCCCTCTGGCGGGAGTGTTCCCCGGGAGGTTCGGCCGGGCCAGCCTCGACGAGACGCTCAGGTGGATCTGCGCGAAAACGACGGAGCGCGACGGCGTGGTTCTGCGAAAGGGCCGCGGAGGACGGCGCGCCCGCCGCGGGGGCTGCCGATCAATGAGAGATGCGCACCAGCCAGTCGGGTGGGAAGCGGGCGAGCGCGACGAGAGCGCCAATCAGCGCGCCGCACGTGAGGCTGTTGCGGTCTTTGAGGGCGAAGCGTACGGGATCGTCTTTGAGGTGGCCGCGGTTGGCCAGCAACCAGATGCGACCCAACCAATACAAGAGGATGGGCAGGGCCAACCACAGCAGAGCGGGCTTCCGATAGCCGGCACGCACGGCGGCGCTGTCGATGTAGAGCGCGAACACCAACGCCGAAACGAAGGCGCTGGCCGTTCCCATGGCGCCCACCATGGGCAGGTCGAGGCGCACGTAGTCGCGGTTCTTCAAGGGTTGGCCGTCGACCTTGTCGCGCAGCTCCTCGTAGCGTTTCGCGAAGGCCAGACTGGTGAAGACGAAGATGGAGAATCCGACCAGCCAGGGACTGACGGCAATCCCCGTCGCCACGCCACCCGCCAGCACGCGATGAGCGTAGAGGCCCGCGAGCACCAGCACGTCCACCAGCAAGGCCCGCTTGAGCCGCGTGGAGTAGAGGATCGTGCCGGCGAAGTAGATGGTGAGCATGACCAAGAACTTCGCAGGCAAGAAGCTGAGCGCCAGCGCCGAGGCCGCCAGCACCAAGGCGATGCACAGGAACGGCCCCAGGGCCACGGGCAGCGCCCCCGATGCGAAGGGGCGATTCTTCTTGGTGGGATGGGCGCGGTCGGCGTCGAGGTCGAGCAGATCGTTGAGCACGTAGCCCGCCGAGGCGCATAGGCTGAACGCCAGCGCCGCGAGCAGTCCCTGCCCCAGGGTGGACCACCGCGGAACACCGGGGGCCAGCGCGACGGGCACCAGGACCAACAAGTTCTTCGACCACTGGTGCGGGCGAAGCTCGCGAAGCACGGCTCTGGCGAACTGCATCGGGTACTCCTCTGGCGATAGTCGTCAGATGCTCCCAGGGGGCACCCGCGTGCCAGTCCACGCGTGGCGCGGTCCGCATCGCGTGCGCGAGGTGGTTCGGCTGCTGCGCGCCGTTGCGTCCATCACCGCCGACCAACGGCGCGCGCGGCGTGAACCGTATGGGCCGCGGGCAGCGCGGCTCGCCGACTCAGTTGCCCGCGGCCGCTGTCTGGGCCTGCACCTCGGCGCGCACCTTCACCATGTCCAGGGCCTTGATCTGCTCAATGAGCTTCTGCAACGCGGTGGCAGGCAGGGCCCCAGCTTGCTGGAAGAGGAGGATGCCGTCGCGGAAAGCCATCAGGGTCGGAATGGCCTGGATGCGGAACGCGCTGGCCAGCTCGTTTTCGTCCTCGGTGTTGAGCTTGGCGAAAACCACGTCAGGATTGGACTCGGACATCTTCTCGAAGATGGGGCCGAAGACGCGGCATGGCCCGCACCACGGTGCCCAGAAATCCACCAGCACGATGCCGCTAGACACGGTGTCCTTAAAATTGGCCTGGGTTAGTGTCTTGGTTGCCATGTTTCGCTCCTTCAGCCTTTTCGAGCCGACAGGACCGAGAAAGGTTCGCGGAATCCAAAGTGGAGCCGACTGGCTCATAGGGGTGAGATGACACTCAGCGTCCCCGCCCTTTTCCTAGCTGGTGTGCTCACGTTTCTGTCGCCGTGCGTGCTGCCGCTGGTCCCCATCTACCTGGCCATGCTGGCTGGAACCTCGGCCGCAGCGGTGCGTGACGGGACAGGGCGGCGCGGCCTGGTGTGGTCCGCCGTGGCCTTCTCGCTCGGGCTGGCCCTCGTGTTCGTGGCCCTGGGTCTTGCGGCCTCGGCGCTGGGCCGTGTGCTATCCGGGCACCGCACCCTCATCATGCAGCTCGCCGGCCTGGCTATCTTTCTGGCCGGGTTGAAGCTGATGGGCTTTCTCCACGTGCCTTGGCTCGATCGCGAGTCCCGCCCTTGGTTGGCCCGCCTGCGACACAGCGGTGGTTTGGCCTGGCCCTTCTTGTTCGGAGCCGCCTTCGCACTGGGCTGGAGCCCTTGCGTGGGGCCCATCTTGGGCTCCGTGCTGGCCTTCGCGGCCCAGGCCGGCCACGCGGGGCAGGCGGCGTTCTACCTGGGCCTGTACGCCGCGGGTCTCACGCTGCCGCTCATCGCCGTCGCCTTGGCGGCGCCGCTGGCCCTTCGCCTGCTTGATCGGGCCAAGCGCCACATGCGCATCTTCGAGTTGGCGAGCGGCACCCTCCTCGGGATCATGGGCCTTTTACTCATCACGGGGCACCACGCCTGGCTCATGTCTCCGCCGACGGGCCCGGCCTCCGCGCCCCTGGCGGCAAATGTCTCTGAGGCCCCTGCCACCTGTTCGGCGGGGCCCGCCGCGGCGGCCGCGCCCTTCTCCTCCTCCGAGAGCGCCACCGAGAGCGCCGCGCCCGTCGAACAGCTCCCGACCATGCTGGAATTCGTGTCGACCCACTGCCCGATCTGCCAGCGCATGCACCCGGTGGTTGCTGCGGCCGAGCGCGACTGCTCCCGTCACGGGGTGCGCGTGCAACAGGTGGACGTGTTCACCCCCGCCGGCCGCGCCTTGGCCGCCCGTTACGGCGTGCTAGGCGTTCCCACGTTCTTGTTCCTGGACAGCGCGGGCAAAGAGGTGGCCCGGCTGGTGGGCGAGCAGCCGCCCCAGACGTTGATGCAATCGCTGGAGATCTTGGCCGGCGAGAAGTGCGATGGCTTCCGGCCGCTGCCTCAGCCTCCTGCCGGCTCCTGATTCAGCAACCCAACCAACCGCGCTTGGCCGCCAGCAGAATGGCTCCGATGTGGGCTGCGTGCGTCAGGTGCCCCGAGTCGATCTCGGACATGAGGCTTCGCAGCGGTCGACGGCAGACCGTGATGACCTCGCTGGCCTCGGGGTGCGCCGGGCCGGCCGGCCTGGCCCCGGTGGCGAAGAAGAAGTGTGCCCGGTACGTGGCGCGCGCCGGCTCTGGCGCGACCATCAGGAGGGGCTGCCACGCATCGGCCACGAACCCGGTCTCTTCCTGCAACTCGCGCTGGGCCGCGGCCAACGGCGTCTCGCCGCCATCGATGACCCCGGCGGGCAATTCCAGGCTGAGGCGGCCCAGTCCATGCCGGTATTGCTCGACCAAGATGATGTCGTCATCGGGCGAGCCCCGTCCCGTGACGGCGATGACGCTGGCCCAGTGGGGCGAGTGGAGGACGTGGAAGTCGTCGATCACAGCGCCATTGGGAAGCTCGACGCGCTCCTCGCTGATGGACAACCAGCGGCGCTCGAGCAGGAGTCTCTTTTCCAGGACTCTCCAGGGCTTCACGACGCCAATCGAACCCGCGGCCCGGGCGCTGTCAAGGGCCGGCGGAACCGGTTGTGCGGCTTTGCACGTGACCTCGCCGAAGCCGTGGCATCCAAGTACACGCCCAGGAGGCCCCATGCTGAGCAAGACCATGCAGGACGCATTCGGCGCGCACATCAACCACGAGCTCTATTCGAGCTATCTCTACCTCTCGATGTCCCTCTACTTCGAGGGGCGCAGTCTGCCCGGCTTCGCCAGGTGGATGCGCATCCAGTCCACGGAGGAGAACAGCCACGGTATGAAGATGTTGGATCACGTTCTGGACCGCGGTGGCAGCGTGACCCTGCAGGCCATCGAGCAGCCGGCCGCTGACTTCAAGTCGGCGCTGGACGTCTTCGAGCGGACGGTGGCACACGAGCAGAAGATCACCGCCGAAATCAATGCCCTTTACGCCACGGCCATGAAGGAGAATGACTTCGCCTCCATGGAGATGCTCCAGTGGTTCATCAAGGAGCAGGTCGAGGAGGAGAAGAACAGCAACCTCATCCTCGAACAGCTCAAGTTGGCGGGCGACAAGGGCAGCAGCCTGGTCATGCTCGACCACCGCATGGGCAAGCGTGGCTCATAGGGTTTGCACGGCGGGCTGCACCCCAGACCTGCCGTCTGCCCCTGGTCAACTGAGCGTCACCGTACTCCTGCGGTTGTCGATGCGTGTCGGGCATGTCCAGGCCGCCATTCATGAGACCCATCCCGGAGCCGATGGCTCGGGCAAGTGTCGTCGGTCTCGCGACTGACACCCAAACGTCCTCCCGGCCCGTTTTCGTCAGGAGAAATGCCCCCGCGCCGTCGCGCAGGTCGGGTGCGCTCGAGAGCGGCTGCCATGGCTTCGCGTTGACCCCGGCGTCTCCTCCGGCCGCAACGAAGGGGATGGCCGCGACGCGGTAGCTCGGGCAGCGGCGGGCCATGGCTGTGTCGTGGGGCTCGACCTGGCCCGTGCCGCAGTCGTGCCGCCAAGCCAGCGAGAACAGTCCGGATGCCGCGGCGAGCGTCCTTTCCCGCAGGCAAACCGTGGCCTGTCCTCGGGCGGGCTCGTGTCGAGGCTCGGCCCCAGCGGGCGGGCCCGTGGCGCGCGCTCCGGCTGCATTGCCGCGGGTGAGCCGAATTACGAGTCCCAGGACGACAAGAGAGTCGCCAGCGTTCCCCGGGCGCCTGTCCGAGTGGATCTGCAGGTCAGTGATCGGCCGAGCCCGTGACGGGAATGAATGCCAATTCGGAGGACACCAAAATGATGATCGACAATCGCCCTGGCCCCCAAGCACCTTCCTGCCATGTCTTCCGACACCGGCTTGCGCTGGCTCTGTCGGTTGCCGTCGGGCTAGCGCTCGCCCCGGGCTGTGACGCCGGTGACGGGGATACGAGCGGAGACGCGGTCGGCGGCTCGGGTGGCTCGACGAGCACGGGCGGCAAGACCGGGGGCACGACCGGCGGCAGTACGGCCACCGGCGGCAAGACTCAGTCCGGTGGCGAACAGGCAGGCGGAACCGCGGGTGGGTCCGCGGGAGCCACGGGCGGCTCCGCCAGCGGCGGCCGGGTCACCACGGGCGGCTCGACGGCAAGCGGTGGCTCGGCTAACACGGGCGGCTCGAGTGCGACGGGCGGCTCGACGGCCAGCGGTGGCTCGGCTAACACGGGTGGCTCGAGTGCGACGGGTGGCTCGAGTGCGACGGGTGGCTCGAGTGCGACCGGCGGATCGAGTGCAACCGGCGGCTCGAGTGCGACGGGTGGCTCGAGTGCGACGGGCGGCTCGAGTGCGACCGGCGGTTCGGCTGGCACGGGCGGCTCGACCGGAACGGGCGGTACCACCGGAACCGGCGGTTCCACCGGCAAGATCGTCTTCCCGGCCAAGTTCGCCGGCAACATCACGACGAACAATCAGGTGCGTTCGGACTTCAAGACCTTCTGGGACCAGATCACGCCCGAAAACGAGGGCAAGTGGGGCTCGGTGCAAAAGTCGCAGGGCTCCTTCAGCTGGACTTCCCTTGATGCCATCTACAAGTACGCCAAGGAGAACAACATCCTCTTCAAGCAACACACCTTCGTGTGGGGAGCCCAGCAGCCGAGTTGGGTGAACAGCTCGAATGGTCAAACGGCGGTTCGCACCTGGATGCAGGAGTTCTGCAAGCGCTACCCCGATGTGAAGATCATCGACGTCGTGAACGAGCCGCCGCCTCATACCACGCCCGCGTACAAGGACGGCATCGGTGGGAATGGGACCAGCGGTTGGGACTGGATCGCGAACTCGTTCAAGTGGGCGCGTGAGTTCTGCCCGAACGCTGTCCTGGTCCTGAACGACTACAACACGATCGAGTACGGCAACGACAACACGCACATCATCGAGATCACTAACAAGATCAAGGCCGCCGGCGCGCCTGTCGACGCGGTCGGCTGCCAAGCCCATGACGCCTACAAGATCAACACGGCGACCGTGAAGGGGTACCTCGACAAGATCACCACGCAGACCGGGCTGCCGACCTACATCACCGAGTACGATATCGGTCTCGCCGACGATAACCAGCAGAAGAAGGTGATGGAGGAGCAGTTCACGATGTACTGGACGAACAGCAACATCAAAGGGGTCACCATTTGGGGCTACATCGTGGGCGCCACCTGGCGGGACAACACCGGCCTGATGAGCAGCAGCGGCACGAAACGCGCCGCCATGACCTGGCTCATGGACTACCTCAAGCGATAGCGACACAGGACCGCGCGGGGGAAGCCGAGCTTCCCCCGCTCACGCGCTGGTCACGTCGAACCGCCCCCGAGTAGGCCGGCGAGCGCCAATTCGCCACGCGGAAGGGTTTCGCCGCCGGCGAAGCGGACGCGCGTCGCCGCGTCCGACCACGAGAGGAGGCTCGTGCTTCAGTGCTGGCCGCGGGCGCCTTGGTTCCGTGGGCCCCCTGCGAGAATGCGTGCCATTTCGCCCGGTGCGACCGGCTTGGTCAGGTGCAGATCGAAGCCGGCTCGGCTGGCGCGGCGCTTGTCGTCCTCCGCACCATAGCCGGTGACGGCGATCAGCTCGGCCGGCTGCATGGCGGGGTCGCCACGAAACAGCTCCGCGAATTGGTAGCCATCCATCCCGTGCGGCAGGCCGATGTCACAGAAGATCACTTCAGGATGCGACTTCCGCGCCGCCTCCAACGCGGACCGTCCGTCGTGCGCCACCTCCACCGTGTGTCCTTCCATTTCGAGGAGCAGGCGCATGGTCTCTGCCGCATCCACGTTGTCCTCGATCACGAGAATCCTGCGGCCCTCGGAGGGCGCCTCGGCCGGCCGCTCAGCCTCGGCCGCCGGGGCGACTTGGGCCATCGGCAACGAAATCTTGAACTCCGAACCCTGGCCTTTGCCTGGGCTGCTCGCCACGATGCTGCCCTTGTGCAGGGAAACCAGACCCTTGACCAGCGCCAGCCCGAGCCCGAGCCCACCGTAACTACGCTCCAGGCCCCGCTCGGCCTGAGCGAAGGGCTGAAACAGGGACTCGATCATTCGGGGATCCATCCCGAGGCCCGTGTCACGAACCGTGATGGTGGCGGCGGCGTTTGGATCGCTGGCGACCTCGACCGTTACGCGACCACCGCGCGGCGTGAACTTGACTGCGTTGTGGAGCAGGTTACCGACGATCTGCGCGAGCCGTGTCGGATCGGCTTCCACCCAGATGGCGGCCCCGGGGAAGCGTGTTTGCAGGACCAGCCCGCTCATGGCACACGCGTGTTCGTATTCCTGTGTGGTGATGCGCACCGCCGCGACAAGGTCGAGACACTCCGTGCGCAGCCGGATCTTGCCGTGGGCGACGCGGGACACGTCGAGGAGATCGTCGACCAGGCGACCGAGGTGCGTGACCTGCCGGTCGAGAACCTCGCTCGCCTTCTGGCCGACGGACGTCGGGGGGCTCGGCCGCTGCAGCAGGGTGATGGCGTTGCGCATCGACGCGAGCGGATTGCGAAGCTCATGTCCCAGCATGGCAAGGAACTCGTCTTTCCGCCGGACCTCGTCAGCCAGGGCTCTCTCGGCGCGCTTGCGCTCGCTTACGTCGCGCAGGAGCAACTGGAAGGCGGGCTCTCCCGCGTCGCCATACAGGCACGCCGCAGCTTCCACGTCTCGCGTCGTACCGTCGAGGCGCAGAAACCGTTCCTCCAGCAGCGCCGCGGGCCGCCCCTGAAGCACGGCTGTCATCTGCTCGCGTATGGCAGCGTGGAAGTCGGGCGGCGAGAGGTCGAAGACCGACTTGCCCAGCAGTTGGTCGCGCGACGGCGCCCCGAATAGCTCCAGCGCGGCTTGATTGACGTAGCTGATCCCGCTCTTCTCCGTGATGAGGATGGCCTCGGGCGAGAGCTCGACCAGCCGCCGATACCGTTCCTCGCTGGCTCGCAGCGCCTCCTCCGACCGTCGGTGATTCCGCCGCGCCTCTGCCTCGCGTAACTCGCGTGTCACCGCCGCGCTCAGGCGCATCAGGTTGTCCTTCATCAGGTAGTCGTGGGCTCCCAGCTTCATCGTGGTCACCGCGACCTCTTCGCCTATGGTGCCCGACACCACGATGAAGGGGACGTCAACGTCGGCTGCCCTCACCTGCGCCAAAGCACGCGGCATATCGATGTGCGGCAGCGAGTAGTCGCACACCACCACGTCCCAGGATTGGCGGCCCAACGCCTGGTCCAGAGCCTCAGGCGTGTCCACCCGCTCAAAAGACAGATCGCGTCCCCCCTGTCGCAGGGACTCTGCCATCAACAGGGAGTCATCCTCGGAGTCCTCGATGATGAGCAGGCGCAGCGGCGACCGTGCGTCGCGCTCGCGACCTGCCCTCAACACTGAGTTGCGTTCTGTCATCTCTGCGGGGGCGGCTCATTGAGAACCAGCCAGTACAAGCCCAGCTGGCGAACGGCTTCCACGAAGCCTGCCATGTCGACTGGCTTTCGCACGTAACTGTTGCATCCGAGGCTATATCCGGAGACGAGATCGCGCTCCTCCCCAGAGGTCGTCAGGATGACCACGGGGGTGCGCTTGGTGCGCTCATCAGCGCGCAGACGGCGCAGCACCTCGAGGCCGTCGACCTTGGGCAGCTTCAGATCCAGCAGAACCAAAGTGGGATCGACGCGCTCTTGCTCTGCGCGCTGCCCCGTCGCGAAGAGCAAATCCAGCGCCTCCGCTCCGTCTCTCGCGATGGTGATCTGGTTGGCGAGGTTGCTCTCCTTGAACGCCAGCAACGTGAGGAGCTCATCGTCCTGGTTGTCTTCAACGAGCAGGATCGTCTTGTTCGCCGACTGCTGCCTCGACATGGTCTCTAAGATGCCAGCCGCGTTCAGAGGGAGAAGTAAAACGTGGCACCCTCGTCGAGGCGGCCCTCGGCCCAGCCCTGGCCGCCGTGCCGGTGGATGATGCGTTTCACGCTCGCCAGTCCGATGCCGCTGCCCGGGAACTCCGCGCTGGAGTGCAAGCGCTGGAAGGCGCCGAAGAGCTTGCCCACGTACGTCATGTCGAAACCGGCTCCATTGTCGCGCACGAAGCACACCAGCCTGCCCTCGCGGCGCTGGGCCCCGAATTCGATTCGTGCTTCGTCCCGTTTGCTGGTGAACTTCCACGCGTTGCCGAGCAGGTTCTCCAGCACCACGCGGAGCAGGTGGGGATCGCCGTCGGCCACGACGTCGGGCGCGATGACCATCTGAACGGAGCGCTTGGGATCCCGCTGGGCCAGCTCTCTCGCGACGCCCCGGGCCAGGTCGCTCAGGTTGACGGACACGCGCTTCAGCTCGGTGCGCGCGACTTGGGAAAGCGTGAGCAGGTCCTCTATCAGCTCGCCCATCCTCTGACTGGCCGCGCGGACACGCCGGAGATAGTCCTGGCCGGCGTCGTCCAGGACGCTCGTGTACTTGCTCAGGAGGATGTGGCTGAAGCCCTCGATGGCGCGGAGCGGGGCGCGGAGATCGTGGGAGACGGAGTAGGCGAAGGCCTCCAGCTCCTTGTTGGCAGCCTCCAGTTGCGCGGTCCGTTGCTCCACGCGGATTTCGAGGTCCTTTCGACTCTCTTCCAGGGCGGCATCGCGCGCCTGCACCTGGGCCAACATCTCGTTGAAACCGTCGGCCAGGATGCCAATCTCGTCGAGGCTCCTCCACCTTATGCGGGTGCTGTAGTCCTTCTTCTCAGACACGTGCCGGGCGGTGGCGGCCAGCTCCAGTATGGGCTTGGAGATCACGGCCTGAAGGCGCGAGGAGATGAGGTAGGCACCCGCCAGGCAGAGCAGGAGCACCAGAGCGGCAGCGGCCGCGAAGACCGCGAGGCTGTCCCTCAGTTCCGACAAGCTTTGCAGGAGGTAGAGCGTGCCAACCCTGCGTTGGTCGAGAAGGATCGGCTGAAACACGGCCAAATTCGAGCCCCGGACATGGGTTCCGTCCGGCCCGGCGTGGGCAGGCGGTGCTGGGTGCCCCGAGGCCGGGAATCGGGCGAACGGCGTTCCGTCCGCCCTGTAGACGCAAGCGGCTCGGATGCTGGGCCGGGCCGAGAGCGCAGCCAGGGTCTCAGACGCCGCCGCGGGATCGTCGAAGGCGAGCGCTGCGCGACTGTTCAGCGCGATGACCTGCGCCAGGGAGAGGGCGCTTGATGCGATCCGGGAGCGTACCGCCACCAGCTCGTAGGCCGAGAGCCCCAGCCCGGCCACGGCCAGCACAACGCCCGTGGTGAGCATGATGATGGCGACGAGCTTTCGCGCGATGGGAAGGTTGCGGAGCCAATGGAAGGCGGGCATGGTGTTGGCCCTCCTCATTCGGGGATGACCCGCGCCAACTGAAGGAGCTGGGAGCTGATCTTCAGCCCTGCCCGTTGGGACGCGGCCATGTTGATGACGAAGCGGACTCGGCGCTGCTCCAGATAGAACTGGATGACACCGCCCTGAGCGGCGAAATCCTCGTCATCGCCGACTGTCAGGATCGGCCTGCCGGCCAGGGCGCGCAGAATCTCTCGAGCCTTGCCCCGCTCCGAACGGCTGACGAACAAGACTTGGCAGGCCTGCGCCGCGTCCTCGACTCTGGTGATCTTGCGGACGTGAACGGCTCGGCCTTGGGCCGTCTCGCCGCTGAGGGATGCTTCGAGGCCTTGGCCGAAAGGATCCTCGCCCAGAATGCCGATGACGATGGGGCTGTTGGGGCCGCGAAAGGCCTCGGGTGGCCAGGTGACGAATTTGGTGAAGTTGTACAGGAAGCCGGCCTTGACCTCATACTCGGGGGCTTCGCCGCTCGCCACGGCGGGCAGGCAGATCAGGAGCGCAACGTAGGCCATGCGGCGAGAGGCTCTGTTGACCAGACTCGACATGCGCGCTCCCCCCCAAGGACCACGGTCAGAGATGCAGCACGAGCTTGCCGTAGACGCTGCGAGGGATTTCCGTGGCGGACTGAAAGGCGAATTCGAGGTGGCGGGCGTGAATCAAATTCTGGCCCGTGACCGAGATCTCGACGCGCGCGGTTGGGCGCCAGCCAAGTCGGATGTCCAGCTCGACGTACTGGGGGACGTCGGCCAAGGCGCTGACGTAGCGGAACATGCCGTCCAGCTCGAGGTGGTAGGGCAGATCCAGCATGGAACGAAACGAGGCCTGATACTGGGGGCTGTTCTCTGCGCTCAAGAAGGGGGCGTTCACGTTGCGTAAGGAGATGTGCAGGTAGGAGTAGATGGCCGAGAGACGCCACCTGTCGAGCGGCTGTGCGTTGAGCGCCACCTCTGCCCCTGCCGTTTGTCCGCTGCCGGCGTTGTCCGCGATCTGCGGCGCGATGATGTGCACCGGCAGGGGAACGGGTTCCAGAAAGGCCGTGCCGGGCCTGAGACTCGTGAGGTTGCTGTATGAGTTGTAGAAGCCCGCGACGTCCACGCTGAGCCGGTCGAGCGGACGAACTCGGTAGCCGAGCTCGTAGGCGAGCAGGACCTCGGCCAGCTCATTGTTGTTGCCCAGGCTCCGCACCACGATCGGCGGTCCCGCGGGCAGCGCAGACGGAGTGACGGCCAGATCCGTGATCGAGTCATTCTCGAGCCGACTCGGCTCGCGGACGGCGCGCGAGAAGGATGCCCATACCGTGTCGCGGCCGCCGGGCGTCCAGAGCAGCCGCCCGCTCGGCTGAACCTCGAGGCCGGTGAACGCGTTGTGCTCGAGCTTGCACCCGGCCACCAAGTGAAGTCGGTCGTACGCCAAGGTGATGTCGTCTTGGGCGAACAGGCTGAACAGGTTCATGGCACGGTTGGCGGGAACGAAGGCTGTCCGGCCGGGAGAGGTGTCTTCCACGTATAGGCGGTAGCCCACTCCCCAAGTGATGGCGTTGCGGGGAAGCCAGGCGTTGCGTTGCTGGATGTCCACGTCGAGGGTGTGGCGGCGCAGGTGCAGGACCATGAAGATGTCGCGATTCGTGTAGTCGTAATAGAGCTGCACCTTCATGTCCGAGCGTTCCGAGAAGACGTGGCTCCAGCGCGCGAGCAGGTCGGACCCGAAGACCGTCGTGTGACCTTGTTGCGCCACCTGGAAGGGCGGCGTCAGCAGCAATTGCTGGCCTTGGGCGCCGTCGCGATTGAAATAGCCATCACCCAAGACGGTGACGGCATCGTCGTTGGTCACATCCCAATCCATCCGAAAGCCGCCGCGTGCTGCCCACCAGCCGTCGAAGGCCTCGCTGCCGTCCGGCAGGTCCTGTGCATCACGCAAGAAGGACTTGGCGTAACCGCGGACAAACAGGTTCGGCGCGGCCTCCACGCCATAGCGCGCGCCACCGAACACCTGGTCCTGCGTGCCCAGGCCCGCCGTGCCCAAACCGCCCTTGGTCTCCTTGGCGCTCTTGGTGATGATGTTGATGACCCCGTTGACCGCGTTGGCGCCCCAAAGGGTCGCCCCCGGGCCGCGGATCACCTCGATGCGATCGATGTCCTCGAGCAGGGTGTCCTGGATGTCCCAGAACGTTCCGGAAAAGGCCGGATCGTAGACGCTGCGGCCGTCGAACAGGACGAGGAGTTTGTTAGCCAGGACGGAGTTGAAGCCGCGCACGCTGATGGCCCACTGGCTGCTGTTGACACGCGCCACGTCCATCCCGGGCGCCATGCGCAGGGCCTCCGGAATGCTCGTCGCGCCCGAGCGCCGAATGTCGTCCTGGGTGATGACGTAGATGGCGGCCGGCGTCTGCATCACGGCGTCGAGACCCAGCAGCGGCGCTGGCTTGTCGGGCACCCGCGCCGCCGTGGTCACGTGCAGGTCCATGAGCTGCTCGATGGGCAGCTTGATGATCTCCTTGGCCGGCTTCGTGTTTGGCGGGGCATTCGGCTTCGTGGTCGATGACGGCGGGGCAGGGCTGCCCGGGGCAGCGGGCGGCGCATCCTGGGCCCAGCAAATGGCTGAAGCGCCCGCGCCGGCGCAGACAACGAAGAGTCGAAGCAGGGTGCAACCCCTGCGCTGACGAAGTCGCGTTGATGGCCTCTGGCACATGGGCGCCTCGCTGATCTTCGATGGCGAGTGGGAGCCTGACGCGCCACGGGCCCGGCGGGCGCGAAAGCCCAACCGAGGCGAACCTGCCCTGCGCTCGTCGTGCGCCTACAAGCCGCCGTAGAACTTGGCGAAGGTCTTGGCCAGCATGAGGGCCATGGTGAAGATCCCCAGGCCGAGCAGGAGTGCGTGTCGGTTCCGGCGGAGATCGAATCCGCCGACTCGGCAGACGAGCAGATAGCCAGCCACGAGGTTGGCCATGCCCCACAGCACGTTCACCAGGGCGGAAGAGAGGCCCTGGCCCGGCGGGCTCGCGAACGGCGTCTGCATCGGTCGACCGGACACGCCGTTAACCAAGTGAGGAACGGCGTTGGTCAGAAACATGCCGCCAAAGAAATACGCAACGTCGTGATACCACCTCATGGGCGAATTCTAAGAGGGCGGCAAGGAATCTGGGAGGAAACCGCGGCATCAACCTGGGTGCGAACGGCCCTCACGGGGGGACGCGGCCGGCTTTCGCTGAGGTTCGCGCGAGGGGCGGATGAGGTATATGCGGGGGCGCACCTCATGGCTCATCGAGAACGTTTGCAACGCGAGCTGGACTTCGTCGAATCCGCGTCACTCGACGCGCTGATGGAGAGATTTCCCGAGGCCTGGCAGGAGGTGGGGCAGGGCTTGGTCGATGCTGCGGCGACCCGGCGCCCCTCGGAGGTCGAGGGCTTCGTGCGCGCGGCCCAGGATGCCGCTTGCCCGCACGCGGCGCGAGTGAAAAAGAGCAAGTACAACCCCGAGGTGGTGGAGACGGCGTTGCCGCGGGTGATTCGCGCCCGCATGGCCTTGCTGGGCGCCCAGCGTGCGCTGCAGGCAGCGGCCCTGGGCGCCAGCGGCGGCCGAAGGCGCTTCGGGCTGTGGAGCGGCACGCTGGTCAACTTCCTGTTCTTCTCGAAGGGGCTGACCCGCAAGCCGGTTTCACTGCGTGCCTTTCGTTGGCTGTGGCCCTGGGTCACGCAGAAGCGGCTGCTCATGCCTCTGGTGCAGCCGCGCGGTATCTACGCTTTTTATTCGCGCGAGTTGGTGGAGTCCTTGGCGGCCCATATTGGCCAGCGCAGCGCCGTCGAGATTGCCGCGGGCGACGGCTGCCTGTCGCGCTTCCTGGGCCAGGCGGGCGCGTCCATCCGAGCCATCGACGACTACAGCTGGAAGCACGTCATCAGCTACCCGCAGGACGTGGAGAAGCTGGACGCGGTCAGTGCGCTGGCCCGCTATCGCCCGGCGGTTGTCATCTGTTCCTTCCCGCCCCCCAAGAACGATTTCGAGAGAATGGTTTTTGCGACGCCGTCGGTGGAGACGTACATCGTCCTGACCACACGGCACCGCTTCGCCGCCGGCGACTGGGCGGCCTACGAAAGCCAGACCGCGTTCGACATGGTCCCCGAGCCCGAACTGACACGACAGGTGCTGCCGCCGGAGATCGATCCGCTCGTGCTGCTCTTCCAGCGCAAGGGCGCCCAGTCCGGTGTGCCGGCCGCCGTGCGGGGCTGACTCAGCGGCGCGGCGGTCGTCGCTCGCGGCGGGGCTCAAGCCGGCGACACAAGCGGGAACCGCGCCCGTGACAGGCCCGACCTGCACGGCCGATTGCTCGAGCGACGACGACTTGGATGGCAGACGCGGAACATATAGACCCTGCTGCGAACACTTGGACCTCCTGCCGGCGCGCGGCACCGTTGTTACCGCCACTCCGCTGGTGTCCGTCGAGCACGCGTGATGTAGCATCGCCACGAACAGCCGGTCGCAGTGACCGGGCGTCACCAAGCCGCCGGAGACCATCGGCCCGTTTGGTTCCCGATCTCCATCAACGAAGGAGACATGCATGATGCGGACGAGTTCAATCCCCTTAACCATTGCAGCCCTCGTCCTGCTGGGAGGTGCCTGTTC
>JAEXQJ010000382.1 GCA_023438785.1 Pseudomonadota bacterium
CGCACGTCGCGGCCAGTCTGGAGTGGGGCGTGATGGGCACCTCGACGCTGATCGTGGGCGCGGGTATTGGCCTGGCCTATCTGTTCTTCGGCGGCGGCTATCGCGCCCCTTCGCTGGCCTTTAGCAGGGCCGTGCCGCGCCTGGTGTCCGCCGTGCGGGCCAAGCTGTACGTGGACGAGATCTACGCAGCCGTGGTCGTGCGGCCGCTGGCAGCGCTGTCCCGAGCCTTATTCTCGGCCATCGATCGCGTGCTCATCGATCGGTTGCTGGTGGGCGGGATGGCCCTGCTGACCGATGGGGTGGGGCGCCTGGCGCGCATGGTTCAGGCCGGCGATGTGCAGCGCCAGGTGGCGGTGTTTGCCATCGGCTTGGCCATCCTGTTCTACGGCCTGTCCCGACCGGCCAAGCCCAACCAGGTGAGCGTCAGCGTGCAGCAGAACTTCGTGGTGGTGAAGCTGCCCGGCGCGGAGACCGCGGCGGGCGAGATCAACTACGGCTTCGACTTCGACGGCGACGGACAAATCGATCGGAGTGGACCCACGCCGTCGGCCAGCTGGTCCTACGCGGGCGCCGGCCGCCATCGCCTGCGCATCGTCATCGCGGATGCACGCTGGCAGACCAGCCGCGTGGTCGAGCGGGAGGTCGAGACCAAGTGAGCTCTCTCGCGCTCACGGTTCTGCTGCCCTTGCTGGGGGCCTTCCTGGTCGTGCTGGCCCCGCGCGGCCGCGATTCGTGGTACCGCGCCATCGGCCTCGGCTCGGCCGCCCTCAGCCTGGTGCAGTCGATCCTCGTGCTGCTGGCCTTCGATTCTCGGCAGGGTGGGTTCCAGCTCGAGGTCGATCAGCCCTGGGTCGCCAACCTGGGGATCAGGTTCCACCTGGGCCTCGACGGCATCTCGTTGTGGCTGGTGCTGCTGACCACGCTCATGGTGCTGGTCACGCTCCTCTCGCCGCAGGCCATGGGCCTGCGCCAGCAGCGCGTGCGCGGCTTCGTGGCCTGCATGCTGCTCCTCGAGACAGGGATGCTGGGTGCCTTCCTGGCGCTCGACATGTTCGCCTTCTATCTGTTCTGGGAGCTGATGCTGGTGCCGATGTACTTCATCATCGGCGTCTGGGGCGGCGAGCGTCGCATCTACGCGGCCATCAAGTTCGTCGTCTTCACGTTGGTCGGCTCGCTGCTCATGCTGGCCGCCATCCTGTACATGTACGTGCAGGCCCACGCGATCACGGGCCAGTGGACCTTCGACTACGCCACCTGGGCCACGCTCATGTTGCCCAGCGGGGCGCAACTGGCGTGCTTCGGCGCCTTCGCCCTAGCCTTCATGATTAAGGTGCCGCTCTTCCCACTGCACACCTGGTTGCCGGATGCGCACGTGGAGGCGCCCACCGGCGGCTCGGTGATCCTGGCAGCCGTGCTCCTCAAGTTCGGCGCCTACGGCTTCATGCGGTTCGCCATGCCGTTCTTCCCGCTGGCCACCCAGCAGATGGCGCCGCTCATCGGCACCCTGGCGGTCATCGGCATCATCTTCGGCGCGCTCATGGCGCTCGTGCAGCAGGACGTGAAGAAGCTGGTGGCCTACTCGTCGGTGTCGCACCTGGGCTTCGTGGTGCTGGGGCTGCTCAGCATGAGCCCCCAGGGCATTCAGGGGGCCCTGTACCAGATGCTGGCGCACGGGATCTCGACGGGCGGCCTCTTTTTGGGCGTGGGCATTCTCTACGAGCGCCGCCACACGCGCCTGCTGAGCGATTTTGGCGGCCTCTGGAAGCGCATGCCGGTCTTCGGCGCGCTCTTCCTGGTGGTGGTGCTGGCCTCGGCGGGCTTGCCTGGCCTGTGCGGTTTCCCGGGCGAGTTCTTGGTCCTCATCGGCACCTTCACGGCGAGCCAACACTGGATGCTGCTGCACATGCCGCCCATGTTCAGCCATCCCGCGCTGCTGGCCGTCGTGGCGGGCACGGCGGTCATCCTGGCGGCCGTGTACCTGCTGACCATGTTCCAGCGGGTCATGTTGGGGCCGCTCGACAACCCCGCCAACCAGAGCGAGCACGTGCGCGATCTGAGCGGGCGCGAGCGCGTAGTCTTTGGGGTCATCGTGGCCTGCGCCTTGGCCATGGGCCTGGCCCCGCGGCCCATCCTGGCTCGCACGGCGGCCTCGGTGGATACCTTCATGAGAGCGTACGGTGCGCGACTGGCCGAGGCCCAGGCCAATCCCGATGCCCCCGCGTATCAGCGCGCGCCCGAGCCGGCCGTGCCGCGTGTGCCGTCCATGCCGGCCCGCCATCTTCGAGGGCAGTGGTGAGATGACCTTCGACCTGTCGCAGATTGCGGCCCTGGCCCCGGTTCTCATTGTCGCCCTGGGCGGATGCTTGGCCCTGGTGGGCGAGACGCTGGTGGGGCGCGCTCATCGCTCCCTGCTGGCCGTGATCGCCGTGGCCGCCAGCTTGTCGGCCTTGGCCGCGGCGGTGGGGCAGTGGCCGGCCGCGGGCGCCGGGCGTTCGATCTTCTCGGGCATGTGGGTCGTGGATCGGATGTCTCTGGCGCTTGACGGCATCTTCGCCGTGACCGCGGCGCTGACCGTGCTGAGCGCGGACGCCTTCATGCGCGAGCACGACTTCGACCACGGTGAGCTGCACGCCCTCGTGCTGTTCGCAAGCGCGGGCATGATGATGGTCGGACACGCCACGCACCTGCTCTCGTTACTCATCGGCATCGAGACCATGTCGCTGGCCGCGTACATCCTGGTGGCGAGTTGGCGGCGCCAGCCGCGTGGGGCCGAGGGGGCGTTGAAGTACCTGCTCCTCGGCGCCTTCGCCACGGGGTTCCTGGTCTACGGCACGGCCCTGCTGTACGGCGGGAGCGGCGGCGCGTTGGACTACGTCGGCTTGGCGGCGCGCGTACCCACGGCGGCGGCCCAGCCGCTCTTCATGATCGGCGTGTACTTCGTGCTGGCGGGCGTGCTGTTCAAGGTGGCCGCGGTTCCCTTCCACACCTGGGCCCCTGACGCCTACGAGGGCGCGCCCACCCCGGTCACCGGTTTCATGGCCGCGGGGGTCAAGGCGGCGGCGCTGGGTGGCCTCGCGCGCCTGTGCGGCTCGGTGTTGGCTGATCCGGCGGTAGCCGGTGGACACGCGGGCTGGGTTCGCGTGGTGGGCTGGATCGCCACCGCCACCATGACCCTCGGCAACCTGGCGGCCCTCCGTCAGGAGAACGTGAAGCGCATGCTCGCCTACTCGTCCATCGCCCACGCCGGCTATCTGCTGGTGGGCGTGGCCGCGCTGGGCCTGGGGCTGGAGGGCAGCCAACCCGCGCTGCTCTTCTATTTGGCCGCCTACGCGATGACCACGCTGGGCATGTTCGCCGTGGTGGCGTGGGTGGGCCGGCGTGACGACGAGCGCCTGCAGGTGGGCGAGTGGAGCGGCCTGTCCGGCTCGCGTCCCGGACTGGCGCTGGCCATGAGCGTGTTCCTGCTTTCGCTGGCCGGCGTGCCACCCACGGGCGGCTTCTTCGCCAAGTTCTACTTGTTCCGCGCGGCCATGCAGAGCCCGGAGCTGTACCCGCTCGTGATCATCGCCGTGCTCAACAGCGTGGTCAGCGTCTACTACTACCTGCGCTTGGTGGTGGCGATGTATTTCAAAGAGCCGCTGCGTCCCTGGGAGCTCTTCTCGTCCAAGGGCCTGGCCGCGGTCGTGGTCATCTCCGTGCTGGTGGTCATGGCCTTGGGCCTGGTGCCCGGGCCGGCGGTTGACCTGGCTGCTGACGCCAGCGCCCTGGGCATGCCCCTGGCCGGACGCTAGCCGCCCTCAATAACGTCCTACACCGACAGTGAAGCAGATGAGGACGTCGGGGGTGCGTTCGAGGCTGACGAGGGTTCGGATGCCGAGGTTCAACGCCCTCAGAACTCGCCGTGCACGCCGAGCGAGGGCAGGACGATGCGGTAGGCCTCTTCGGTCACCCGGCCAGTGGCATCCTGCTCGGTGGTGAAGATGGAACGGCTCAGGGTCGAGTTCACCAGCTCGAGGTACACGTCCAGGCGGAAGGTATCGAAGAGGATGCGGCGGTCGATGCGCCAGTCGATCTGGAAATAGCCGGGTAGGCGCTTGAACTCCTCGGCCACGCTGCCCTGAACCAGCACGGGTCGCCCCGTGTTGTAGTGGGCGCGCGCGCCGAAGGTGGTGCGGCCCCAGCGGTAGCCCAGGACCAGGTTGACGATGTGGCGCTGATCCCAGTCGGACGGGCCGACCACGCCGCCACCCATGGCGCGCAGGCTCTGGGACAGGGTGTAGGCCAGCCAGCCGTACAGGCGCTCGGTGAGGGGGCGCCGAACCATCAACTCGGCGCCGTAGGACAGGGCATCCCGGCGCACCAGGAAGTCGTCGGCCAGGGGGTTGGGGTTGACCACCAGCGGGTCACGCAGATCGGTGAGCACGTAGCGCTGCACGTAGCCGGTCAGCTCGAGCTCCAGGCCTTTCAGGTGGTTGCTGCCCAGGGTGAGGGCGCCCTGCCATGCGGTCTGCAAGCCGTACAGGCCAAGGCCGAAGTTCTCCACGCCGGGCAACTGCACGGGCAGGCTGGGCGCCTGCGTGAAGCGCCCCATGTGGAGCGCCAGCCACGCCTGGCCGGCGTCGAGCGAAAGCCGGGCGCTGAGGCGCGGGCTGAGATCGGTCTTGCTCACGCCGCTGATGGCATAGGTGTCCAGGCGCAACTCGGGCGTGACCACCAGGCGGGGCGCGGCACGAATGGCCGCCGAGGTGTAGCCGGCAAACAGGCGGGCCTGTCGCTTGCGCGCCAGATCGGAATAGCCCGGCTGTTCGGCGGTCGAAAGGGGCGCCAGCCACTGCACCTCGCCATCCAGTCCCCATTCCCAGTCGGTGCGCCGGGTGGGCAAGCGATAGCTCAGGCGCGGGGTGAGGCTGAAGGCCCTCACGTTCACATGCACACTGTCCGAGAGCGGCACATTGGTGTTGTCCAGCCCGGCCGCCAAGGCCGCCTGGAGGATGCCCGGGCCGAGCGGCAGGCGGCCGCGTAGCTGGACCCGGTGGAAGGCCTGCATGTATTCCCGATCGGGACGGCTCTTGGCCTCGGGCACCAGCGTGTCGCGCGCGCCCAATACCAAGAGCGTCAGGTGCGTACGGCCCACCCGGCGGTCGGCGCGCACCTGGTAGTCCCAGTAGCCCAAGCGCACGTCGTCGTCGAAGAGCGAGACCAGGGCGCCCGTGTACGAATAGCGGGCTGCCGCCATGATTGCACCACCACCGGGCAAGGGCGAGGAGACCAGGCCCCCCGCATCGTACAGGCGTACGTCCGCGGCCGCGTGCACGCCGTCCTCGGCTGGGGCGCGGGTTTGGGCGCTGACCAGGCCCGCGGCATAGCGCCCGTAGCGCGCCGGATAGCCGCCTGGATAGAAGGTCATGCCCTCGAAGAAATAGGGGTGGATGACCGCCGGCCCCAGGGCCATGTGGAAGAGGGCGGGGATGCGCAGATCGTCGAGGAGGAACCCCGTGTTGCCCGGGTTGGCGCCCCGAACCGCGTAGATGGGCACGGGCCAGATGGGCGAGGCCACACCGGGCAGCGAATCGAGCACCCGCAGAGGATCGCCCATCGCGCCCGGGATCTGCGTCAGCTCGGGTCCCGCCAGAGCGTGCGTGGGTCGCTCGGGTGCGGCGGCCACCACCACGGTCCGGTAGAGCGGTCCGCCCTCTTGGGGCAGCAGGCGCAAGACCAGCGGCTCCGCCTCCGCACAGGGATCGCGCGTGATGGTGAGCACGGCCGAGCCTGGCGCCTGCACGGTCAGGTGGCGCGGACCGCACGGCGCGGGGACCTCGAAGCGGCCTTCCTCGTCGGTCTCGCCCGCGGGGGTGACGTCCAAGGTGAGGCTGGCCGCGGCCACCGGCGTGCGCGTGCCCTTGATGAGGACCCGGCCGTGCAGGCGGCCGAGCGACGGAGCGCCGAGTGTTCCCGCATCCACGCCGGGCTGCGCCTCGTCCCCCGTCGCGTCGGGGCTGGCGTCGGGAAGCTCGGCCGCGCCGTCGGCCACGCCAAGGCCGGCGTCGGGAACACCCGGCGTCGCATCGGCCACGGCCAGCAAGACCAGAAGCGCAATCATGGAAGCTCGGTCACCCAGAGGCCATCGTAAGGCGAGGCGAAACGGTGGCGAACCAGAAAGGCCACGCGCGTGCCCGGAGCCAGGGGATCGGCCGCGGGTTGCAGCCCATGAAGGCCAGGATCCACGGCCGCCGCGTACACCTCCTCGGCCAGCACGGTCTCCTGGCCCGTGGCCAGATCGAAAAGGGCCAGTCGGCCGGCCTCGCGTCCCAGATCCCAGTCGGCGAACACCAAGGCGCGTGCAGGGCTCAGCGCGAGCAGCAGGCCCTTGACCGCCAAGCCGCGGGCTTGCCCGGTCGCGGGCTCGACGACGGCGAAGTCGAAGCGCGAGCCCTCATCGTCGAGCCACAGCTCCATCACGACGCGTTGGCCGGCCGTCCGCGGCAAGGCCAGGCCGTGCGTGCCGGGCGGGTTCATGGGATAGCGGGGGCCCTCGGGGACGTCGGCCAGGCCCACGTAGATCTGGTCCCAGTCCGGCTCGCGGCTTTCACCGGAAAACCAGAACTGGCCGTCACCGGAGAGGGCATAGAAGCCGGCGTCGATGAGCCGGACCTGGTCGGGCGGTGTCCAGATGACGAGCCTTCCATCCCTGGTCCCGGTCCACAGCTCGTCGTGGCCCGGGCGCCAGACTGAGGTGAGGATGGCGCTGCTTGGCCAACCGCTGAGCGTCCACACCTCGGAGGTGGCCCAGTCCCAAACCGCGAGCAGGTCCTGGTTTGAGGCGGCATCGTGGATCGTCCCGCTCATCCAGCGGCCGCTTGGTGACACGGCGACATCCTTTGGCGACACGGACAGGTCCGTCTGCCTGCCGCTTTTCGGGTCGAGGACCAGGAAGGCGTCCGGCTCGCGTTTGAGGAGGATCCGCATTTCGAGGTCCGCGTTCGCCTCTGACGGGCCAAGGGCGAAGGGCGTGACCATCTCGGCGGCGGCCAACACCTCGGGGCGGCCATGCGGTTGGAGGCGCCCCACCTCGAATCGTTGCCTCGCGACGTTGTAGGTCGAGTAATAGAGGTCCTCGTCCCAGAACAGCCAACTGCAGTTGACCTCAATCCACGCGCGCTGGTTCTCCAGCTCGAAGACCTCTAGGTTGGGCGTGGCCAGGACCGCGCGGGTGCGCCAGGGCGAGAGGCTGAGCCGCGGGCTGCTCGAAGCGTTGAGCGCGAAGGACGTGAGCGGGACGAGCTTGTGGCTCGCCAGATCGACGCGAGAGAGTTGGAAGGCGGTGGGGTCGCTGTTGTTCGGTCGGCGGTGGATGACGACCAGCCGGCCCAGGCTGTCGGCCAGAACGGCCTCGCCTTGGGGCTCGCCCTTACGGGTCCCGGCGAGCTCGGGCCGACCGCGCACCACGGGGCGCGCGGCGGCTAGCGTCATCGGCGAATGGGCCGGGTCGCCCTCAGGTACCTCATAGAGGTCTCGCACGGTCATCGCCCCGGGGGAGGCCACTCCGCCGTCGGGTACAGCCTCCGTGTACACGGGCCCGCTCACGAGCAGGTAGGACGGCACGCCCTCCTGCTCGGTCGGCGAGAACTGCACGGCGCTCAGCGTGCGGTCCGCGATGACATGTCGCCCCGCGGGAGCATCCCCCGTTGGCAGGCAGGCCACCAGGGCCAACGCGCCCAGACAGGCGGGCCATCGAAGCCCTGTGCACCGCGTACATCGCATGCGCGTGGGCAGTGTATCGGGGGGCCCTTGGGCCGGCCAAGCACCGATGCTGCTTGCCTCCTTGCCGCATGAGTGCGTCGACAGGTCGAGGCGCAGTTCAACCTGTACACGTGGTGGTACATCCGCCGAAAGCACGGGCCCCTCAAGGAGAACGGGCAGATCAGCAAACGTGGGTATTGCATGGCGCAGTACTCGAAGCTCATTCGCCCTGGTTTCGTTCGCGTGGATGCCACCAAAAACCCGACGAGTGGCGTCGATGTCTCAGCGTACAAGGGCCCCGCGGGGGACATCGTCCTCGCGATCGTCAACCGGAACACCTCGTCGAAGACGCTCTCCATCTCCATTCCTGGCTCCTGCAACGCCCGATTCATTTCTGCACCCGGCCCGCGGGTGAGCCGCCGGGGACGCTCAGTGGACGACGTCGAGCAACGTGGCAACGAGGTAGACGACCGACACGTACCCGTTGAGGTTGAAAAAGGCCACGTCGAGACGGGAGAGATCCGAGGGGCGCACGATGGCGTGTTCCCAAATCAGCATGGCGGTGGCCGCCAGCACGCCGGCGAAGTAGATCCCGCCCAGATGAGCGGCCAGGCCGGCCATGAACAAGGCCACCACGCTGCCCACGTGGGCTAGGCCCGAAAGCGCGAGCGCGGCGCGAACGCCGAAACGAGCCGGGATGGAACGGATTCCGGCCTGGCGATCGAATTCGCGATCAGCCAGGGCGTAAAGGATGTCGAAGCCGCCGATCCAGGTGGTCACGGCCAGCAGCAGCCACAACGCGGGCGCGCCCAGGTCACCACGCACCGCGATCCACGCGCCCACGGGCGCCATGCCGATGGCGAATCCCAGCGCCAGGTGACACAGCCAGGTGAAGCGCTTGGTGAACGAATACCCGAACACGAAGAACAGCACCACGGGCGCGAGCCGCAGGCACAGCGGCCCCAACCAGGCGGCGGCACCCACGAACAGCGCGGCGCTGGCGCCGGTGAGCACGGCCGCGGCGGTCAGGCTGACCTGGCCCGTCGGAAGCTCGCGGCCGGCGGTCCGCGGATTGGCCGCATCGATGCGCCGGTCCACGATGCGGTTGAAGCCCATGGCCGCCGTGCGCGCTCCCACCATGGCCAGGAGGATGGCCGCGATTTGTCCGAGGGTGACGCCGTGCCCGTGTGCCGCCATGGCCGCCGATGCCAAGGCAAAGGGCAGGGCGAACACGGTGTGGCTGAACTTCACCATGCGCCCGAAGGTCAGGAGGGCAGCGAGCGGTCGCTTCATGCGCGCGCCAGCCAACGAACTCGGGGCTGCGGGTTGCGCACCAGCGCGGCTCCCGGCTCTCCCGCATCTGCCGGTTGCACGTCGATGAGCCCCGGGCGCTGCCCCGGCGCCAGCGTGCCCAGGTGATCCAGGCCAAGCGCTCTGGCCCCGCCGCGCGTGGCCGCGTCGAGCCAGGTCTCGGGCGCGATGTGGGCAAAACGCTGGGCCAGCACGGCCATCTCGCCCCACAGCGACAGGTCCGGGGCCGAGGCCAGGCTGTCCGTGCCCAGGGCCAGCCGGACGCCGGCGGCCAGGAGGGCGGGCACATCCGCGAGCTGGCCACCGATGTGCAGATTGGAGCGGGGGCACAGCACCACGGAGGCCCCGTGTTGCAGGGTCAGCGCCACGTCCTCGGCGCTGGCGTGGACCATGTGGACAAGGAGCGGGGGCCGCGGCCCCGCAAAGGCGCCCAAGGAGGCTAGGTAGGCCACCGGGCCCGACCCCGGCGTGCGCGAGCCGGCCGGCACGCCCATGCGCGCGAGGATCTCGGCCCAACGCCCGGTACCGTCACGCAGGAGCCGCACCTCATCCGCATCCTCCGCGGCGTGAATGGTGGTGGGCTGGCCAGCGGCCGCGGCGGCGGCGAAGATGCGGCGCAGGAGCTCGGGGTCCGCCGAGTAGGGCGCGTGCGGCGCGGGCACGTAGCCCAGGCCGGCGGGCCAGTCTTCCTGACCCAGGAATTCCTGACGCTCGTCCTCGGCATCGGCCAGGGCGTCGCCGGTAGCCACGTCGCGCGAGCCGAGCAGTTCGTGGAAAAAGAGACCGCGCAGCTCCGCGCTGCCGATCTCGGAGACGGCCAGCAGCGAGTTGCCCACGTCGCCCACGGCCGCCGTGCCGAACCCGTGCACCGCCAGGGCGGCGCGCGCGGCCGCGTCGTACTTCTGCTCGACCTGGAAGCGCATGCCCTCGCGCCCGACCTGCATGGCCCACGGGACCAGGCCCGCCCCACCCGGCACGCGTCCGGAGAGCACCGAGAGCTCCAGGTGTGTGTGCGCGTTGACCAAGCCCGGCAGCAGGGCGCCTTCGCCTCGCTCCTCGGGGATGTGCGGGAATTGCCGGCGCAGGTCCGCGCGCGTGCCCACCGCGACGATGCGATCGTCCGCATCCAGGACGACGGCGCCCTCCGCCAGGGCCGGGATGATGATGGGGAAGACCCAAGGCGCGCTGACGAGCCGGGCCGGGAGAGTCGGTGGGGAGGTCACGTGTGCCCCTAGATCAACTCGTACCGCATGTTACGCCGGCGAGGGGTGAAGCCGGCTTGCCGCACATATCGCTCGATGTCGCCGGCCGAGACCTTGAACACCGTACCCGCGCTGGCCACCACGTTCTCCTCGATCATGGCCGACCCGAAGTCGTTGCCGCCAAAGCGCAGACCCACTTGTCCGACTGCCGGGCCCATGGTGACCCAGGACACCTGCAGGTTGGGGACGTTGTCCAGGTAGAGGCGCGCCAGGGCGAGCACGCGCAGATAGCGAAGCGCGCCCGTGTCGTCGCGCAAAGGCAGCTTGGTGCCCTCGGCCTGGAAAGACCAGCAGATGAAGGCCGTGAACCCCGACGTCTCGTCCTGCAGAGTGCGCACCTTGTCCAGGTGGCCGAGCAGGTGCCGGGGCTGCTCGCCGAAGCCGAAGACCATGGTGGCCGTGGTGCGCAGACCCAAGCGGTGCGCCTGGCGCATGACCTCGATCCAGGTGGCGGCCGAACACTTGTGGGGCGAGATGCGGCCGCGGACCTCGTCGTCGAGGATCTCCGCCGCGCCACCCGGCACGGAATCCAGCCCCGCGGCCACCAGCCGCTCCAGCACCGCCGTGATGCTCAGGTTCTCCCTCTCACTCAGGTAACGAATCTCCTCGGGCGAGAGGCCGTGGATGGCGATGCGCGGGAACTCCGTCTTCATGAAACGGAACAGGCCCTCGTAGGTGGCCAGCGACAACTCGGGGTTGATGCCACCTTGAAGGAGCACCTGGATGCCGCCCAGATCCAGCGTCTCTTGCAGCTTCTGGGCGATCACCTCGCGCGACAGCGTGTAGGCCTCGGCGTGGCCAGGCGGACGGAAGAAGTTGCAAAACTGGCAGCAGGTCACACAGGCGTTGGTGTAGTTGACGTTGCGGTCGATGATGTACGTGACCACGCCCTCGGGGTGCAGGGCCTGCCGACGCGCATCCGCCGCCTGACCGAGGTCCATGAGCGAGGCCTGGTCGTACAGGCGCAGCCCCTCGTCGAAGGTGAGCTGTCGACCCGCGGCCCCGTCGCTGAGCAGGCTGTCCAGGGAGCGCGCCGGTCGCGCCGTGGGCCGGGGCGCGGGCCGGCCGACGTACAGGCGCACCGAGCGGCGCCGCGGCAGCAGCCCGGCCTCGTGGCTGCGGGCCAGAAAGGCATCCGCCCCCGAGATCTCGTGGGCACCCAATTCGTTGCGGATGTTGTCGCGCAGGTAGCTCTCGCACAGGCCCACGGGCAGGCCGTGCTCGGCGGCGAACTGGCGCGCGATCTCGGTGCGCTTCTCCAGGCCCAGACGCAGGCTCTCCTGCAACATGGCCACGTCCTCGGGCTGCACCGCCCCGGAGCGTCCGGCCCACACGGCATACACGAACGGCAGGCCCACGCGGTCCCGCCACTGCCGCCCCAGATCGTACAGATAGGGGAAGCGCCCCTCGATGTCGAGGCCCGTGTCGCCGATGATGAGCGCGCCCCGTGTGCCCGCCACCGCCTCCACGATGTGGTCGTGCTCCACTTCCGTGAACGTGGGAGCGAGGCCGCGGTCTCGGGTGAGCAGGCGGGTCAGCATCTGCGAGGTGCGTGAGGCCCCGTCGAGGGCGATCTCGGTCATCTCCTCCCAGGGCACCTGGCCCACCAGCACCACCGTGCGTACATCGCCCCAGGCGGCCACCGCGATGCCCGGCACGATGCGCAGATCCTGCTCGGAAGCCGCGTAGGCCGCCAAGGGCATGAGCGCCAAATCGACCTGGCCCGCGGTCACCGCCGCGGCACAACGAGACGGCAGATCGAGGCACAGGTCGAAACGCTCCCGGCCGACCAAGCCCCTCTCGATGCCGTACGTGATGGGCCGCGCGTTGAGAAACGACACGGCGGCCAAACGGAGGCGGTTCATGCGGCCTCCCCGAGCGCGTTGTACAGGGTGTCGCGCTCCACCGGCACGCGGCCCGCATCGCGAATCACGCGTGCGATCTCGGCGGGCGAGAGGGCCCGCGGCGTGTCCGAGCCCGCCTCGTGATAGATCCGCTCTTCCTGCACGGTGCCGTCCAGATCGTCGGCCCCAAACCAGGTCGCGGTCTGCGCCGTCTTCAGGCCCAGTGACACCCAGTAGGCCCTGATGTGAGGGATGTTGTGCAGCAGCAGGCGCGCCACGGCCATGGTGCGCAGATCGTCGGCCGCCGTGGGGCCGGGCAGATGCGACAGGGAATTGTGCGCGGGATGAAACGCCAGGGGGATGAAGGCCTGGAACCCGCGCGTCTCGGCCTGCAGGCCGCGCAGGCGCAGCATGTGGTCCACGCGTTCTTCCAAAGTCTCGAACGTGCCGTAGAGCATGGTGCAATTGGATCTGATTCCCAGGCCATGCGCCGTGCGGTGCACCTGCAGCCATTGATCCGCGTCGCATTTGCCCGGGCAGATACGTTGGCGCACGCGCGCCGCGAAGATCTCCGCCCCGCCGCCCGGCATGGAATCTAAGCCCGCGTCGCGCAGGAGCGTGAGGACCTCCTGCACGGTCAGGTCGTACTGTCTGTGGAATTGAAAGATCTCCACCGCCGAGTAGGCCTTGAGGTGGATGTCAGGCTTAATGCGTTTGAGGCCGGCGAGCAGGTCCGTGTGGTACGCGAAGGGCAGCGCCTCGTTCAAGCCCGCCACGATATGCACCTCGGTGACTTTGGGGTCGGTGTCCAGGCGCGCGCGCAGCTTGGACCACGCCTCGTCCAGGGTCATGGTGTAGGCGCCCGCGTCAGTGGCCTGGCGGCGCGAGAACGAACACAGGCGACAGGCGGCCACGCAGACGTTGGTGGGGTTGATGTGCAGGTTGCGGTTGAAGGTCGTGTGCGCACCGTAGAGCCGCTCGCGGACGCGGTTGGCCAGCCCGCCCAATTCCAGCAAATCGGGATGGGCGTACAGGGCCACACCGTCCTCGAAGGACAGCGGCTCGCCCGCCTCGATCTTGTCGCGCACGGTCCCCAGGTTCACAGCGCCACCTCCGTCACGGTGCCATCGGCCAAGCGCTCGCAGGGGCGCAAGCCCGCGCCATGGAGCAGGCGCGCCGCCTCGGCCCGCGTGATCTCCGTGTTGCCCGCGTGGGCGCCCAGGCGCAGAGGGCGTTCGGGAACGATGGGGCCGAACAACTCGTCCGCGCCGAAACCCAGGCACAGTTGGCCCAGCTTGTGACCCAGACCCCGTAGGTCGGCCACCACGTGCGGCACCTGGAGCTCCAGGCGACAACGGGCCACGAAGATCAAGGTGGCGAGCCCCGACGGCTCACCCTCGGGCGTGGGCACCACGCCATCGAGAAGCAGGCCTTCGCGCACCTGCGCGCTCAGGCGATCGATGCCCGAGAGCTCGGCCAGCGGCAGACGAAGGAGCGTGCGCAGGCCCAGGTGCGTGGCCTGGGCCGCGCCCTCGACGGTGCTAGCCAGAAACGTGTCGACGCCGGCGGCGCACAGGGCCCTGAGGCCACCCAGCGCGTCCACGTCGGCCTCCTCGACCCACGAGCAGCCCGCGCCATCGCTGCCTCGCCAGCCCGTGGGCAGCAAGCGGCGGGCACAGGCGAAGAAGCCCTTGCCCGCGTGGGCAGACTTGGCCGCGGCCACGGCGGCGCGCCCCAGGGCGTACAGATCATCGGACATCAGGGCGTCTCCTTGTGGTCACCCCAGCGCTCGGACAGGGTGTGCGCGATGCCGAGTTGATCAAGGACACGCGCCACCACCGTGTCGGCCAGAGACTCCGGCGTGGTGGGCCGGAAATAGAACGACGGGCAGGCCGGCAGGATCACGGCGCCCGCCCGGGTCAGGGTTGCCATGTTTTCGATGTGCAGCAGAGAGAGCGGCGTCTCGCGCACCACGAGGATGAGCTTGCGGCGCTCCTTGAGGGCCACGTCGGCGGCGCGGCTGATGAGATCCTCCGACTGGCCCTGGGCGATGCGCGCCATGCGACCGGTGGAGCAGGGGATGACCACCACGCCGTCCCACAGGGCCGAGCCCGAGGCGAAGGGCGAGTAGAAATCCGTCGACGCGTGACAGGCGAAGGGCACCTGCGCATCGCTGCCCAACTCGTGCTTCCAGACCTCACGGCCCTTTTCCGAGAAGCACACGGTCGCGTTCACGGCGGCCTCGGCCAAGGCGCGCAGCAGGCGCTGCGCGTACAGCGAGCCTGAGGCGCCCGTCACCGCGACCAGCAGCTTCATCGCGCCATCACCAGCGAGGCCACCGCGCCCGGGAAGAAGTCGCGTCCGCTGATCTGCGAGAAGCCGGCGGCGCGCAGCTCGTCCTCGAACTCGGCGCGGCTGGCGAAACGGGTGATGGAGTCGGGCAGGTAGCGGTAGGCGTCCCGATCGCCGCTGACCGCCCAGCCGATGAGCGGCAACACGCGACGATTCCACAGCCCATCCACCAAGGGCCGGGAGCGCACGGGACGGAAGAACTCCAGGATGGCGATGCGGCCACCCGGTCGCACCACGCGCCGCAATTCGGCCAAGGCCACCGCGCGCTCGCGCAGGTTGCGCACGCAGAAGGCGGAGAAGGCCCCATCGAACACGCCCGCGCCGTAGGGCAGGCAGTGACCATCAGCCGCGTGGGTCGTCACCGCCTGTGCACCTGGCTTGTGGCGCCCAGCCAGCAGCATCTGTCGCGCGAAGTCCGCGGCCACCACCCGTGCGCGTGGTGTAATGCGCAGCATTTGTAGGCTGCTATCCAGCGTGCCCGCGCCCAGATCGAGCATGCGCGGAGCGGGGCCGAGATCGGCGAGCAGGGCGCGCAGGGCCTGGCGCCGCCAGCGCAGGTCGATGCCCATGGACATGAGGCGGTTGGCCCGGTCGTACCGGCGTGCAATCCGGTCGAACATACGCCTTACGTCGGTCGAGGGATCCGCGCCGGTCATCACGTCACCCGGTCGACGCACAACCTGGCCAGGGTGGTCAGCGCGTCTCGGTAGGGCGAGGCGGGAAGCGGCTTCAACTCGGCGATGGCTTGGCTCGCCAAGGCTTGCGCGGTCGCGTGGGCCCGCTCGGTGCCACCCGCGGCGCGCACCAGGCCGAGGATCTCCGCCGCGGCCTGGGCCGACATCCCGTGTTCGTCCATCCGCTCGCGCAAGGCCTGGCGCACCCTGGGGTCGTGGGAGGCCAAGATGACGGGCAGGGTGATCTTGCCCTCCTGCAGGTCCCGTCCGGCGGACTTGCCGGTCACCGTCTCGTCCGACGTGCAGTCGAGCAGATCGTCCGCGATCTGGAAGGCCCGTCCCACGCCGCGGCCGTAGCGTTCCAGGGCGCCGTTGATCGGCTCGGGCAGCACGCCGCCCACGCGCGCGCACCAGGCGATGAGCGCCGCCGTCTTGCGATCCACGACGGCGTAATAGTCTTCGAGCTTGGCGTCGGGATTGCCCGCGGCCTCCAGTTGGGCCACCTCTCCCTCGGCCATTTCGGTGACCGCCGTGGCGAAGCTGCGCATCACGCTGTGCACGCCCGTCTCGGCAATCAGGCCCAGGCCGCGCGCCAGACAAAAGTCGCCCACCAGGACCGCCACGCCGTTGCCGAAGGCCATGCGCGCGGCCGGGCGGCCTCGGCGCACCGAGCCCTCGTCCACCACGTCGTCGTGGAAGAGCGTGGCCGTGTGAATGAGCTCGGCAGCACAGCCCACGGCCACCGCCACGTCGAGGGGCGCGTCCGCGGCCCGGCTGGCCAGGACCGCGATCAGGGGCCGCAGGCGCTTGCCGCCCGCATCCAGGAGATGGCCGCCCACCTCGGGGATGCGGCCCACCGGGCTTTCGATCCGCTCGGCCAGGCACGCCTCCACCGCGCGCAGCTCGTCGGCCACCAGGCTGGTCAGCGGATCGGCCCCCACGTGCTTGCCACCGCTCACGAGGCGCAACCCCTTCGCAGCGGGATGGGAGCATCCGGGGCGCGCGCCGCCAATTGGCCACACGCGGCTGCGGCGTCGTCGCCCCGGGGCGTGCGGATGTAGACCGGCAGATCGTCGCGCCGAACCGCATTCTGGAAGGCCATCACGCGCTCGTCGTCGGGCCGGCGAAAACCGAGACCCGCCACCGGGTTGTAGGGGATGACGTTGACCTTGCTGGGGATGCCGCGCAGCAGGCGTGGCAGACGGGCGGCGTCCTCGTCACTGTCGTTGACTCCGGCCAGGAGAACGTACTCGAAGGTGATGCGGCGGTGATGGGCCAAGGGGAAGTGGCGCGCGGCCTCCAGCAGGGCCTCGATGTTCCAGCGTCGGTTGATGGGCATGATCCGCTCACGCACGTCGTCGGTGGTGGCGTTCAGTGAGATGGCCAGATTGGGCGCCGGTTGCAGCCCTCCCAGGTGCTCGATGCCCGGCACGATGCCCGACGTGGATACGGTGAGACGTCGGGGCGACAGGCCGGCGCCCCAGGGATGCTCCATGATGGCCAGGGCGCGCGTCACACCGTCGAGGTTGTGCAGCGGCTCGCCCATGCCCATGAACACCACGTTGGTGGGTTTCTGGCCGGCATATTCCATGGCCCAGTAGAGCTGCTCGACGATTTCGCTGGCCGAGAGATTGCGGCCCGGGCCCAGGGTCGCCGTGGCGCAGAAGGCGCAGCCGATGGCACAGCCCACCTGCGACGACACGCACAAGGTGAGCTTGCTGCGCTCGGGCTTGTCGTCGGGAATCAGCACCGACTCGATGAAGCGGCCATCGTGGGTGCGGTAGCGGAACTTGCGTGTGCCATCCGCCGACTCAATCACCGCGTCGCGGGTGAGCGGCTGCAGCGGGGAATCGGCCAGCAGGGCTTCGCGCAGGGCACGCGGCACGTTGGTGCAGGCCTCCGCGTCGCGCACGCTGCCCACGCCCCCGGGGCCGGGCCCGTGCAACCAGCGGAAGACCTGCTCGGCACGAAACGGCGGTTCACCCCGACGTGCAACGCACGTCCGGATTTCCGCGATGGTGAGCGATCGGAGGTCCAAAACCCAGGGAGTATAGCGCCGGTCATGCGCCCGGCGCGGGACGCCCGACGCGCGACGGTGGTCAGCCCGAACTACGCTTGCCCCAACTCGGAGCCCGCGAAGAACCAGCTCAATTCGAAGCGGGCCGTCTCAGGGGCGTCGCTGCCGTGGACCGCGTTGCGCTCCATGCTGGTGCCGAACGAGGCGCGGATGGTCCCGGCCGGGGCCTTGGTCGAATCGGTGGAGCCCATCAACTGCCGCCAGCGGCTGATGGCATTGTCGCCCTCTAGGGCCATGACCACGCACGGGCCCGAGGTCATGAAGGCCACCAGGTTGGGGAAGAAGGGCCGCTCGCGATGCACGCCGTAGAAGCCCTCCGCCTGCGCCTTGGTCATACGCAGGTAGCGCAAGCCAATGATGCGCAGGCCGGACTTCTCGATCTCGGCGAGGATGGCGCCGATGGCATTCTTGGCCACCGCGTCGGGTTTGACGATCGCGAACGTTCTTTCCACGGCCATGTGTACTCCGAAATTCAGGGGGCTAGTGCGCCCGGCGGTCTCGATGAGCTCGCCGACCGCCGGTGGCAGGACTCTCTAGCATCCGCTTCTCGGTGCCGTCGAGTCACTTCGCGGCCAGCCCGCCCATCGGTACACCGCCGGCTGTCGAAAGGGGGAACAGGCTCCGCGCAAGCGCGCTCGCCGATGCCCTCGCGCTAGAAGATCATGCCGACGTTCATGCCGGCGATGCCCACGTTCTCGTATCCGAAGTAAGGCGAGAGCGTGTACAGCAGGTCGCCGCGGCGAATGGCCATGTTCAGGCGCATGACAGCGCGGACGTCGTGCTTGTACTCGGTGACCTGGCCCTTGCCCCGGGCCGAGGCTTTCTGGTCCGACGACGAGCTGTGCCAGGTGATGGCCTTCATGTCGTACGCCAGATCCAGCTCGGGGATGCCCGTCAGTCCGTCGGTAAATTCCACGCGACGGAAGACGGCACCGCCGGCCAGGAGCCCCCAGCCGTCGGGGTTGGGGGCGTTCCCGTTGCCGAAGTAGATGCGCTTCTGCACGGCCAGATCGGCCGCGATGGACACGGGCAGGGGGCCATCCTCTGATCGCGTCAGGTAGGCGCGCGCAAAGGGTGTCAGGCCCAGGGCCCAAAGATTCTTGGCGTCGCCGCCCGTGTAGTCGAAGCGCGTGACGTCCAATCCCACGTCGAAGGCGCCCCGGTACGAGTAGCTGGGAATGAACGACGCGGTCCAGGCGTCCTTGATCATTCCCGCGCCCACCGTCATTCCGGTTCCACTGAATCCGTCCTCAAGGAAGGTCCCCTGGGCGTGCGCCGAGCCCGCCGCGAACATCAGGGAGACGAAGAAAAGGCCAACGGTCTTGCGCATGTGGGTTCCTCCGGCGGCGGCCATGATGGCACGGCTGGGTGTGGGGTGAAAACCCCTAACTACGCAAGAAGAGCGAGCAGATCCTCCCGCGTCAGCGAAGCCGCCGCGCCGCCCTCGCCCAAGGCGGCCTCGCCCAGGGCGCGTTTCTTCTCCTGGAGGGTCAGGATCCGCTCCTCCACCGTGCCTGCCGCGACCAGGCGGTAGACGAACACGGGCCGGTCCTGGCCGATGCGGTGGGCGCGGTCGGCGGCCTGGTCCTCCACGGCCGGGTTCCACCAGGGGTCCACCAGGAAGACGTGGTCGGCGGCCGTCAGGTTGAGCCCCGTGCCGCCGGCCTTGAGCGAGATGAGCATGACCGGCGGACCGTCGTCGGCCTGGAAGCGCGCCACGACCTCACCGCGGTCGCGGGTCGAACCGTCCAGGCGGGCGAACGGGATCCCCGCCTCGTTGAGCGCCGGTTCGAGCAAGTCGAGCAGGGAGGTCCACTGGGAGAAGACCAGGGCTTTGTGCCCGTCGGCCGCAGCCGTATCCAGGGCTTCGAGCAGGGCTTCCACCTTGGACGACGTGGCGGCCTTCTGGCCGGGCAAAAGCGCCGGGTGACAGGCCGCCTGGCGCAGGCGAAGCAGGAGCTCGAGGGCCTTCATCACGTCCAGGCCCTTGCCGTCGCTGGCCCCCAGGGCCGCCACCAGATCGGCCTGGCTGGCCGCGCGGACCGCGTCGTAGAGGGTGCGCTCGTGTTCGTCGAGGGTGACCGTGAGGGTGGCCTCGGTGCGCGGCGGCAGCTCGGGCGCCACCTCGGCCTTGCGTCGGCGGAGCACGAAGGGGCGAATCCGCTGGCGCAGTTGCGCGGCAGCGGTGGGCACGCCGTCCGCGATGGGGCGGGCGATGCGGTCGTCGAAATCGCGCCGTCCACCCAGAAGCCCCCGGTTGGCGAAATGCATGAGGCTCCACAGCTCATCGAGCCGGTTCTCCACGGGCGTGCCGGTCATGGCCACGCGGAACTCCGCATTGAGGGCGAAGGCGGCGCGCGCCACCTGGCTGTCCGGGTTCTTGATGGCTTGCGCCTCGTCGAGCACCGCCGTGTGAAAGCGGCGGGCGGCCAATTCGGCGTTGTCCAAACGCAAGATGGCGTAGGTGGTGAGGACCACCTCCGCGTCGTCCAGCTTGCGCGCGGGGCCGTGGTACACGTTGACCCGCAACCCGGGCCGGAAGCGCGCCAACTCGGCCAGCCAGTTGGGCAGCACACTGGTGGGCGCCACGACCAGGGTGGGCTTGCCCGCCGCGAACACGGCCATGGCCTCGATGGTCTTGCCCAGACCCATGTCGTCGGCCAGCACGCCGCCCAGGCCCACGCCGCGCAGGAAGCTCAGCCAGTTGGCGGCCACGCGCTGGTACGGGCGCAGGCTGGCGCGCAGATCGGCAGGCAGGGCCGCCTCGGGCAAGCGCTCGAAGGTCTCGGCCAGGGGGGCCAGCCTCTCCAGGCCCGCGGGCGGCGGCTGATCCAGATCGGCGCACAGGGTGGCCAGGGCGGGGAGGGCGTGCGTGGCCAGGCGGCCGTCCGCGGCGCGAGCGGCGAGAAGCCGCGCCAACTGTTCGCCGTGTTTGTTGAGCCAGGCCGAGGGCAGGGGGGCGAACCCGCCGCCGTCTAGCGGGACCAGGCCCAGCCCGTCCTGCCAGGCGCGCAGAACGGCGTTGGCGTCGGCGGTGTGCGTTCCCGGCCCCAGGGCACGCGTATCCCCGTCGCTGTCGCCCACCACGGTGAACGTGAAATCGAAACCGATCTGCGGCACGGCCGCGTCGCTGGACAGCTCACGCATGCGCAGGTTGGGTTCCAGGTGCACGCGCGCGCCCAACATGCGGGCCCCGTCACCCGCCAGATCGCCACGCCACCGTTTCACCTTGTCCACGAAGCGAGCTGTATCCGCTCCCTCGTAGGTGCAGCGTCGTCCGGGCAGAAGGCCCAGATCGCCGCGCAGCTTTTCGATGAGGCGCCGCTCGGCCGGCTCGTCGCGCAGGGGCACGCCGCCCCCCAAGTGCACCATGCGGCCGTCGTCGATGCGCGCGCACGGGGGATTGCCGTAGACCAGCTTGGGCAGCACCGAGAGCGATGTGCCCACCTGGCTCATGTCGAGGATCATGCGCGGAGCCACGCCGCGCACGATGCGCGGCAGGCGGCGGCTGCGCACCTCCACGGCCATGCGGCGGGACAGGTCGGGCAAAAGGCGCGTGGTCAGCTCACCGAACTGGGCCCGCGCGTAGGCCTTGACGATGGGCAGGTTCTGCAGCCAGGCCCCGCACAGCTCGATCTCGCCGTGGCGGGCCAGGGCCTCTCCGGCCAGCACGATGCCCGCGCTGGGGACGGCGGTGATGCGGCGATCGCGCGTGATGGTGACCACCACGTCCTCGCCCCGGTCCTCCACCACGGCTCGCGGCAGGATCTCCTCCTCGGACATGGCCACCTCGCGGCCGTCGAGGAAGACGAGGCGAGCCCCCACCAGCACGCGCACCAGCGCATCGGTCTTCGAGGGGGGCAGCACGGCGCGGCTGCCTGATTCGAGCAGGCGATCGGCCTGCAGATCGTATTGCTCGACCTGCAGGTTGCGTGCCTCGGCGGGGCGCGAGAGCAGGGCCGAGAGAGTGCCGTCCAGTGCCGTTTCGCTGCCGTCGCCGCGTACCACGAAGCGGCGCAACTGCAACCCACCGTCGGCTTGCGAGAAGCGATAGACCACGCGCGCCCAGGTCTCCTCGGCCTTGGGCACGGCCTTGGCTTCGCTGGCGCCCGAGGCGGCGGCCTGGTCCTGGCCCAGGGCGATGGCGGCAGCGGCCAGGTGCTCGCAGGGGCGCAGCCGACCCGAGCAGTCGCAGTCCCACTCGTTTTCGCCCGGATAGAGCACCACGCTGGGCGGGACGGCGTGGCCATGGGCGCGCACGCGTAGGACGATCTCCTCGTCGTTGCGTGACTCGACCGCCACCGCACCGGCGCGGACCAGGTTGACACCGCTGGACCAAACCCCTGGTTTGCACGCGCGGCGGAGCGAGGCGAGCAGCTTCTGCAACTGAGCGGACATGGTCAGAAAGCGGCAAGCATCCGTCGAGAAGCGGGCGCGGGCCACTCTTTTTGCGGGCCAGGGGCCTTCGTGCCCCCTTCCGGCGTGCGGCGAATTCGGGGTAGACCTTGTGCAGCATCCATGGCCAGCACCTCGCCAACCCGCCGCATCGTCATCGGCGTCATGGGCCCCGCCGCCTGCGATCCCGAGCTGGGACGCGTGGCCGAGGACGTGGGCCGGGGTGTGGCCGCGCGCGGGGCCACGCTTCTGTGCGGCGGTCGCGGCGGCGTCATGGAGGCCGCCGCGCGCGGGGCCCGCGCGGCAGGCGGGCTGACCCTCGGCGTGCTGCCCGGCAAGGACGAACGCGAGAGCCCGCCCAACGCGTTCATCGACGTGGCCGTGTTCACGGGAATGGGCGAGGCGCGCAACTGGATCAACGTGTGCTCCAGCCACGCCATCATCGCCATCGGCGGCGGCTTCGGCACGCTGTCGGAGATCGGGCTGGCCCTCAAGCTGGGCAGGCCCGTCGTGTTGCTCGCGTCGTGGTCGTGCTCCATCGATGGCGCCGGGCCCAAGCTGCCGCACGCCAGCGGCGCCGAAGAGGCGGTCGCCATGGCCTTCGCCGCGCTCGCGGGTCGCTGACTCGTCGCGGGCGTCGGTCGCGCTGGCATGACCCGAAGTGAGTCGTACTCTCCAGCGCTCGCTCCCCGGGAGCGACGCAATTCACATGAACAAGCGACCCTGCTATGCGCTGCTGGCCCTCTTGCTGGCCGGCTGCGGTTCCCGCGCGCACGCCCCCTTGGATGAAGGCCCCGCGCTCGCCTACGATCCGGATCGATCGGCGGCGCACGACTACGGCGGCGCGGCCGATTGGCATCAACCCACGGAGCCCGGCGCCTCGGGGGACACGTCCCAAACCTGCGACGTGTCCGAGCCGCCCAGCAGCGTGGCGGCGTGGATCGATGAGAGCTGGGAGGGCAGCAAGGAAAAGATGACGAATCGCCAGGGCTGGCTCTTCGATGCGGCCATGAAAGGCGAGGGCGAGCTCAACGTGTGCGTGCGCTGGGGCGCTTCAGTCCCCATGAGCACCGCCGTGCGCGACCAGATCGGGCCTGCCATGGAGAGGTGGTTCAACCTCTGGTTCAGCCTGCTCTACCCCTACGACTGCTTTCCCTATCCGCACGTGAAGGTGCGGGTCAGCGGTTATGCGGTCAAGCCGGGTCAGGAGTCGCTTCTCCCCGCGGGGACGTGGCCCGTGTACACCGAAACCGACAGCGAGGGCGAACCCAAGTGCCCGCGCACCTGCGGCTTCTTCCTCAACTGGAGTCACGAGTTTCCTGAGTGCCCCGGCGGCCAGGCTGGTCACTTCGACTACGCCCTGTGGATCGACGACAAGCTGCCCTCGCTGACGCGTGCCACGGCCGTGGGCGGCGAATGGGGGCTGCGCATGCCCGTGCGCGCCTTCCTCGACAGCCTGTCCAGCGAGGCCGCCGCCGTGATCCCCATCCACGAGATCGGCCACGGCTTCGGCCTGCCCGACTACTACGACTGGACAGGCTCGCACCCGCCCGGGGGCTCGGTGATGATCGTCGGCACGGCCAGCATGCCCTCCCCCAGCGATCAATGGATCCTGCGGCGCTACTGGAGGGAGACCAAGGCCCTGCGCTACCCGGAGGGCCTTGGCTCGCTTGGCGTGCGGAGTCCCTGATGACTACAGGTTGGCGATGATGCGCGTGCCGAATTCGGAGCAGGCGACTTCCTTGGCTCCGTCGGTGAGGCGGGCGAAGTCGTAGGTCACCGTCTTCTGCGCGATGGTCTTCTCCAGGGCCCTGACGATGCGGTCCGCGGCCCCCTGCCAGCCCAGGTGCTCCAACATCATCACGCCCGAGAGGATGACGGAGCCCGGGTTCACCTTGTCCAGGTTGGCGTACTTGGGCGCGGTGCCGTGCGTGGCCTCGAAGATGGCGTGGCCGGTGATGTAGTTGATGTTGCCGCCGGGGGCGATGCCAATGCCGCCCACCTGGGCTGCCAGCGCGTCGGACAGGTAGTCACCGTTGAGGTTCATGGTGGCGATGACCGAGAACTCCTCCGGACGGGTCAGCACCTGCTGCAAGGTGATGTCGGCGATGGAGTCCTTGAGCAGGACCTGTCCCGCCGCCGGCTTGCCGCCGCAATCGTCCCAGCCGACCACGCGGCCCGCGTACTCGCGTTTGGCCAGGGCGTAGCCCCAGTCGCGGAAGCCGCCCTCGGTGAACTTCATGATGTTGCCCTTGTGGACCATGTTCACGCTGGGCTTTTTGTGGCGAATGGCGTAGTCGAAGGCCGCGCGCAGCAGGCGCTCTGAACCCTCGCGCGACACGGGCTTGATGCCGATGCCCGAGGTGGCAGGGAAGCGGATCTTCTTCACTCCCATCTCGTTTTGCAGGAAGGCGATGACCTTCTGGGCCTCGGGCGATTCGGCGGGCCACTCGATGCCGGCGTAGATGTCCTCGGTGTTCTCGCGGAAGATCACCATGTCGACCTTCTCGGGGCGCTTGACCGGCGAGGGCACGCCCGCGAAGTAGCGCACCGGGCGCAGGCAGACGTAGAGGTCGAGCATCTGCCGGATGGCCACGTTGAGCGAGCGGATGCCGCCGCCCACCGGCGTGGTCAGCGGACCCTTGATACCCACCAGGTAGGTCTTGAAGGCCTCCAGGGTCTCGTCGGGCAGCCAGGTGTTGAAGAGGTTCTTCGCCTTCTCGCCGGCGTAGACCTCGGCCCAAGCGATCTTCTTCTTGCCGCCGAATTCCTTGGCCACGGCCGCATCCAACACGCGCACCGAGGCGCGCCAGATGTCGGGGCCGGTGCCGTCACCCTCGATGAACGGGATGATCGGCTGGTCGGGCACCTGCAAGGTGCCACTGCTGCTCATGGTGATGGGCTCGCCGCCCGCGGGAATGACCGGTTTTGCTGATGCCATTTCGTCTGCCTATCAGAGGTTTCTATCTTTTGGTGAATCGAGACCGCGGAGGCCTACCTGACCTTGGTTCCGGCCGGGATGTCGCGGTCGAAGCCGCACAGGGCGAGGACCTGGTCGCCGCCCGCGGCCAGGATCATGCCTTGGGACATGACGCCGCGGATCTTGGTTGGCTTGAGGTTGGCGAAGTAGAGGACCGTGCGGCCCACCAACTCGGCGGGTGAGTAGGCGGCGGCGATCCCTGACACCACGGTGCGCGTCTCGCCCGCCAGATCCAAGGTGAGCTTGAGCAGCTTCTCGGTCTTGGGCACGGTCTCGGCGGCCAGCACCTTGGCCGCGCGCAGATCGAGCTTGGCGAAGTCCTCGATGGACACCTCGGCCGTGGGCGCGGGAGCGGGCGCGGCTGCTTTGCTGGCCGCGGGCGTCTGATCGAGCCAGCCCGCGATGAGCTCCTTTTGCCGATCCGGATCCAGGCGCGGGAAGACGGGCTTGGGCTCGGCCAGCTTGCCGCCCGGCCAGCCGCCCCATTGATCGTAGGGCCACAGGCCAAAGTCCTGTTCGCGCCCGATCTGGCGCAAGACTTCGCGGCCCGCGGCGGGCATGGCGGGCGTGATCATGAGGGCCGCGCGGCGGATGACCTCGCAGGTGGTGGACAGGACCTCGCGCAGCTCGTGGAGCTGGCCCGCCTTCTTCAGTTTCCAGGGCGCCGTGCGATCCAGGTACACGTTCGCCGCCCGGATCATGGTCCAGGTGGCCTCCAGGGCGCGCGAGGGCTGCATGTCCTCCCACGCCTGGGTGGCCGTCTGCACGGACTGGGAGGCACAGGTGCGCAGGACCAGCTCCTCCTCGGACAGCGGATCATGGGCCGAGTAGCCGGGTCGGTAGGGGGCGTCGAGCTGCTCACCCAGTTGGCGCGCCATGGATACGGTGCGGTTGACCAGGTTGCCCAGATCGTTGCCCAGGTCCGATTCGTGTCGCTGGAACAGGGCCTCGTAGGTGAAGTCGCCGTCGCCACCCAGGGTGTACTCGCGCAACACAAAGTAGCGGAGCGTGTCCGCGCCCAACGCGTCGGCGATGAGGTTGGGATCGACGCGCGTGGCGGGGATGGACTTGGAGATCTTCTGGCCCTTGACCGTGATGTAGCCGTGGCAGAAGACCCCCTTGGGCGCCGGCAGCCCCGCCGACATGAGGAAGGCCGGCCAGTACACCGCGTGGAAGCGCAGGATGTCCTTGGCGATGAGGTGCGTGCACGCACCCCACAGGCTTTGGCTGTGCGGGTCGGTGAGCACGCGATCGGGGCCGCCCAGCGCGGTCACGTAGTTGGTCAGGGCGTCGAGCCACACGTACACCACGTGTTTGGGATCGGAGGGCACGGGGATGCCCCACTTCACCGCCGTGCGCGAGATGGACAGATCGCGCAGGCCGCCCTTCACGAACTCGGTCACCTCGTTCTTGCGCGACTCGGGGCGGATGAAACCGGGCTGCTCGTAGAGGGCCAGCAGCTTGTCCGCGTAGCGCGACAGGCGAAAGAAGTAGTTCTCCTCGCGCACGCGCTCCACCGGCTTGCGGTGAATGGGGCACAGCTTCTCGCCGTTCTCCACCACCACTTCCTCCTCGGTCTTGGCCGCCTCGCAGCCCACGCAATACATGCTGTCGTAGTCGGCCTTGTAAATGTCACCGCTGGAGGTCAGACGCTGCCACATGGCCTCCACCGCGGCCCGGTGATCGGGATCGGTGGTGCGGATGAAGCGATCATTGCTGATGCCCATCCGGGTCCAGGTCTCCTTGAACTTGGCCACGATCCCGTCGCAGTAGTCCTTGGGGCTGACGTTCTGCTCGCGGGCCATGCGCTCGATCTTCTGACCGTGCTCGTCGGTGCCGGTGAGGAAGAAGGTTTCGTGCCGGCGGGCGCGGTGGAAGCGCGCCAGCGCATCGGCCACCACCGTCGTGTAGAACGTGCCCAGGTGCGGGACAGCGTTCACGTAGTAGATGGGCGTGGTGACATAGAAGTTTTCGGCCATGACGGGCCCCAGGCTATCAGATCGCGCGGTCGCCCGTCGCGGCTGGGCGGCATGCGTGCAAGGGGAGCGTGCCCGTCAGCCTTGGGGCTCGCTCGACGGGGCGTCAGACTCGGAAGGCTCGCCCGCCGTACCGTCGGACTCGGAGGCCCCGCTGTCGTGGGCCAGCATCTCATCATCCGGGCCTGGGGCACCGTCGCTCTCACCCTCGGGGCCAGGCTCGGGGGCGGCCGGCGTGGGCGCGGAGGCGCGGTTCGTGGGGGCAGGACCCGCGCCCGGCCGCGGCGCCAATTGCACCTCGGAGGCCAGGAAGGTCACGGGCGGGCGGTCGGGGAAAGACACGCGTACCTTGCCGGCCAGGACCTCCAGATCGTCCACGCGGCCCAGGCCTTCGGGGGTTTGCACGTATTTGCCGACCTTGGGCAGACCCTTGGAGGCCTCGGCGTACTGCGCGTCCTCGTACATGAGGCAGCATTTGAGTCGCCCACACTGGCCCGCCACCTTGGTCGGGTTGAGCACCAGGCGCTGGTTCTTGGCCATCTTGATGGACACGGGCGCGAAGTGCGGCAGGAAGGTCGAGCAGCACAGCTCGCGGCCGCACGAGCCGATGCCGCCCACCAGCTTGGCCTCGTCGCGCACGCCCACTTGCCGCATCTCGATGCGCGTGTGCAGATGGCCCGCCAGATCGCGCACCAACTCGCGAAAGTCCACCCGCTGCTCCGACGAGAAGGAGAAGGTCGCGCGGTCGCTGCCGTGGCCCAAGTCGGCGCGGAACACCTTGATGGGCAGGTTCAGCG
>JAEXQJ010000393.1 GCA_023438785.1 Pseudomonadota bacterium
GGCTGGTCCTGCGCGACTCGCGCGGCGGTGTCGATTTCACGACGGCCGACCTGACGGTCATGCCGTAAGGCTCCGGCGCGGGGACCGGCCCCGCGTCTCGCCCTCGCCCGCGGGCGGACTGAAATAGCGGGCACCGCCCGAGCATCATGCAACCATGACCAGCACAGGGGCGCGGTTGAAGGTGGCAATTGTGGGCTGCGGCAAGATCGCCGACGGCCATGTGGAGGCGGTTCAGGCGAGGCCCGACCGCGCCAGCCTCGTGGCGGTCTGCGACATCGAACCTCTCATGGCCGAACAGTTGGCCGGTCGATATCGCCTGCCCCGGTACTACGACCGCTTCGACGAGCTCCTCGACCGCGAGCGGCCCGACGTGGTGCACGTGACGACCTCGCCCCAGTCCCACGCCATGCTCACGAAGACAGCGCTGGCCGCGGGCTGCCACGTCTATGTGGAGAAACCCTTCGCCCTCAATCAGGGCGAGGCGGCCGAGATGATCGCCTCCGCCGAGGCCGCGCAACGCAAGATCACGGTGGGCCATTCCGTATTCTTCGATCCACCCGCGCGCGCTTTGCGCGAATTGGTGACGCAAGGCCTGCTGGGCACCCCCGTACACGTCGAGAGTTTCTACGGCTACGACCTCAGCGGACAGTTCGGCCGCGCCCTCCTGGCCGACAGCCGGCACTGGGTGCACCGCCTGCCCGGCAAGCTCTTCCAGAACATCATTGACCACGTGTTCAACAAGGTGGCGGAGTTCGTCCCCGACGACCCCCCCGCCGTGCACGCCTTTGCCACGGCCCTGCGGCCGCAGCGTTACGGTGACGAGCGCGACAACCTGCTCGACGAGTTGCGCGTGTTGGTGAAGGGCGAGCGCACCACGGGCTACGGCACCTTCTCGGCGCATATTCGCCCGCAGGGTCATTTCCTGCACGTCTATGGCACGCACAACTCAGCCCATGTGGACTTCGCCGCGCGCACCGTCACCCTGGATTGCACCGCGAAGCTGCCCAGCGCCCTGGGGCGCCTCCTGCCCGCGTTCCAGCAAGGCCTGGCCTACCTGCGCGAGGGCTCACGCAACGTGCTGCGCTTCGCCCGCTCCGACTTTCACTACTTCTCGGGCCTGCACCACCTGATCGGCCTCTTCTACGACAGCGTGCAGAACGACGCGCCCTTGCCCATCCCCTACCGGGAGATCCTGCGCGTCTCCGGCATGCTGGACGAAATCTTTCGGCAGGTGCCGCAGATGGGAGGCGCGCGATGAAGGTCCTGGTGACCGGAGCATCGGGGTTTCTAGGCGGCTCGCTGGTCAGCCGCCTCCTCGCGAGCGGCGAGCGCGATCTGCGCTGCTTTGTACGGCCGGGCTCACGACGAGACCATCTGCAGGCGTTGGCTGCTCAATACCCGCACGCGCGGGTGGAGATCTTCGAGGGCACCCTCAACACCGTGGACGGAGCCACGGCGGCGCTGGCCGAGGTGGGCCTGGTCCATCACCTGGCTGCGACGATGGCGGGGGCCGCTGCCGACATCTTCTCGGGCACGGTGGTGACCTCACGCAATCTGCTGCAGGCAGCGGTCGCCAGCCAGCCGCAGCCGCGCATCGTGCTGGTCAGCTCGTTCGGAGTCTACGGTCCCGCAACCCAGCCACGCGGCAGCGTCGTTGACGAGGACATGCCGCTGGAACGCCACCCCGAGCAGCGCGATTTGTACTCGCAGGCCAAGCTGCGCCAGGAGAAGCTGTTCACCGAGTACCGCCGGCAGCACGAATTCCCTCTGACCGTGATGCGTCCCGGTGTCATCTACGGTCCGTATGGTCCCGCGATCTCCGGTCGCGTCGGACTCAACGTATTCGGCGTGTTCCTGAGTCTGGGCGGCCGCAACAGGCTGCCCCTGACCTATGTCGACAACTGCGCCGATGCGCTCGTGCTGGCTGGCCGCCGGCCCCAAGCCGTGGACGCCGTCTTCAACGTGGTCGACGACGATCTGCCCACCTGCGACGCATTCCTCGAACAGTATCGGCGCAAGGTGAAACCCATGCGCACCTTGCGCCTGCCCTACCCGGCGCTGCTGGCCTTGTCCCATCTCGTGGAGCGCTACCACAAGTTCTCGCGCGGCCAGTTGCCCCCGATCTTCACGCCCTACAAGACCGCCACCACGTGGGGCGGCAATCGCTTCGACAACACGCGGCTCAGGCAACTCGGTTGGCGTCCCCTCGTCTCTATGCAGGAGGGACTGCGCCGCACATTCGAATGGCTGGCCAGCCAGCAGGCCGGCCGCGCGGGGTGAATGCGAATCCGCTGGGAGAACTGGAGAAGCCATGCCCATGGGAGCAAGCCAAGACAGCCTGCGTGCACTCCTCTTGACCTACGCGTGGCCGCCCACCGGAGGCGTGGGAGTGGCGCGGGTACTCAAGCTGGCCAAATACCTGCCCGACCACGGCGTAACCCCAGCGGTCCTCACGGTCAGCAACCCATCGGTACCGCTCCAGGATCCCTCCCTCGCACGCGACATCCGCCCCGGCCTCGAGGTCCTACGCGCGCCCACCCTGGAGCCGGGTTACGGCGTCAAGAGTGCCGCCTGGAGGGCGGACAGCCTTCAGGCTCCGAACGATCTGGCCAGCCGGTTGAAGGCCTCCGCGCTCAAGATGGCGCGCAACGTCCTCATTCCCGATCCCCAAGTGCTGTGGCAACCGGGGGTGGCGCTGGCGCTGGCGCGACGACTGCGGGATCCCCGGGCTGACGATCTGCTCTTCATCACGGCCCCACCCTTCTCGTCGTTTCTGGCCGGACTGGTTACCCGCGTACGTCCCAAAACCGCCATCGTCCTCGACTACCGCGACGAGTGGTCGACCCTACGCGAAAGCTACGAGATGATCGGCCGTATCAACCTCTTGGCCGGGCCGCCCCTCGAACGCGCGCTCCTGGCCGTTGCCGATGCCGTCACGGTCGCCACGGATGCCTTCCGCGAGCGCCTGCTCAAACGCTTCAAGCTCCTGAGCCCAGAGATCGTCACCACCATTCCCAACGGCTACGATCCCGATGACTTCCCGGCCGGATTGCCCGAGCCGCCCACCGACCGTTTCGTCATGACCTACGCGGGCACCGTGTACAAGCTCACCCGCCCCGGCGGTCTCCTCCATGCCGTGCGCCTCCTCCACGAACGCTCGCCGGCCCTGGCCGCAAAGCTACGGGTGCGCTTCATCGGACGTATCGTCGACACCGAGGCGCACGCCTTCGATGGCATGGAGCGCTTCGGCGTCGAGAGGACCGGCTTCCTCCCGAAAGACCAGGTCATCCCCGCCCTGGCCAGCAGCCACGTGACCCTCGTCATCCAACCGCGCGAGCCCGGCTGCGAGCGCATCTATCCGGCCAAGATGTTCGAGCTCATGTACCTCGGCCGCCCCGTGCTCATCCTGTCGCCCGAGGGCGCGGCCACTCAACTGGTTGGCACGCACAGGCTCGGCACCGTGCTGCCGCCCGATGATCCGGCCGCCATCGCCACCTACCTGGCCGCGCAACTCACAGCCTTCTCCGAGGGGCGCTTCACCACGAAGACCGCGCCCATCAACATCGAGCCCTTCCATCGCCGCTCGTTGGCGGGACAGTTCGCCAAGGTCTTTCACTCCGCCGTCGAACATGCCAGCCGCCGCGGCGCCTGAGCACCCGCCGGTCCCGCCGCGGGCCTTCCCCGGCGCGGTCCGCTTGTAACCGGACTGTCACGGGTCGGTTTCCCTCACTTCCGTATGCTCGACCGCGGCTGCAGGCAGCACGCGCCGGCCAGTCTCTCGTCGACGCGTGCAGGCGCTTCACAATCACGTTGCAGTCCTGTCACGCCGTCTCCGCTGCACAGCGCCTATGGTCGCGTGCATGCTCGCCAGCGCCCAGCCCGCACCGCTCGTTCTCGTGGTCGAGGACGAGAGAGGCTCGGGCACCTCGCTGTCGTATAGCCTGGAGGCCGCCGGCTATCGGGTTCAGGCCGTCGGCCAGGGGCAGGAAGCCCTGCGCGTGGTCGAGCAACTGCACCCCGATCTGGTGCTCCTCGACCTCACGCTGCCTGACATTTCGGGCTTCGAGATCTGCCGCCGTATCCGCATGGCCACCGGTCCGCAACCCGTGGTCATCATCGTCACGGCCAAGAATCAGGAGACCGATCGCGTGGCGGGATTCGAGGTGGGTGCCGACGACTTCGTCACCAAACCCTTCAGCGTCCGCGAGCTCATGCTGCGCATCCAGATCCGCCTGCAGGCCCGACGTGCCCCACCGCTGCCGTCGTCGGCCACGAACCCGGCGGATGGCGAGCGTGTCACGTTGGGTCCGCTGGAAATCGACACCGTCGGTCACCATGTGTACCTTCACGGCCAAGAGCTCAGCGTGAGCGCCCAGGAGATGCGACTGCTGAGCTACCTGGCCAACACCCCGGGCAAGATGCATTCTCGGCGAGAGTTGCTCTGCCAGGTGTGGGGCTATCGCGCCGACGCCACCAGCCGCACGCTGGACACGCACATCAAGCGTCTGCGTGACAAGCTGGGGGCCGAAGCGGGCATGATCCAGACTATCCACGGCGTGGGCTATCGCCTGGCCGCGCCCTCGACTCAGCTCCGACCGCCCCGTTCCGCCGGTGCGCTTCGACGCCGGTAGACGACCTCCTCCAACAGCGCGTCCCACAGCGACACGCTCTGCAAGCCGAGCGCGTGCTCGACGGGACAGGTGTCCTCATCATCGTCACCCCAGTCATCGTCATCGTCATCCCAAGGCGGTTCGTTCATCACGTAGCTCATGCTGGACCTCCGGTCTGAGTCCGTCAGCAGCCTACGTGTTCGCATGCGGCGCCTCGGTTACCCTTCGATGACGCTTTTGCGGAGTGAGCGTGTCAATGCGGCGCCACCGCGCACACGCCTTCTCGCCCGCCCAGGTGCCGCACGTCCTGACCGCGCACCATGAACACTACCATCTCGGCCACATTCGTCGCGTGGTCGGCGATGCGCTCCAGGTACTTGCCGATGGACGCCAGCCGCGTGGCGCGGTACACGTGGCGCGGATTGTCGCTCATATGCGAGAGCAACTCGCTGAACAGTTGCGCGTACAGAGCGTCCACCAGGTGATCCCGCTCGATGACGGCCTGGGCGCGAACCGCATCGCGGGCCACCAGCGCGTCCAGGGACTCACGCAGCATGGTGCGCGTCTCCTCGGCCATGCGTGGAAGGTCGAGCAACGGTTTGAGGGTCGGCTCCGAGCTCAGCTCCATCACCCGCTCACAGATGTTCACGCCGAGGTCGCCCATGCGTTCGAGGTCGGTGACCACCTTCAGGGCGATGGCGATGAAGCGCAGATCCGAGGCCACGGGCTGCCGGCGCGCCAAGATACGCAGGCAGGCGCTGTCGATCTCCAACTCCAGCTGATTGATGACCAGATCGGCCGCGATGGTCCTCTGTGCCAAGGCGTGGTCGCGCTCCTCCAGCGCGCGCAAGCTCTCGCCGATCAGGTTCTCCACCCGACTGCCCATGACGAGCAGCTGCTCGCGCAGCCGGCGCAGCTCCTGCTCGTAGTCTCGGTCCGTGTGCTCCAATGCGTTTATGGCGCCCATTCGACAATCGTACAAGCGACGACATGGCAGTGCTGTGGCGGGATTGCCACAAATCCGTGACGCCGCTGCCGGCCTGCTTCGTGGCACAAGTGTCACCCAGGTTGGAGGGCCCGCTCGCTAGGTTGGGTGAATAGGACTTGCACATGAACGCTTTGCAGACCTCGTCCCCGAGCCAAGCCGCGCCGGCCCTCGCTGCGGCGGCTCCGCATGTGTCGCCCAACCGAGCGACCTGGGCACCACCCCATCTGGTCACCGTGACGATTGACGAAGAGCACACGTGCATTGCCCTCGACACCGGCGATGAGTGTTGCCTGTGCGAATTGCGCCTCGGCACCCGCCGCCTGCGCCACGCCTGGCAGAGTTCGGCACAGGTCACCGAGCAAGAGATGGAGTCCATGATTGACTGGAGCTGCACCTTGATTCGGCCACTTTTGGAACCCCTGCGCCGCTCGCAACCCTTGGAGCTCATCTTCAACGGAGCCCCCGCGCTCCACACGGCCCTCATCCTCGGGCGGCGGGAATGCGCGGCAACCGATCGTCATCGCATCAGCATCCACGCCCTGGCCGATTGGCAGCGTCGCTTCGACCCCGGGGAGCCGCACACCCGGGCGACGCAGGATGTGCTGACGGCCGTGATTCTCATGCGCGCCGTCCTCGATGCCGCACAACTCGACACGGCTTTAGTGGTCGGCAAAGGCCTCTGCTGACCGCCTGTCACCAAGGCGTGGAGCGGTTGTCACCGGGAGTTCGCGGTGCCGCCCTCGTTCCGCCACATACGCGGCCCACGCTCTGGGCATGCGAGAACACACGCAACACCAGAGCGCCCCTCGGGACATCTTCGTGTCGGGGCAACCTGCCAACGGCAACGGCAACGCCAAGTGCAGCGTTCCCGGCTGCTCCAACAGGCCGCTCGTGGCGGTGGCCTGTGACGGGAGATCGCTGACGATGATGTGTCTACATCACGCCATCGACTGGACCGACTCCGGCGTGTGCAGGGACGCGGCCCAGTACGATGGGACAGGATACCTCGGCTACCTGGCTGGCTGGCTCGCCACCCGCGCCTGAAGGCAGGCGAAGCCGCCCGCGGGCCACCCCGTCCCTGAACCGCTCCGACCTTCGACCTGGGCTCCCGAGACACCCCTCTGGCCCGCGGGCACAATGGTGATAGCAGCTTCGGGGGAAGGCCATTGCGACAGGTGGGACAACTGCACGTGACAGCTCTCCCTCAACGGTCATCCGTCTCGTGGTCGCGGATGGCGGCCAGGCGATAACCGACGCCGCGGATGGTTTGGATGACCTCTCCCGCCTCGCCGAACTTGTCGCGGATGCGTTTGATGTGCGTGTCCAGGGTGCGGCTCGAGACCTCCGGGTGATATCCCCAGACCTCCGTCAGCAGTTCCTTCCGCGTGCGCATCTTGCCGGGTGTGCGACTCAGGTACAGCAACAAGCGCATCTCCAGAGCGCTCACGTGGACCTCCTCCCCGGCCACGAATACGCGGTGCTCGGCCTTGTCGATGACCAGCGGACCGACGCTCACGCGTTCGCTCTCTTGCGGCTGCGTGTCGCGCTCGGCGGCCAATTCGTGGCGGAGCGGCCGGCGGGCCCGCAGGCGGGCCTCGATGCGCAGCATGAGCTCGCGAATGCTGAACGGCTTGGTCACGTAGTCGTCGGCGCCGACTTCGAAGCCCGCCACCCGATCCAGCTCCTGGGCTTTGGCGGTGAGCATGACCACGGCGGGCTGCTCCTCACCGCCGGCGCGAATGCGCCGACACACCTCGAAGCCCGACATGTCCGGCAGCATGACGTCAAGTAGGACCAACTCGGGGTGGAAGCGAACCACCCCGCTCAACGCCGCCTCCCCACAATCCGCGGCCTGCACCTCATAGCCGCTCGCGCGCAGGCTGTAGGACAACGACGTGCTGAGGTCGATTTCGTCTTCCACGACCAGAATGCGGGTGGGTGAGCGCACCAGGGTCTCAACCATGCAGACAGGCTAGGGCGCACAGGTGACAGGAACGTGACTCGCCTGTGACGTTTCCGTTCCGCCCTCGCGTCGCGGGATCGGCCCCGCCTCTGAAGGCGCATAATGGGCGCAACAGATGAAGCCAGCCGGCAGTCGTCCCGTGATCGCGGCCATCGACGTGGGCTCCAATGCGGTCCGCCTGGAGATGGCGCACGTCCTTCCCGACGGAAACATCGAGACCGTGCACCAGGAACGCGATCCCGTGCGTCCGGGCGAGGGTTTGTTCACCACGGGCATCATGTCCGCCGAGGTGGTGGATCGCCTGGTCTCGACCCTCCGGCGCTACGCGGCCCTGTGCCGTCGCCACAAGGCCCGAGCGCGCGCCGTGGCCACCAGCGCCATGCGCGAGGCCCATAATCGCGAAGAGATCATCCGCCGCATACGACGCGAGACCAGCCTGGATCTCGAGCTCATCTCGGGCAAGGAAGAGGCGCGACTCACCTGCCTGGGTGTCCTGGCGGGCAGTCGCCCCCGTGCGCGCAGCCTGTGCATCGACGTGGGGGGCGGCTCCACCGAGATCGCCACCGCGATCGGCGAGCAGCCCGAGAACCTCTGGAGCCTGGCCATCGGCGCAGTTCGCTTGAGTCAGATGTTCAAGCTGGCCGGCGCGATCAAGCCCAAGCAGCTCAAGGTCCTGCGCAAGTACGTGGACGAGGCCGTGGCCGAGTCGCTGCCCGCGGGCTTTCCCGGCTTCCCGCACGTGGCCTTGGGCAGTTCGGGCACGGCGCGCTCGGTGGTGACCTTCGCGGTAGCCGAGGGCACGCCGCACGCCACGGCCCGCCAGCTTGAACGCGCGGTGGATGCCCTGGTCCGCATGGGTCCCGACGGCCGGCGCCGATTCGATCCCGGACGCGCGGACATCATCGTCGCCGGGGCCGTGATCCTGGAGTCCTTGGCCCGCCGCCTGCGCCTGCAGGCCATCACGGCAGTCGATCGCGGACTGCGGCACGGCGTGCTCGTGGATCTGGTGCGGCGGCGCTCGCCGCGCGAGGATCATTCGCTGGCTCACGCGGCCGTGGCCTTGGGCCGACGTTTTCAATTCGACCTGCCGCACGCCCAGCACGTGGCCCACTTGGCCATTTCCCTGTTCGACCAACTCGCGCCCGTGCACAAGCTGCCCATGGCCGTGCGGCCCTACCTGGAGGTGGCGAGCCTCCTGCACGACGTCGGCAATGCGGTCAGCTATCAGCGACACCATCGCCATTCCGAGTACCTGATTCGCAACGCGGACATCCCGGGGCTGACCGATCGGGAGCGCGATGTGGTGGCGCGCATTGCCCGCTACCACCGGCGCAGCCCACCCGACCTGCACCACGCTGGCATGGACGGTCTAGCCAGCCAAGAGGCGCGCACCGTCCGCAAGCTGGCCACCCTCCTCCGCGTGGCCGACGCCCTGGACCGCAGCCATGGCCAGCCCATCCGCGAGTTGCGCCTGACCCGGCGCGGACGCGAGGTCCACGCCCGCCTCACCACGCGCGCGGCCGTCGATCTGGAGCTATGGGACGTGGCCCGCGAGGCGCAACTCGTCCGCCAGGTCTTCGGAGTCACCCTTCGAGTTGAAATGCACGACTGATCGACAGCGATTCGCTCACGCGGATTTCACTTTGGGTCAGGGCTGTGCCTGTTCCGAACGGCCGGACTTCCGCGTCAGCTCCTCGAGGAACTTCGGGACGGGCGTTCCCCCCAGCTTTCGCACCATCTTCACGTCGTTCCAAGCCTGGTCCATGGCCCCGAGGCGAAGGTGAGCGATGGCGCGGTTCTGGTACGCGACCAGAGAGTCCGGCCGCAGCTCGATGGCCCGGTCGTAATCCCGGATGGCCGCCTCGACTTGGCCCTTGCTCTGGAGCGCGTTGCCGCGGTTCGAGTAGGCCTCCGCGAATGCGGGCCGCAGCTCGATGGCCCGGCCACAATCCTTGATCGCGGCATCGACCTGGCCCTTCACATCGTAGGCACTGCAGCGATTGGAGTAAGCCTCGGCGAGATCGGGCTGCAGTTCAATGGCCCTGTCGTAATCCCGGATCGCGAAATCGATCTGGCCCTTGTTGTCGCGGGCGAGACCGCGGCTGCTGTAGGCCCTGGCATGGTCGGGCCGCAAGCCGATGACCCGATCGTAGCCCTCGATGGCCGCGTCGAGGGCGCCCCGAGCGTAGTAGAGATTGGCGCGGTTGTAGTGAGCCTCAGCGAGCTCCGGGTTGAGTTCGATCGCCCGGTCGAACTCCCTCATCGCCGCGTCGACCTGGCCCCTGAACCCCAGGACGACGCCGCGGCCGACATGGCCATCCGCCAGGTTCGGCTCCAACTCGATGGCGCGCTCGTAGTCCTTCAGCGCCTGGTCGTACCGACTCTTGCCGACATAGACGTTGCCCCGACCGACGTAGGCATCGGCGTTGCGTGAATTCAGGGCGAGACATCGATCGTAGTCGCGGAGGGCCGCATCGAGCTGCCCGTTGGCCAAGTGAATCGCGCCTCGGGTCATGAAGGCGCGGTAGTTCAGCGGATAGTCCCGGATGTTCGCGCCCCATATGGCCAACTCGGACCCGTAGTCCGTGTTCCTCTGATGGGTTGCCCAGCCCAGCAGCGCGGCGGCCACCGGCACGAGCACCGCCATGGCCCGCCGTGCGCGTGGCCCCAGCCGCCCCGCCGCGCGATAGGCCGGCAACACCACCAGAGCCACAACGGCCGCGAGCGGCAGGTACATCCGGTGTTCGGCCTGCGTCTGGCCGACCAGCGGCACGAAGCTGGAGCTGGGCGCCAAAATCGCGAAGAACCAGGCCCCCAGGAAGCCCAACCTCGGCCGCAGCACCAGAGCCGTCACCGTCGCCGCCATGAGCACGAATACGGCAATGGCTGAAGGAACGATCGCGGCGGCGGCGTGGACGGTTCCGCGTCCGTAGTCGAGCACGAGCGGGCTCGGCCAGAAGACCAAGCGAAGATAGTGGGTGATGCAGCCGAACTGCGTGCGGGCGTACTCCCAAGCTGTCATGCCCAGACCGAACCCCGCCGCTGCGCCGCGATTGCGCGACATATGGTGGCAGACAGCCACGATCGCCCAAGTGGCAGCCAGGGCTAGCCACAGGCCCCGGCGGCGGCGCAGGCTCTCCTTGAAGGAGCCCGCGATGAAGGTTCGGGCGAAGAGCACGGCCACCACCGGCGCGGTGGCCATCACCTCCTTGCTGGCCATTCCCAGGGCACATGCGCCCACGGCAGCGGCGTACCACGCCTTGCCGCGCACCGCCGTCGCGCCCCGCACGAGGGAGTAGAGCGTCAGGAGATAGAACAACCCGACCATGGCCTCAGCCCGCTGGACGACATAGGTGACGGACTCGGTCTGCAGCGGGTGCAGGGCCCACAGCGCCGCCACGGCCAGGGCCAATTCCGTCGCCGACCTCCCGAACTGCGCCGACAGCGTCGGCAAAAGCAGAGTCCTCCGCACCAGCGCAAAGAGCACGAGCGCCGCCAGGAGGTGAATCACGAGATTGACGACGTGGTAACCCTCGACCGCCAATCCGCCCATCGCGTAGTTGATGGCCAACGAGAGGTTCACGATGGGCCGGCCGGTGGTCGCGAGCGAGGCCGGCGGAGGGGCGAGGACCTGCAGAGATGCAAGGTGGCGGATCGACTGGTTCTCGATGATCGAGGGCGCGTCGTCGAAGATGAATGGTCCGTGGAAGCTGTTCGCATACGCGATGCACACCGCGGCTACGAGGAATGCGACCGCGGTCCAGGTCTTCCACGCTGGGATGGCCGGAGCGGCAGCCGCAGTCGGGATGCGGGCCTCGCCCGCGGGCTTCACGGGCTCTCGGGGTTGCGCGGCGGCCGCCTTGGCCGAGGGCTTGGATGCAGCCCCATGGTCTCTCGAACGCTGTTTTCGCATCGACTGGACGGCTCCTCCTATCACGTAGCCCGGCCGCGCACACGAGATCGGGGCGGCTCAGCGCTCGCCCGGTGTGGCCCGCCGTGGTCACGGCGCAGGAAGGAGTCCGTGACTGACCGTCACAATTCCGTCACACAGATTTCACATCCTCTTCGCTTGCGCGTCCTAAGCTGGCCCCGACGTCCATGCACAGCAGTGCCATCCCGCAGCTCAGCACCGTCGTCGCGCCCGCGCACGGCCAGCCGTTGCTCAACCGCGAGCTGTCGTGGTTGGAGTTCAACAAACGTGTCCTCGACGAAGCCTGCGATCCCGCGGTTCCGCTCGCCGAGCGTCTCAAATTCCAGGGCATCGTCAGCTCGAACCTGGACGAGTTCTTCATGGTGCGCGTGGCGGGTCTCAAGCATTTGGTCGCCGGTGGCGTGACCGAGTCCCGCGCCGGCGGCCTCTCACCGCGCGAGCAATTGGCCGCCATCCGCGAGCGGGTGCACGAGATGGTCAACCGCCAGTACCGCAACTGGCGCGACGAGCTGGAGCCGGGCCTTGCCCAGCGGGCCGGCTTGGCCATCTTGCGTCCCCACCAACTCTCAGCCGAGCAGAAGGCGGTCCTGCACAGTCAATTCGCCCGCCGGGTGTGGCCCGTGCTCACGCCCCTGGCCGTTGATCAGGGCCATCCCTTTCCCGTGCTGCGCAACCGCAGCCTCAACCTCGCCATCCTGCTGCACAAGCAGCAGCAACGGGTGGCGCGGCGACGGCGCATCTTCGCGGTGGTGCAGGTGCCCTCCGTGCTCAACCGCCTGGTGGAGGTCCCGGCTACGCCCCCGCACAAGGCGGCCTTCCTGCTCCTGGAGGACTGGATCGCCATGCAGGCCGGCGACCTCTTCCCCGGCTTCCGCGTCGTGGCCTGCAGCCCCTTCCGCGTGACCCGCGATTTCGATCTGCTCATCGACGAGGATGAGGCCGACGATCTGCTCACCACCATTCAGCGGGAGCTGCGCCGCCGCGAGCGTGGCAAGGCCGTGCGGCTGGAGGTGGCGCACGATGCTCCCGCGGACTTGCTCACGTTTTTGCGGGCGGCTTTGCGCCTGGAGCGCGACGACATCTATCCCATCAACGGGCCCCTGCACCTGAGTGATCTGGCACCTCTGTACGGGCGCGAGGAATTGCACGACCTCAAGGACGAATCCTTCGTCCCGCAGCCCACCCCGGCCCTGCACGAACGGGATCTCTTCCGGGTCATCGCCGAACGCGACGTTCTGCTTCACCATCCCTATGAGTCCTTCGATCCGGTGGTCGACTTCGTCTCCGAGGCGGCGGACGATCCCCAGGTCCTGGCCATCAAGCAGACCCTGTACCGAACCAGCGCTGATTCGCCGATCGTGCGCGCCCTGGCCCGCGCGGCGGAGAACGGGAAGCAGGTCACGGCGCTCATCGAGCTGAAGGCGCGCTTCGACGAGGGACGAAACATCGCGTGGGCCCGTCTGCTCGAGGAATCGGGTGTACACGTGGTCTACGGCGTGGTCGGCCTCAAGACCCACTGCAAAGTCTCGCTGGTCGTACGACGGGAGGGTGACATCATCCGCCGCTACGTCCACCTCTCGACGGGGAACTACAATCCGGCGACGGCGCGCCAGTACGTCGACGTGTCGTACTTCACGGCGCGCGAGGCCTTTGCCAACGACGCGGGCGCGCTCTTCAACTTGCTGACGGGCTACTCGGCGCCACCATCGTGGCAGCGGTTCGCCGTGGCGCCCATCGGGCTCGCCGAACGCCTCATCGAGCTGATTGAACGCGAACGCGGCTTCGGCCCTCAGGGACACATCATCGCCAAGATGAACTCGCTCTCCGATCCGCAGCTCATCCGTGCGCTGTACCGCGCGTCCCAGGCGGGGGTGTCAATCGACCTTCTGGTGCGCGGGATCTGTTGCCTGCGCCCGGGGGTTCCCGGCTTGAGCGAAACCATTCGTGTGACCAGTGTGGTGGATCGCTTCCTGGAGCACGCGCGCATTTTCTTCTTCGACGCGGGTGGGCGGCGCGAGGTCTATCTGGCCTCCGCCGATTGGATGTCGCGCAATCTCGTCCGGCGCGTCGAGGTCATGTTCCCCATCGAAGATCCGGCGCTCCGCCACCGACTCACCCACGAAATTCTCGCCCTGGCCCTGGCCGACAACGCGAAAGCCTCACGGCTACACGCCGACGGAAGCTATGAGCGCGTGCGCCCGGAGGGCCACGCGGAGGCCGTGCGCAGTCAGGAGCGATTCATGGCCCTGGCCCGTGAGGCGCAGCGGAGCGACGCCGCCGAAGATCGCGACGTGACTGCCGTACTCGCCGCCGCGCCGCAGTCTCTGGCCTCCTAGTGCTTGAAGTGTCCTGACCGCCCTTGAGCCGCGCGGCAGGGACTGGCTGAGGTGTCGGGGACGATCTAGCGCGACCGCCCGTGCCGCGGAGGCCGCCGACCGCCGCCGTCGTGCGTACGCCCGCCCGTGTGCCTGGCGCCCTGGCCTCGCTGCTGCGCAGGCGGTGAGGGCTCGTCGGCCTTGGCCACGAAGGGATGGTCCCCGACCACGGCCAGCCGGTTGCGCGTGAGGCGCTCGATGTCGCGCAGGAAGGTGCGCTCGCTGGCGTCGCAGAACGACAGGGCGATGCCGCGGGCCCCGGCGCGGGCCGTGCGGCCGATGCGATGCACGTAGCTCTCCGGCTCGTTGGGCAATTCGAAGTTGACCACGTGGCTCACGCCGTCCACGTCGATGCCTCGGGCGGCCAGCTCGGTCGCCACCAGGACACGCACCTGGCCAGCGCGAAAGCCGGCCAACGCGCGCTGACGCGCATTCTGGCTCTTGTTACCGTGAATGGCCTCGGCGCAGACACCGGTCTTCGCCAAGTCACCAGCCACCCGGTTGGCGCCGTGCTTGGTGCGCGTGAAGACGATCACGCGGGTCATGCCCGGATCCCGCAGCACCTCACGCAGGAGCGCGCGCTTGTCCGCGTGGCGCACGAACAGCACCCACTGGGCGATGTTGTCGGCCGTGGTGGCCACCGGCGCCACCGAGACGCGGGCCGGGTTGCGCAGGATCTGATCGGCCAGCGCCGCGATGGGCGCGGGCATGGTGGCCGAGAAGAGCAGGTTCTGCCGACGCGCGGGCAGCTTGGCGATGACGCGTCGGATGGGGTCGATGAAGCCCATATCCAGCATGCGATCCGCCTCGTCGAGGACCAGCGTCTCCACGTCCGCCAACGGCACGTGCCCCTGGCTCATCAGGTCCAGCAGCCGTCCCGGCGTCGCGACCAGCACGTCCACGCCCCGTCGGATGGACTCGACCTGCGCGTTCTGCGAAACGCCGCCGAAGATCACGGCGCGCCGAATGCCCGCGTGGCGCCCGTACACACCGAAGCTGTCGTTGATTTGCACCGCCAACTCGCGCGTGGGCACGAGGACCAGAACCGAGGCGCCACGCCGACGCGCCCGCCCCGGCTCGGTCAACCGATGAAGCAAGGGCAACGCGAAGGCGGCCGTCTTGCCTGTCCCCGTCTGCGCACAGCCCAGCAGATCGCGGCCCTGCATGACGTGGGGAATGGCTTGCGTCTGAATGGGCGTGGGCGTGGTGTAGCCCTCGGCGTTCACGGCGCGCAGGATGGGCTCACGCAAACCGAGCGCAGAGAACGCGCTGGCCGCGGGCGTGGGCAGGCTGGAGGTGGGGATCAGGGCAGACGAAGGGCGTGCACAGGGAGAAACGGAATTCATGAATGCGAGAACCTCGTAATCCTCGTCTTGCGCCGCGTTCGAAGGAACGTCTGGTCAGAGGATCGATGTGAACGGTCGTCCGTGCGAAAAACCGTTCAGACAAATGACCGGCTCCGGCGCGCCTCGCAGTCGCGAGGGCAAGGACGGGCGGCACTATGAGGCCTGCCAGGCCGATGCGCCAAGAAAATCGTCGCGGCCCGGGCGATTTCCTCGCTGAGCTCGCCTCAACGGAGGCCATCACGGGGCTGTCAAGCGATCTCCCGCAACAACTCGGGCGGGGGGGTAACGGTGGCGGCCGTGTTCTCCACGACCTCGAAACGCGGCAAAGGGAAGACCAGCTTGCCGCCCTGGCTGACGAAACGAGCCTCGCGCCGCACGATCTCGTCGCGGAAGTGCCAAGGGAAGATGAGGAAATGGTCGGGCTTGAGGGCACGCGCCTCGGCCTCGCTGATGATGGGAATGCGGCTCGAAGGCGTGACCAGGCCGAACTTGTTCGGCTGCTTCTCCGCGATGGCGGGGATGTCCTCGGCGCTGAGCCCGCAGTACTGAATCACCACGTTGCCTTTGGTCGAGGCGCCGTAACCTAAGGTGCGCTTGCCGCTCCGTCGGCTCTGATCGAGAAAACTGCGCAAGATGGTGCGCCGACCGTCGACCGCGGCCTGGAACTGCTCCAGCGGCCTGCCCTCGATGAAGCGCGCCTCGTTGGCCAGGACCTCGTCCAGGCGACCCCAGCGCGGCTCGTACGACGAATCGTCGCGCGCCGCCACCACGCGAAAGCTGGTGCCGTTGATGTTGTTGAGCGACACGTCGAGCAGCTTGAGTCCCGCGCGCTTGGCCATCCACTGGAACTGGCGCAGGTTGTAGTAGTTGAGGTGCTCGTGGCACACGGAATCGAAGGCCACGTTCTCGATCATACTGAGCGCGTAGGCCTGCTCCGTGACCCAGATCCCCTCGGGCGCCAGGAGATCGCGCACCTCGCGCATGAAGCCGATGGGATCCTCCAGGTCGTAGAACATGGCGATGGAGGTGATGATGGCGAACCTCTGGTCCGTCGCCTTGCGCACCCGCTCGGCCGAGAAGAAGTCGGTGATGAGCTGGATGTCGCCGGGGAACGAATCAGCGAAACGCACGCTCGACGGATCGATGCCGGTTCGCCGCAGGCCCAGCCCCTCGTAGAACTTGAGCAGCGTGCCGTCGTTGCAGCCGATGTCGAGGACAGCGTCGTCCACGGTGGGCTGGGCGATGCTCACGCATTCCTCCACGATGCCGCTCAGGTGGCGCACCATGGTTTGGCTGAGCGACGAGCGGTAGCCATAGGTGGGGCCGTACATCTCCGACAAGGTGAACGTGCACGAGAGCTGCAGCAGCCCACAGTTCTCGTCGCCGCCCGCGCAGACCACCAACTCCAGAGGCCCGCGCGTCGGATCGGGCTCGTCAGGGCGGGGGAAGCGTCCGGTCAGGACCTGCTGGCCCAGATCCAGAACCTTAACCAACCGCTGGTTGCCGCAGATCCGGCAGGCTGAGACTCGCTTGTACATGGGACGCCTCCGCTTGGCCTCGAAGCAAGGGTCGCGCCACACGCGCAACCCCGCGCCACGCTTGTTCTTGCTGCCTCCGCCGCCACAAAACTGGCACGGCTCCGTCAGAGGGCTGGCGCGTCGGCTTCCAGCGCGCCCTCGTGCGGGGGATAGAAGAAGGCTCGCCGCTTGCGCTCGCGCAGCTCGGGCGGGTCACTGGGCAGGATGCGCCGGGCGGCCTCGAAGTCGCGCCTGGAGATGTACCGCCCGCCCGCCCCCTGCGCCTCGCGCGGCAGGTCCTCGCCCGCGAGGAGCGTGTCCACCACGTCGAGGTAGAGCTGAAAGAGGACGTTCTGGCTCCTCAAATCCAGCGACAGAGCCGTCTCCTCGTCGGGAAGGATGGGGAAGCGACGGACCTCGATGAGGTCACCGGTGTCGATGGTCGCGTCCATCCAGTGGGCGGTCACGCCCCATAGACGCACGCCCTCCAGGATGGCGAAGTTGATCCCGGCCACGCCGCGAAACTCGGGCAAAGGCGCCGTATGGAAGTTGATGAACCCACGGCGCGGCAGGGCCAACACCTCGGGCGGCACGCGCCGCGGGTGGAGATAGGAGATGCCGAGCTCTGCCTCCGGCGACGGCTCCACCACCTCCACGGCACGACCCACCAGGTACTGGCGGGCCATGTCCGACCACGCCTTGTCCTTGCCCAGAAAAGCGATCTTCACGGGGTCTTCTCTCCTTGGCCACCGATCCATCGACAGTGCGCACCCGTCGCTTGAATCCGCCAGGTTCATGGCGCCAGTCGGGCGCGGCCTTTGCTTGTGTCGGGGGGTGGAATCCCCATGCCTGCCCTCATCGACCAATTGAATGGCCTGTGCGAACAATTCCGTCAGCAGCCCACGCCCGAGGTCGAGGAGGCCCTGCGCCTGCTGCGGCTGCAACTGGCGCAGGCCCTGGCCGGCGCCGATGGCCGACAAGCCGAACCTCTCGCCCACTCGGAACTCATGGCCGCCTGGCGCCTGCTGCGCACCACTGGGCTCATCGACTACGGCCTCATGCCCGTGGAGCGCGAGGCCTGCGCCCCGTGGAGCGATCGGGTTCGCCAGGTCGGCCTTGCGCCCGAAACCGTGGGGTCCTTCCTCGCTTGCGCCCTGTATCGCCCGGCCCACGAATGGGCACCGCCGTGTCGCTGGGAGGCTGTGCCCAGGCCCCTGCTTGCCGACTGCGCGCGCTATCTCTTCGCCGCGCCCGCCCTGCTGCTGGAACCCGGCGAGGCCGAGCGTTTCGCGCGCCACGTGGAGGGCATGCTCACGACCCTGGAACAGGCTCCCGCGTCCGTGCAGGGCCCGGTGGACGAGCTGCTCTTTCCTAGCCTCGACGTCGTCCAGTCCTACTTCTCGGAGCACGACCTGAGCGGCCTCATGCGGGCCCGCGCGCGCTTGCTCGAACGCCATCTGCGTCGCCTCGGCTTCGTGCTGGAGCACCTCTTTGCCCCGCGCCGCGAGCCGCGAGACCGCATCCACCTCGGCCTGCTTGCCCCGGCCTACGGCCCCAACGCCGAGGGGGCCTATGCCCTGGCCCACCTGGCGGCCCTCGACCGCGCGCGCTTCCACGTCACGCTGTACGCCCTGCACAGCGACGGTAATCATGTCGAGCAGAAGTGCCGCGCCCTGGTGGACGACTTCGTGCAGCTCCCGACCGCACTGGGACCGCAAGTGGCGCGGGTGCGCGGCGATGATCTCGACCTGTTTCTGCTCATGAGCAACGTCTCGACGGTGACCAGCAATGTGCTGCTCATGGCCGCTCACCGCCTGGCTCGCGTGCAGGCCACGTCCATGGCCCCGCCGGTGACCACCGGCCTTTCGCACATGGAGCACTTCGTTTCCGCGGAGATGAACGAGAGCGAGGGTTCGCAGGCCCACTACACGGAGCGGCTGTGGAAGATGCCCCTGGCCATCAACCACTACGCCTTCGACGACGAGCCGCCCAGCGAGGCCGCCCCCGTGCGCGCGCAATTGGGCCTCACCGACGACAACGTGGTCTATTTCTCGGGCGCCAACTTCTACAAGATCATCCCCGAGCAGACGTGTACCTGGGCGCGCATCCTGGACCAGGTGCCCGGCAGTGTGTTGCTCCTCATGCCTTTCAATCGCAATTGGCGCGCCCATTACCCGGAGTTCGCCTTCAAGCGCCGCCTGGTTCGCGATTTCGACACCGTGGGCGTGGACCCACAACGGGTGTGCATCCTGGACCCGGTGGCCACACGCGGCGACCTGCTCAACGTGCTCCGTCTGGCCGACGTCTATCTCGATCCTTTCCCCTTCGCCGGCGCCTGCTCCATGTTCGATCCGCTGCAACTCGGCATGCCCGCGGTGGCGCGTGCGGGCCGCACCGCGCGCTCCAGCCACGGCGCGGCCATGTTGCGCCGGATGGATGCCGACGATCTGGTGGCCCACGACGAGGTCGAGTACATCCGCCTGGCCGTGGAGCTGGGCCGCGATCCGCAGAAACGCACGGCGCTGCGCACCCGCCTGCAGCAGCGTCTGGAGCGCGGCAATCCGGCCCTCGACAGCGCGGAGCTGGGCCGACAACTCAATCCCGTGCTCGAGGCCATGGCCGCGACCGCCGAGCATCTGGAAACCCTGCCGGCTCTGCAGCGGGAGCTGCAGCGACGAGCACCCACGCTGCACCAACGCCGGGTGCGCGGGCTCTCCGACTTGGGCTTGGTCCGCACCCTCATCCTGCCCGCCTTCCCCTCCCCCGCGCCGGCGGCGCCGCTGCACATGGTGGACGTGGGCGCGTGCTACGGCGAGATCGCCGCCATGTTCCTGCGCCATGGCTGGACCGCCGACCTGTACGAGCCCGATCCCGCGTGCCGCCAGGTCATCGCCCAGGCAACAGCCGAGTTCAGCGAACACACCTGGCTGCATCCCGTAGCCGTGAGCCAGCAGGCGCGCGAGCAGGTGCCTTTCCACAAGGCCGAGACCGATGGCCTGTCGGGCCTGCAGCCCTCCCCCTACGGCAAGACGCAGACGGTGTTGCAGGTCCCGGTGGTGCGCCTGGACGAGCACCTGCGCGGCCTGGGGCGCACGCGCGTCGACTTCCTCAAGATCGATACGGAAGGGCAGGATCTCCTGGTCCTGGCTTCACACGACTTCGCAGCCCTCCCGCCACGCCTGGTGCTCGTCGAGGTGGACACGGAATTCGCTCCGCAAACCCACGAACGCATCCGCCAGGCCTTCAAGGAGATGCGCCAGCGGGGCTACGAGGGTGTGCTGTTCAACTACGAGGACGAAGGGGCCTTCAAACGCGGCCAGTGGGATCAGCACTGGCTCAAGGATGTGCTGGTGCTGGAGGATCTGCTGACCTGGAACCGACGCCTGGTGGGCAACATCGTGTTCTTCCGCCAGGACGATCGCGAGTTGGCCGCGCGCCTCTTGGGCGCCCTCGATGCGGCCGTGGACGCGGCCTGCCTGCCGGCCCCGCAAAGAGCGCCCGCCCGCGCCTCGGACAGGCTCTGCCAGTGGGTGAAGCTGGAGGGCAACGGCCTTGCGCTCGACGTGGATCTCTTCGGCTTCGTCGGTCTGGACGTGGTGGGTGTTGAATTTACGTCGGTGTGCAACCTGCGCTGCCTCTACTGCAACGTGAGCGCGCCCGGATTCCAGGGCAAGCACACGGATCCGGCGCTGCTGCACACGGCGCACCGTCTGGTGAGCGAAGAGAAGCCGCGCTGGATGAACTTCACCGGCATCGGGGAATTGACGGTCATGCCGCGCTGGCACGAGGCGGTGAAGCCCTTCATGGGCATTCCCTCCATGATGAAGGCCCTGACCACCAATCTGCAGAAGATCATGGACGATGGCGAGATCGCCGCTCTGGCGGCGTTCGATCAGATCTCCATCAGCATCGACACCGCCGACGCCAAGCTACTGCGGAGGATTCGCGGCAACTCCGAGCTGCGCAACATCACCACCAACCTGACCCGCCTGCGCGCCCACGCCATCAAGGAGAAGCGGCGTCCTCCCAGTCTGCGCTTCAACGTGGTCGTGACCACGAACAATGCCCTGACCCTCGTCGACCTGGCGGCCTACGCCGTCGCGTGCGGCATCGATGACCTGCTGCTCATCGATCTCAACGATCGCGATTTCTTCATCCAGGAGGACGCCATCGGCCACGTGTCCAGGTTGGGTGACGCGGAATTCGCGGCTTTCTCTCAGCAGTTGGACCAGGCACGCCAGCTCCTGGCCGCCCACGGCAAGTCGGTCGTCTTGAGCGGCGACCTGGAGCACTATATACAGGCTCGGCAGAGTGGGCAGGCGGCCCGCGGCCTAGCCCGTGGCCAGACCCGCCTCTGCCGCCACCTGTGGAACTACGCCGTGATCAAGGAAGACGGCCGCCTGTCCCACTGTTGCGCGAATATCCTGTCGTCGGGATCACTGAACGCCTCGTCATTTGCGGATCTCATGGACACCGATGTCCTCCGCGCTTACCGCCGGGCCCTCATCCAGGGCCAGGATCTGCCTGCCTCGTGTCTCAACTGCCACTGGGCCCCCGCGGGTGAGCCGCAGCAGCTCCTGCAGATTCTGGCCGCTGAAGCCGTGGACCAGCACAAGAGGCGCGGCCCACGCCCCTACATCAAGCAGTAGTACGCGTTTCCGAGAAGCTGGCAGCTCAGCGGGGCGGGGCAGGCCGCCCCGATGCCCGCGCAGGGGACGAGGCACGCGGGCGCGCTCAACGGCTCACTCACGCACACCGTTCCGTCATCGGGGCACTTGTCATCATCGCTGCACCCGCGTGCGCAGACGCCCTGCGTGTTGCCCGCTTGAATCACGCACAGCCGCGACGCGCAGGCCTCCGAACCGCTGCACGTCTCCGCGGTCCCCTCCGTCAGGTCCTCGTTCTGATCGCAGCCCAGGCCGCCTGCAGCCAGCAGCAACACGAGCATCCACCTCATGACCACCTCCTCGCCCACCCCTGCAAGTGTGGGCCGTCACCCGTCATTCGCCACGCCGTTGGCGGGCGTGGTCAGGTGCACGACCGAGCGCTGGCCTTTCTACTGGGCCCCTGCGAATCGCGCCGACTTCACCCCGGACTGGTCAGCAGCTTGAGCGCCTCTCGGTACCCGTTGAAGGTACCCACGTCCACGTAGGCGGTGCCCGCCTTCACGCCGACGGCCGCGCCGCCGGTCCGCAGGTAGGCGTTGACCAGCGTGCCGAAGTACTGGTCGCACCGATCGCGGCGCAGCCACAGCTCGTGCAGACGGGCCAGGTCGGCGGGCGGAATTTTGAAGGCGCCCCAGACCCACGACGAGCGTGGCTTGGAACACTTGACCTCGATCTCCAAAACGCGGTCGTGCTCGTCGAGGATGACCGCATCGAAGAGCTCGGGGCTGGGCACCGGGAACAACAAAAACGACAGCGTGGCCTCGGGCAGGTGGCGCAGTCCGGTGTGCGGGAACCAGACCGTGTCAGGCAGCCCCACCGCGACCGACTCGTTGGGCGCAACGAAGGGCACGGCCGAGAAGACCGCGTCGCACAGCCCCGAGGGACGGCCTTGCACCACGTAGCAGATGGGCACACCGTCCACCCGGCTGCCGAAGTAACTCATGATGTCGGCTTTGTCCGCGGAGATCACGAAGCACAGGCGGTCAGCGCCCCCCGCGATGAGCCGTTCGACCACGTACTCGCCCACGGCGCGCGGGCGCTCGCGTTCACCGTCGGCGCGTGAGCCCACGGGCAGCAGCTCCTTCGAGAAGGCCAGGGGCTGCATGCGCGTGCCCAGGCCGGCCGCGGGAACGATGCCCATCATGGGGTGCTTCCCAGCACGGCGATCAGCTCGTCGGCCCGGTGACCCGCGGTGTGTTCGGCCATCACGCGCTCGCGGGCCCGCTGCCCGATGCGGGCCAACTCCTCGCTGCCTCGGTGGATGGCGGCCACCACATCGTTCGCCGTGCGCGCCAGGAGGACCTCGCGGCCCGGCTCGAAGAAGGCCTCGATGCCCTCCCACACGTCCGAAAGCACGGGAACGCCACAGGCCGCCGCCTCGAAGAAGCGCGCCGAGGGGCAGTAGCCAAGGGCCGCCATGGGCCCCCGGGTCACGTTGAGGGTCAGCGGTGCCGACGCATAGAACGCGGGGTGAGCCAAGGCGGGCACGTGGCGCGCAAAACTCACGTTGCTGCGCCACGGGAAATCTGCCGGGTATTGGGCCCCCCCCAGCATGAACTCGCGATCCGGCAGCAGACTCGCCGGGCGCAAGAACAACTCATACAAGGCGGCCCGCCGGTCCTCGGAGTACGTCCCCAGGTGTGACAGGGCCGCGCGCTCCGAACGCGGCGGCAGATCGACGGCCAGGTAGGCCTCCGGATCCACGCTGCCGTACAGGGTGGCCACGCGGCCCGCGCCCAGGCGCTCCTGCAGGGCCTGCAAGGCGCGGCCCCCCGTGTAGCTGAGCACCAGATCGAAACCCGCCAACCCGTCGGCCGGAAGATAGGCGACGGGCTGCCCGCGCTCCAGGGCGTGCAAGGTGACCGGCGTGTCCAGGTCGTAGAAGCACGAACAGCGCGCGTGGGCCCGCACCAGGTCGGAGGCCAAGCGCCCATCGGCACAGTACGAGGTCACCAGGCTCGCATCCGCTGCCCTCACCTGGGCCAAGGCCAAGGGTCGCAACTCGTCCCAGTCGTCGTAGATGTGCAGGCGCATGCCAGGCGGCTCGGGCAAATCGCGGGTGCGCGCGTAGTACGGCTGATCTCGTTCGAAGAACACGACCTCCACGCCGCGCGCGTTCAGGGCTCGCGCCAGACCCCGCCAGAGCGTGGCGTGTCCGTTCCCCCAGCACGAGCTGACCGCCAGCCCGAAGACCACGATCTTCATGCCGCCTCCCGCCTACGATGCGACTCGCTCACCACCGCCCGCGTGCTCGTGGTCCAGCGCCGTCTCCACCATGCTGCGGATATCCCCCAACAGCTTGACCTCGCCCAAGGCCCGTCGGCCCCGCCGCCCCAAACGCGCCACGCTGTAGGCCACCTTCTTGGCCGTGTGGGCCGCACCGTAGTAGCTCAGGAACCCAGGCGAATTTAGGGAAAAGAAGGACAGGGCATCAGCGTCGGCCAGGAGCTGGGCCTCGATTCCGCGCGCCGTGTCCTCGTGCCCTGCCACCAGGACGTGAATACGCGCCACCGTGCGCGGGTCGATCCCCGCGTCGGTGAGAATTCGCGCGGCCATATCGGCGCCCGCGCGGGCGTGGGCGTTCTTCCACGCCTGGTAGTCGGCTGCGAACTGCTCCATCCGCGCTTCGCTCTCGCTGCGCAAGCGTTCCACATCATGGAACAACGCTGCCACCTGGACGGCGAATGACCCCGAGGGCCACAGCCGCAGCAGCCATTGCCACGTATCCAGCGCGTGATCGTGGTCAGCCGCGGGCAGCGGCCGACTGCGATCGTACAGTCCCTCGTGAATGGCCAGCACCCGCTCGAAGCGCGCCGTGGCCGAGGCTCGGTTGTGTCCGTACAGGAACCGCTGGTAGCGCGTCACCACCTGGCACGCGGCCCGCAGACAGGCACGGCTGTCGCCGCCCCGCTCGACCATGCGCAGCTCGCAATGCCCGGCGTGAAGTAGGGCCTCGCGCACCTGGCGGTCCAGACCGGTCAGATCAAAGGTGTCGAATCGCCAGCGAGCGAGGTCGACCTCGGCCACCGGATCGCGGCGGCCAGGATCGGGCGGCTGCACACAGAGGCCCGCGAACCGGTGGCGCAGCTCGCGCGCCGCCGAATGAAAGCGCGACGGGCTCGCCGCCGCCACCGTGAACCGCACCCCAGAGAGCATCGCCCCGGGCTTTCGCACGATCCGTACCAGCCGCCCACCCGCCACGGTCCACGATTCGCAGCGCTCGCCCGCTGCACCCTTTGCAACGCGCGCACCAGGTGCAGGCGCAAGCTTCGCAGCCCCTCACTGGCGTAAGAAGGCCCGCCGCCCCGCGCGCCTGTACCTTTCGCGCGCGGCCCGCAGACGCGCCTCTTCGTCAGGCCCGCTGGCGTGGCTGGCCATTCCGCAGTAGGCGGCGCGGAAGGCAGCGTAGGCGATCTCGTAGGCGGCCACGCGGCCCAGGTCGCGATCCCCCGACAGACACGCGTAAAGGCGTAAGAACTCGTCGCGCGTGTCATCGCGCATGCTCCATTCCACCACCGCGCCGGCCAGATCCCAGGCCACGTCCGTGGGGCCTGGCAAGAAGTGGTCGTCCCCATGCGAGGTGGCGTCCAGCTTGAGCAGCGGGCCCGCGCCCCTGTCACTTTGCACCCATTCCCAGGGTTGCATGCGGCCGTCGACGACGATGGGGGCCAGCACCGGCAGATCGCCCTTCCATTCGGTCCCCAGCTCCTGTGCCACGTTGTACGTGGTGGCACACTGGAGCTGAGCCCCATCGGCCGCACCCGCGGGAAAGCTACGCCGACGGAACCAGCAGTAGCGCGCCAGCCGATCGAGCCAACGCCCCACGAGTCCGGGTCCTGGCCTCCGCCCCTGCAAAAGCGGGTAGGCCACCATGCCCCGATCGTCTGGGGGCCCGGGGCGGGGACCGAACCCTGCCTCCCAGAGTTGGTGCGCCCGCATCCAGGCTTCTGCACCGAAGCTGCCCAAGCCCTCGAACTTGGCCACGCGGGCCGGCCGTCCCGAGCTGGCCGGCAGAAGACACTTGAGGCGCTCCATGCCTACCCAACTGGCCGGCCACTCACCCGCGGCTAGCAGGCGACGCCAGGCCCCGCCCGACAGATCCTCGCCGGGCAGCGATGAGCGCTCGATGTGCAAGCTGCGATAGCAGCGCCAACGTGCCGCCCCTTGCGGGCTGAGCAGCGCATCCGGATCGGGCACGCGCGTGCCGAGCAGCAAGATGTTGGTCGCCGGCACGCCCAAACCGGTCAGCCACTCGGCGCTGGACAGAAAGCTCGATCCGCTCAGCCCCGGTCCCTCATCGACCACCACGAAAGTCGCCGCGCGGTCGGCCAGGACCTCGCGCACCGCTTGGCCGTCCTCTTCGACCCGACGATCGTAAGGGTGACCGATGGGCCGCACGGTGAGCCGGCGCACCGGGTGTCCCTGCGCCTCCAGGACCACGCGTACCAGGGCGGACATAGCCGTGCCCGTTGTGCGAATCCCCACCACCACAACCGGCCCCGCGGGCACGGGCAGGCGGCGAGCCGTCGCCATCACATCGCACGGCCATAGCGCGTAGTACGAAAAGCCCTCGGGGCGCCTGACGGTGCACGACAGATTCGCCTCCGCCAGCAAGCCCGCGTGGGCCTGAGCCCGCGCCAGGCTCGTCTCGTCGCCCTCCAAGGCGCGGGCCAGCTCATCGGTCAGCTCGCCCGCGCGTGCGTCCGCGCACCCACAGTCGGCCGAGGCCGCCTCGTAGGCGCTGGCCCACAGAAAGACATCGATCAACTCGCGCGGCGACGGCCGCACGGGCAGGCCCTGCACCATCTGCCGAACCCGAGCTCGCACATCGCCCAGCCACCAGACCGCGGACGCATCCCGGAAGACCAGCCCCGCCGGCGCAGAGTCGGCGTCGCTGGCGCGCCCGCCCGTCGTACCCATCATGCCCACAAGCTATGTCCCTTTCTCATCTGTTCGTGGCTGATGTGGACGGAACCCTGCTCACCGATACAGGGCAGGTTCTGCCCGAGGACAAGGAAGCCATCCGGCGCGCCCAGGAGGCGGGGGTGGGTGTCACGTTGGCCTCAGGGCGTCTGCCCGAGCGCCTCTTGCCAGTTGCCGATCGCCTCAACCTCATCCTGCCGGCTATCGCCGCGGATGGCGCCCTCACCATCTGCACCGTCACCGGTGAGGTGCTCCGTGCGCACAATCTGGAGGACGGTGTCCTGGACCGCACCGTTCCCTGGTTGCAGGAGCAAAACCTGGGCGTCTTCCTCTTGGCCACCGATGGGATCTACGCTCACAAGGCCGACGCTCGGCGCTTCGGCTTCTCGGGGGCGTGGGGCACGCTGCGGCCGCTGGAGGAGGCCTCCAGCGCCCTGCAACTCATCGCCCTGGGTGATCGCGCTGCCGTCCGCCAGGCTCGCGACGGAATGGACTGGGCCGACCTGGACGCCTCCGCGTTTCAAGTCGGGACCTCGCCGTGGTGGGCCCTGCGCGTGCGCCCCGCCGGCACGGACAAGGCACATGCCGTGGCTGCCCTGGCCAGCGAGTTGCACATCCCCCGCACCCACGTGGCGACCATCGGTGATTGGTATAACGACGTGGGCATGCTGGGCTGGAGCGGCAGCTCGTTCGCCATGTCCACGGCACCCCAGGAGGTCAAGAACAGAGCCGGTTGCGTGCTGGACGTGCCGGCGGGTCGGGGTGGAGGTGTGGCAGCGGCCCTTCGTCGCCTGTCCTGGGCATGAACCGGCGCTCATGTCCCCGCCGCCGCTGACCAGACTGCGCTCCGCGCACCTTCTGCGCCCGGGGGAGACCTGCTGGCGCATCGAACGAGCCCGACGTCTGAACATCCTGGTAGACGGCGCGGCCTACGGACAGGTCTTGCGTCGGGCCCTGCAGGATGCGCAGAACTCGGTGTACGTACTGGGCTGGGACGTGGACACCCGCACACCCATCGCCGGGGAAGAGGACATGCGTCGCGGCGAGGACGAGGCGGCCGACGGCATGGCCATTCGCCTCCTGCCGTTCCTCAACCAACTGCTCGATCGGCGGCCACACCTACACATCTACGTGCTGTGCTGGGATTTCGCCCTGCTCTTCACCTTCGAACGCGAGTTGCTGCCCCGTTACCAATTCGCGTGGCGCGGCCATCGCCGGCTGCATTTCGAGATGGATGACACGCATCCACCGGGTGGCTCGCACCACCAGAAACTGGTGGTCATCGACGACGAAGTCGCCTTCCTCGGCGGCATGGACCTGGCGGTCCGTCGCTGGGACACGTCGGCCCATGCGCCCGACGATCCACACCGCTTGGATCCCGACGGTCACCCTTACCCGCCGCTGCACGATGTGCAGGTCGGGGTGGAGGGGCCCGTCGCCCGCGCCCTGGGCGAGCTGTGTCGCGCCCGCTGGACCAATGCCACGGGCCGCGAATTGTCCGCGCCACCCGCCGACCCACGCCCGCGGTTGCCCGCCGGCGATTCAATCGTCGACGTCGATCTCGCCATCGCACGCACCGAGTTCTTTGACGGCGAGTCACCGCGCCAGACGCGTGAGATCGAACGCCTGACCCTGGAGGCGATCGCCAGCGCCCAACGCAGCATCTACCTGGAGAACCAGTACCTCACGTCTTCGGCGGTGGGCGGGGCCCTGGCCCATAGGCTGGCCGCGTCCGACGGACCGGAAGTGGTGCTGGTGGTGCCACGCACCCAACACGGCTGGCTGGAGCACGAATCGATGGGCATGATGCGCGCTCGTCTTCTGGAGAAGCTGCAAGCCGCCGATCGTCATCGACGCCTGCGCGTCCTGTGGCCGGCCATCGGCGAGGTGGACGCCACGCCCATCCAGGTCCACTCGAAGGTCATGGTGGTGGACGATCGCCTCATGAAGATTGGCTCGTCTAACCTGGCCAATCGTTCCCTGGCCATTGACTCCGAATGCGATGTGGCGCTGGAGGCCGCGGGGAACGAACGGCTGGGCGCCGTGATTGGCGGACTGCGGGCGCGCCTGTTGGCCGAACACCTGGGCTGCACCCCCGAGGAGGTGACCCGCGCACAAGCTCAGGTGGGTCTGCATCGCGCGATCGACGCGCTGGCCACCTCAGGCCGTCGTCTGGTGCCCTTGCAACCCGGGCGCTGGGATTGGGATCTGGCTGTCCTCGACGGTTTGGTGTGCGATCCTGAGGCTCCGGTGCGCGCCCAAGATGTGCTGAACGAGGTCGTTCCCCGACCGCCCCACTTGCGTCGGGCCTTGCCCCGTTGGGTCGCGGTGATCACGGGTCTGGTCCTGGTCACTGTGGCCCTACGCTTCACGCCTATGGGCGAATTTTTGCGGCCCTCCCGTCTGGCCGGCCTGGGTTGGCTCGCCGATCCGCCGTTGCTGGCCGAGGCGGGACTGATCCTCACGGTGGCGCTGGCCTCCGTCCTGTTCGTGCCCATCACCGCGCTCATGGCCCTGGGCGTGGTCCTCCTGCACCCGCTGACGGCGTTCTTCGTCCTGTACATCGGGGCCGTGTTGGGCGCCGTGGTCTCATTCTTCATCGGCCGGTGGGCGGGGCTGCCGCCGCTCGGGCGCTGGCTGTGGCGCCGGGCCCACGGCCTGCGCAATCACCTACGCCGGGGCGGCATGCTGGCCATCGTCGCGGCGCGCCTGCTGCCGGTGGGCAACTTCGGGCTGATCAACATTTTGGCCGGCGCCATGTCCGTGCCGCTCCGGTCTTTCGTGGTGGGCAATCTGGTGGGCCTCCTGCCCGGGCTGTTGCTCATCACGTTTCTCTCCGACCGGCTCACGCGCATCTGGTTGCACCCCAATACGCGCGACGTGGCCCTAACCCTGGTCGCCCTGGCCGCGTTCATCTTCGTGGTCCTCTTCCTGCGCAGCCGAATCCGCCGGCGCGGCATTCGGCCCCGCACCCGCGAACCCCTGGGATGACCGAACTCTACCTGGCCACCTATAACGTGCATCGCTGCATCGGCCGCGACGGCCGGCACGATGTGGACCGCATCGCCCGCATCATCACCGGCACCGGCGCCAGCATCGTGGGCCTGCAAGAGGTCGACCTGGGTGGCGACTTGGATCCAGAGCACGCCGACGCCCGCCGCTTGGCCGAGGCCACGGGCATGACCTGCATCCTCGGTCGCATCCCCAGCGCCTCCGGCCGTCGCTTCGGCAATGCCCTGCTCACCGCCTGGCCCGTGCTCGCCGAGCGCCGCATCGATCTATCCGTGGCCCGCCGCGAACCGCGCGGCGCCTTGGACGTGGATCTGCGGGTGGGGACCACGCGCCTGCGCATCGTCACCACGCACTTCGGTCTGCGCCCCTTCGAGCGCCGTATCCAGACGCAGCAGATCCTGGCCGTCACCTCGGTCCCCACCGCTGACATGACGGTGTTGCTGGGTGATCTCAACGAATGGTTCATCTGGGGCCGTCCCCTGCGCTGGCTGCATGCCGCCTTCGGCTACAGCCGCGCTCCGCGCACCTTCCCGTCGGGGACGCCGCTCTTCGCGCTGGATCGCATCTGGGTCAGACCGCGCAGCGCCCTCCGCCGCGTGAGCGCCTTCGTCAGCGCCCGCGTCGCCGAGGCCTCGGATCATCTGCCCGTGATTGGCGAGATGATCCTGGAAGCGTGAGCGAGGCCGTGCGCGCTGGCCACCTCGCGTCGAGGCGCGACGCTGGTCCTCGCGCTGACCGGCACCTCAGAACGTCACGACCTCAGCCCGCCGGAGGGCGGCGCCCAGCGCCTCCTGCCACCGCTCGCCGCCATTGAGGCGTGCGAGCAGCACGGCCAGGTGAATGGGCTGGGCGCCCGGGTGGTCCAGGCGGGCCAAGCCGTTCAGGCACGACGGGCAGTTGGTCACCAGCGGAGTCGGGTTGTGGACCTCGGCGAGCGGCGCCAGGGCGTCCTTCTTGCGGGCGAGCATCTTGTGCGAGATATCCGGGCGGCTGAGCGCGAGGGTGCCAGCCTCCGAGCAACAATGCGGAACGCGCTCCACCTGCGCACCACCTAGGGCCAGCAGTCTGGGCGCCCGATCGTCGAGGGAGTCATGGCACGGCCGGTGGTAAAGCAGACGGGCCTGCGCGGGCGGCGAGGCGCCGTGGGCCAGGGCCAACTCGCCCACGTCGACGAGCGGACAACCGAAGATGTCCGCGGCCCCCATGTGTTGCAAGGCCTCGCGACAGGTGCCGCAGCTCACCGCTAGCGCATCGAAGGTCAGGTGACTGAGCATGCCGCGGATCTGGCTAAACACGATGGTATCCGACAGCACCTTGCGGTCATGCATGCGCGTCTTTGCGTTGGCCGCGCTGGGAAACCCGCAACACAGACGCGGCGGCGGCAAGACGACGCGACAGTTGGTCTTGAGCAGCAGGTAGATGGCCGCCCGCCCCACGTCGCTGTGTAGGCGCTCGGAGCCGCAGCCCGGGAAATAGAACACGGTCCGCTCGGCCGGGCCCTCCGGTTCCACGACGAGGGCTTGGCTTTGATGAAGCTCGGGCAGGGCTCGATGCAGCGGTTGCGCGGCGGGCGTCGCCACCGGCGAGCGCAGCAGAGGCAGCGGCCAGAGCTCGGTGAGCGCATCGGGCGCCGGCAAGGCCCGCATCACGCGTGCCCCCAACCGCTGCCCCGCGATGCCCAAGCGCAGCACCAGGAAGCGAAAGACCGCATTGAACGCCCGGTTCGTACTGTCGAGGTAGGCCAGGGTCAAGCGCGTGGGCAGCGCCGTCTTCTTGCTTCCCCGCGCGACCAGGATCTCGCGTTCCAGGATCGAGACCTCGCCCGTGTCGATCTTCACCGGGCAAGGTGCGAGACACTTGTGGCAAATGGTGCAGTGATCGGCCACGTCTTCCAGATAGGTGAGGGATTCGAAGTCCGTCGTGCGGAAGCGCTGGGCCTCGTAGAGCAGAGCCTCGATGAGCGAGCCGATGGCCAGGTTCTTGTTGCGCGGATGATAGAAGAGGGTCCGCCCCGGATAGAAGACGCAGCAGTTGGGCTTGCACTTCCCGCAGCGCACGCACTTGCTGATTCGATCGGCCAGCTCTTGGAGCTGGTCGTATTGCAGAATCCTCGCTTCCAACTCCAGCAGGTTGAAGCTCGGCGTGAACACGTGATCCAGCACCGCCCGGTCCGCGAGCTTCTTGGGATTCATGGTGCCCGTCGGATCGAGACGACTGCGGTGAGCCTGCAACTCGCTGACGGACCTGTCGTCCAAGTGCTTGAGCTTGGTGATGCCGATGCCGTGCTCACCGCTGACCACGCCGCCCAGACTGACCGCGTGCTCCATGATGGTGTCCGCGGCCCGCGTGGCCCGTTTCATCATCTCGCGATCGTTGGAGAAGACCGGGATGTTGACGTGCACGTTGCCATCGCCCGCGTGCATGTGCGTGGCGACCACGATGAGGCGCGCCCGCTCTTCGGCGATGGCGCGCTCGATCTGCGTCAGCACGGCCTCGTACCCGGCGAAGAGCGTGGCCAGATCGCGCTGCAGGCGTCGCAGGTGGCGCTGGCGTCGCAACTCGTCCGCGCTGGCGCCGCGCAGGTCGGCCTCGACCCGCTCGCAACGTGCCATGGCCGCGGGCAGCTTCTGGGCCAGCCACTCTCCGTCGGTAGGCGAAGCGTCGGCAGCGGCCTGTCGCACGCGGGCCACACAAGCCAGTTGGTTCTCGCGCTCCTCCGCCACGTTGAACGCGTCGAGGTAGCGCGCGAATTCCGCGAGCACGGCCAGCGGCAGGACGATGTCCTCGTTCAGCTTGAAGGCGTTGGTGCGTTTGGCGATGGCGCCCAGCTTCTTGCGATCCGACCAGAACTGTTGCGCCTCGGCCGCATCACGCGCCCAGAAAATGTGCGTGTCGGAATACGGCGCCAGCAGCGCCTCCAATCGTTCGCGGCCCCGGCGTAGCTGCTCGCGGGTGTGGGCCACCATGTCGATGAGGAGCACCGCCTTCGGCCGAGCATCGCGCGCCGCCTTGGTCCGATAGTCGATGGCGCGCACGTATTCCTCGTCGAAGTGCTCGAGTGCCTGCAGCACCTCCTCGCCCCGATTGGGGAACTTCTGCGCCATGTCCAGGATCACGCGCGCCGCCTCGTCCATGCTCTCGCCGAAGAACTCCATGCACGCGGTCAGGGCCTCCGGATAGGCGCGGTGGAGAATGAACTCGGCCGACGTGATCACGCCGTCCGTGCCTTCCTTCTGCAAGCCGGGCACGCCACCCAACGCCTTGTTGGTGATGTCCTTCCACAGATTCGGCTTTCGAATCTGATCACCGCGCAGGACGATCGTGCGATCGATGGAGCCGTCGCTCGCGGTCACCGCGAAACGCACCTCATCGTCGGGCAGGATCTTGCGCAGGGGATGGTTCACCCGCTCCACGCGGCAGGTCGCCCCCGACGGCAAGGCCAAGTGGAAGGACAACACGTTGTCGATGGCCGTGCCCCACAGGACCGCCGACTTGCCGCCGGCGTTCTCCGCCAGGTTGCCCCCCACGGTGCAGGCCCAGGCGCTCGTGGGATCGGTGGCGAAGACCAGGCCACGCTTCTCGGCCGCCGCCATGGCCGCCTCGGTGATGACCCCCGCCTCCAGGTCCATCACCGCGGCAGGCACGGGGCGGCCATCAACCGTGAAGGACCGTTCCTCGATTCCGCGGATGTGGTCCAGGCGCTCGGTGTTGACCATGACGCAGCTCGGGCTCAGCGGGACCGCACCGCCGGTGAGTCCGGTCCCTGCCCCACGTGGAATGGCGTACAGACCCAGTCGGCCGATGGCGGCGAGCAGAGGCGCCACGTCTCGCTCGCGCTCGGGACGGGCCACGCACAAGGGCAGGCACAGCCGCCAGTCCGTCGCATCGGTCGCGTGGCTGACCAGGGCGAAGGGTTCGAAGGTGACGTTCTTCTCGCCGATGACGGCGCCCAAGCCCCGCCGCACCTTCTGCCGCTGCCGGTGCGCCACCGCCAACTCGCGCTGCACACGGGCCAGGTAGGCGCGACAGGTCGCGATGAGCGTCTGCACCAGGGCCTCGTCGTGCGCGTTGCGTTCGACGATGTCCAGGTCGCGACGCGCCAGGGTCACCAACTCGCGACGCCGACCGCGCGAATCGATGAGTTGCTGCCACAGGAACGGGTTCCGGTGCAGCACGAACATGTCGCCCATGAAGCGCATGAGCAGCCGCGCCGACCGCCCCGTGACCCGACGCTGTCGGAGCTGCTCCAGCACTGACCATGTCTGGTCGCCGAAGAGAAACGTGACGATCTGCTCGTCACTGGCCGAGGTGTAGTTGAAGGGGATCTCGCGGTACTCGCTGCTTCGCATGGGACGAACGACGGCCCATTCATACTTCGTCGCCCCTCAACGTGCGAGTGCGCCGGCCGCGTGGAGCGCGAGACGCGTCAAACCCGTCGACTCCGACACGCCCGCCACAGGTACGCGACGGTGGGGGCCGCGCCGCGTCAAGCACGCGCTGCCACGCGGCCTGCCAGGCTGTTGGTGTACGCTGCGGCTGTCCGGGGGGTCATCGCATGGCAGCACGAACGGATATCAGCTACGAGGAATTGGACAGCCGGTGCTTCAAGGCGTTTTTGGCAGCGGCGCAAAACCAGAACTTCACGTTGGCCGCTCGCCAGGCCTGCATGACCCAATCCGGTGTCAGTCAGCACATCAGCCGACTGGAAGCCCAGGTACGTGTGCCGCTGTTCAAGCGCTTCGGCCGCAAGATCACCCTCACGGCGGCGGGACGCCACATGGTCCGCCACGTGAAGGAGCGGGCCGATCTGACGGCCGCCTTCCTGGAGTCCATTCGCGACGAGGCCTTTCGGCTCTCCGGATTGGTCGCCTACGCCATGCCACCGGCCTGCCTGCTCTCGCCGCATTTTCCCCTCCTGCTCGAACGCCGCACGGCCCACCCGGAGATCGCCCTGCAGGTGCACATCGTGTCTTCCTCGCGCGTGGAAGAAATGATCGTGGACAGCGACATCGACTTTGGCTTCATCAACGAGCCGTGCCGTAACCCGGCCCTGCAATGCATCCCGTTCTGCCGCGAAGAGTACATCGTGGTCGGCGCCGGCTCCCGGTTCGCCCAGCCCCTCACGGCAGCGCAGTTGTCGGTCCAGCGTTTCATCGGCTATCCGGGCAACGATCGCCTGCTGTCGCTCTGGTTTCAGCATCACTGCCCAGGCAACCGGTGGCGGCGTCCCGGCTGGCAGAGCGCCGGATTCGTGGGCCAAATCCATGGAGCCGTCGCCATGGCCCAGTACGGGGTCGGCCTGCTGGCCATTCCCCGGCACTGCGTGCAGCAACACCTGGATTCAGGCGCTCTGCGCGAGGTGCGCCTCAATCGCGCGCCGCTCTTGAACGAGATTCACATCGTCAAGTTGGCCAAGCACGTCTATCCGCGACGTGTAGAACAGGTCATCGAGTGGTTCCTCGACATGAAGAACCCCCACCCCGAGGGCTCCAGGGCAACCTCGCCACAATCTCGCCGCCGCACCACCCAACGCTGACCGCCGCCCATGCCCTGGGCCCTCGGCTCCCACCCTCTGTCAACCCACGCCATACCAGAATACCCCCCGCCGCTGTCCGTCGAGCGCGAAGGGCACGAGCAGTTTCCCGACCGTGCCTGCGCTCGTTGCCACCTGTTGCACCCAGCCCTGGCCATCCGCGTTGAAGCGGTTGACGGTAGTATGACCATCCGAGCGCAACGTGGCGAAGTAAGGATTTCCCAGATACTCGAAGCAGGCCACCGCCGCCAGATCCAGCGGAAGTGGCAGATGACTCCCCACCGGGTGGGAACCCGCCGAAGGGTCGCCCGACATGAAGTCGATATTGACGTTCGCGTGGGGCAGGTTGTTCTTGAAGAAGAAGTTCTCGCCGCCCATTTGGAAGAAAGAGAACTGCCGCCACCCGTCGGACCACTGGTGGCTCCACACGTCCCGCCATCCCACCGCGAAGCCGGCCGTCCTCTGCAACTGGTACACGCGCACCGCCCCGCTCACCGAGTTGTAGGCCAGGACATAGTTGGCCGTGACCGGGCCTGACTTGGGATGCGTGGTGTACGAGAAGGGGGCAACGGTGGTGAAGCCGCGGGTGTTGACGCCATCGCTGAATTCGCCAGCCGGTGACAGCACGGGGGTCGCACCGATGCTGAAGACGCGGAACTTGCCCTCGTCCGAGGCGTAGGTGATCACGTAGGGCACATCGCCGATGTGCAAGGCCACCGGGCCGACGGAGCCGGGCACGTGGGTCATCGACGTGACGCGCTCGATGCCACTGCCCATGAATGCGACTTGGTACACATCCACCACGTTTCGCGCGTAGGACTGGGTCACCAGCAGCGAGGCGCCATTCCAGGAAGCCATGGCGGCGCCGTCGTAGTCCGAGGGCAAGGCCGAGGGCTCCGATTCCCACAGGGGCGTGAACGCCATCTGATCAGCGCGCTCCGTGGCACTCACCTCGCAAATGCCGGCGCTTACCATCGCGCTCACGGCCCCTTGCCCGCGACGAACCCGGCCAGCATCGCCCACGTGGCCAGCGCCCCGTTGAAACTCGTGAACAGTCCCCGCTCCTGGTAGATGTAGGTGGCCCAAGCGCGCTGGACCTCTGGCGGCAGCATTCCGTTCATCACCGGATCCGATGCGTTGCGGACGAAGCCGAACGGCACGTCGCTCATCTGCGCGCGCAGGCCCACCACCGCGTCGTCCATCTCGACGATGCATCCCTTGGTCCACAGCTCATTTGTCGTCGTGCCGAAGAGGAATGTGTCCGTGGTGATGATGGGCCGCTCGACCACCAGCTTGATCCTCGAGTCCGGGACCAGCGGCTCGATGGTCTCCTGGGGGTATTGCGGACTCACGGGATAGACCGGGTATCCGGGCACGGGGATGCACAAGGCCTGCGCTTGCGGCACGAACGTGCCCTTGGGCACCCAGGGCGATTTCACCGTGGTCTTGTTGAAGGGCTCGTCCTTGAATGCCTTCTCCAGCATGAAGAGGGCCTGATTGCTCACCAGGGCGGCCCCCAGGGCATCTTCGAAGCGAACCGCGCCCGCGGTGCCGATGGACAGCAGCAGGTGTGGCCGCACCTCCTGGCAAACCTGATCCACGAACTGGGTCAGGGGCAGCGTGGGGCCGTCCTGGGCCAGATGCATGGCGGACTTGATGAGCAGAACCTTCTTGTCGCCGAGGGTGACCATGCGGAAGGAGCCCCAGGCCTTGTCGTCCAGCGACGGCACACCCCAATGTGCCTTCTTCGCCTTCTCGAGGTCCTCGAGGATGGACGAGTAGTTCCGTCGGTAGAACGCCCAGGGCGCCCGCCACGTCTTGCTCTTGGCATCGGCGACGGTCATCTCCTTCTGGTGATCGCAGAACACGTGGTCGAGCGCGGCCCACTCCGCGATCGTCCAGGTCATCACCACCATGTCGGCCGCGGGCAAGGGCGCCGAGTCGGGCCAGTCCGCTGTCGCCAAGTCCACCGGCATGGGGACCAACGCTGGGTCGATGTGCTGCGCACCCCAGTCGATGGCGGGCAAGCCGCGCAGGGCACCGCCGCTCTGAGGGAGAGCGGCCCGAAGGTTGAGCAGAAACTCGCCGTTTTCGGGGTCCTGCGAACCCGTGCTTGGGGCTTGGGGCATGCGACTACCTCCTCAGCAAATGACGCACCATGGGCTGCGGCACCGCGCCCCAGTCGGCCGCACGCTTCGCGCGTGCAGCCGGCTACTTCAGCGTCGTCGGCGTTCGGACTTCGGGGGGGCGTGGAGGCCTGCGGTGACCCCGCAGCGCCATGTCTCGGCCATTGTGAATCAAGACGGAGGCAAGCGAGAATTATATGTTCTGATGGACTCTTTCATAAATCTTGATGGATGTGGTTTTGGGTGAGGGAACCTCCCCCGGTTTGAGCTGCGAGCACGGCCGCTCACCACGCGGGAAGTGGACGTTGAGGAAATCGCCGTCGGCCACGCAGAATCCCCCATCCGCATCGAACAGCCCCGCGGCGCACTGGACGGCGCCGGCTGAACCGCTCCACACACAACGCAGTCCTGCCTCCTCACAGAGGCCCTGGAGTTGCTCGATGTGCCCGCTCGAAGAATGGACCCAAAGGCACAAGCAGGCGCCATCGACGGCAAGGACGGCGCCGTCCAGGCTCTGCAACCCTCCCGTGCCCAGGCGCTCCACGAGCCCCGGAACGCAGCGCTGGAGGCTCGCCGCATCGGCCGCGGTGGCGACGGCCGCGGTCGTCGCGCCCATGAACCAGTCGGTCGCCTCATCCAGCAAGAAGTAGGCACTGTGATCGGTGAGGCCGCCGCTCCAACGGCAGGGGAAGCCGCTGCGGCTGACGGTTCGAGAGGTCGGATCGGACAAGTCGAAGATAGCCCGATGGAGCAAGGAATAGGCTCGCGAGGCCGAGGCCGCGCTGGAATCGGTGTAGGCGGCCTGGGATCGGTAGAAGACCAGCGCAATCTCGTCGGGTACATCGGGGCACTCGGCGGGTGGCATGATGGCCGGTAGGTAGGCGGTCAACCCGAGCGGGCCCATGAGTTGGACCGTCACCGGCATGAACACCGATCCCATGGACCGGCAGAAGGCCTTGCGATCCGCGCGCTGACTCGCCAGGGCGTGGCCCCGCCAAACGCGAACCGCATCAGGAGGAACAGGAATCCGCTCAATCACCATAGGCATTGGCATCTCCTTTTTGGGATGAGCTCTGCGCGCCAGGGGGGGCGCAAGAGCCGGCCTTCCACTCCACGACTCGCAGTCGACCTTCACCCATTGAAGCACGAACGAAGCGGCGCCGCGAAGGCGCTCGACCCATGCCCTGGCGCGTGCTGCCACGCGCCCTCGTGAAGTTGCGCCCGGGACCGGGCGATCGAGGTGCGGGCTTGACATTTAGTTAACCGGGGTTAACTATTTCCTCATGGCAACCAAACGCGCAACCCAAGACGAGGTCTACGCGGCCATCGCCGGGCTGCAGCGTTTGGCGGACGCGTTCTGGCGACGGCGCGAGCAGTTGGCCCTCTCGGTGGGATTGTCCGACGGGCAGTGGGGCGTGCTGGAGGAGATCGCCAGCCAGCACTTCATGCCCAGTATGTTCGCGCGCACGCGATCCAGCTCGGCAGCCGCCGTATCCAAGACCCTGCGCCAGCTCATCGACAAGGGGCTGGTCCACGCGTCGCTGTCCGAGACCGATGGCCGCCAACGCCACTATGAGCTGACCGCCAAGGGCGACCGGATCATGCAGGCGCTCCGGGCCGAGCGTGAACGCGCCATCGCGACCATCTGGAATCCCATGGGCCGCGACCAGATCTCCGCCTTCACCGAGTTCGCAACCACCCTGGCCGCGCGCCTGGAGACATACAAGGACAAGGACACATAGATGGGCAAGACACTGTACGAAAAGGTCTTCGACAAGCACGTCGTGCGCCGACTGGAGTCGGGGCAGTACCAACTCTTGATGGGCTTGCACCTGCTGCACGAGGTGACCTCGCCGCAAGCCTTCGCCATGATTCGCGAGCGCAAGCTCAAGTTGGTGTACCCCGAACGCACCTTCGCCACGGTTGACCACATCGTTCCCACGCACACCAAGCTGCGCCCCTACCAGGACGCCATGGCCGAGGAGATGATGCAGAGTCTGGAGAAGAGCGTGAAGGAGTTCGGCATCCGCTTTTTCTCGCCGCAAGCTAACGAGAATGGCGTCGTGCACATCGTGGGGCCGGAACGCGGCCTGACCCAGCCGGGCATGACCATCTGCTGCGGCGACTCGCACACCGCCACCCACGGCGCTTTCGGCGCCTTGGCCTTCGGCATCGGCACCTCGCAGATCCGCGACGTGCTGGCCACGCAGTCCCTGGCCATGAGCAAGCTCAAGGTTCGGCGCATCGAGGTGTCGGGCAAGTTGCGGCCCGGCGTGTACGCCAAGGACGTGGTGCTGTTCCTGACCCAGAAACTGGGCGTCAATGGCGGCGTCGGCTTCGCCTACGAGTACGCGGGCGAGCTGTTCGACAACATGAGCATGGATGAGCGCATGACGGTCTGTAACATGGCCATCGAGGGCGGCGCGCGCTGTGGCTACGTCAATCCTGACCAGACCACCTACGCGTACCTGCGCGGCCGCGAGTACGCGCCCCAAGGTGCGGCCTGGGACAAGGCCGTCGCGTACTGGGACAGCGTGAAGAGCGATCCCGACGCCCACTACGACGACGTGGTGCGCTTCCGCGCCGAGGACATCCCGCCCGTGGTCACCTGGGGCATCACGCCCGCCCAGTCCGTGAGCATCGACGCCCGAATCCCCGCCAGCGAGAGCTTCCCCGAGGCGGAGCGCGAGTCCGTGCGCGAAGCCTACGAGTACATGAGCTTCGCCCCTGGGCAGGCCATCGCCGGCACGAAGATCGACGTGGCCTTCATCGGCTCGTGCACCAACGGCCGTCTGTCGGACTTCGAGGCCGTGGTGGAATTCCTGCAGAAGGGCAGCTACAAGGTCAGCCCCAAGGTTCGTGCCCTGGTGGTGCCAGGTTCGGTGGCCGTGCGCAACGACATGGTCAAGCGCGGTTGGGACAAGGTGTTCGAGGCGGCCGGGTTCCAGTTCCGGGAGGCGGGTTGCTCCATGTGCCTGGCCATGAATCCCGACAAGCTGCAAGGCCGCGAGGTCTGCGCTTCGTCGTCCAACCGCAACTTCAAGGGCCGCCAGGGCTCACCGCAAGGCCGCACGCTGCTCATGAGTCCGGTCATGGTGGCCGCGGCGGCCATCACCGGTGAAGTCACGGATGCACGTAAGGTCTTCGGAATCGCCTAGGAGAACGCCATGAACGATGTGAAACGGAATGTTCTGCAAGGCCGCGCGGTTCCCGTGCGCGGCAACGACATCGACACGGATCGAATCATCCCGGCGCGCTACCTGCGCACGGTGGTGTTCGACGGCCTGGGCGAGCACGCCTTCGAGGACGATCGGGCGCAGCTCAAGGCCGCGGGCAAGCAGCACCCGTTTGACATGCCGGTCTACGCGGGTGCCAGGATCCTGCTTACCAACGCCAACTTCGGTTGCGGCTCGTCGCGTGAGCACGCCCCGCAGGCCATCATGCGCTGGGGAATCACGGCCATCGTGGGCGAGAGCTTTGCCGAGATCTTCTTCGGCAACTGCGTGGCCATCGGCGTGCCCTGCTGCAAGGTCGATCACGCCACCGCCGATGCCCTGCAGAGCGCGGTGGAGGCCGATCCCAGCCTGGAGCTCACGGTCAACGTGGAGGCGCGCACCATCAGCGCCGGCGGCAAGACCTACGCGTTCCAGATACCCGACGGCGTGCAGAAACAGTTCCTCACCGGGCGCTGGGACTCCACGGCCGAGTTGCTGGAGGCCGCCGCCGAGGTGAAGGCGCGCGCCGCCGGCCTGCCCTACTTCGGCAATTTCGCCTAAGGCGCGACGGCACCGCAGAGGGCGTGGGTGGCTTCGGCCGCTCACGCCGTCGTCGACGTGCAGAACGCCTCCCTGTCGCTCGTTGCCAGCGGCCGTTGCGCGCAGCGACTACGCGTACAGGCTCCTGCACCCTCTGGAAATCGAGCCCACCGGCTGATGCTGCATCGGCCAGGCCTCGGTACCCGGGCGCGATGGTTCGGGACTCAGTCCTTCTATCGGCGGGCCCCGAGACGGCTTGAGGGCCTCAAGTCCCGCGCGAGATGACCCGAACAGCAAGGGGCGAGAGGGCGGGTTCGCCAAGGAGCACCCATGAACGAGGTCGTTCGCACACTGCCGGCAGAGGATCCGCGCGGTGATTGGCCGGTCATCAGGGCCATGCATGGTCACACAGCCGGGCCACTGCTCTCACTTCTGCTCCTCATCATCTTGGCCGCCATGGAGATCGCGCTGGGACTGGCCATCGCGAACCGCTGGCAGGCCGGTAAGTCAATCCTGATCCTCGCGGCGCTGGCCTTTCCGGTGTCGCTCCTGTGCGTGGTCATGGTGCTCCGCCTGCTGCACGGGGCGCTGGCCCTCTTCCTGCCCCGCGTGGAGGCCCGCAGCCCGCGCTTCGCAGGACGGCCGAGCGATCGGCTCTACTTCTCCTGGAGTTTCGTCCGGCCACCGTCGCACGTCCGCGAGCTGGTGATCTCGCTGGAGGGCTACGAAGAACGCCGCCGAGGAAGCCGCCACGGCGACCCCTGGCGCAAGACGGTCCTCTTCTTCCAGACCATCTTCACCACTTCGCATCCGACCAGCATAGCGGCGGGCGACCTGCTGGTGGTGATCCCCTACGATGCCAAGACGACGCGGATAGAGCGGACCCATCGCATCCGCTGGGTCGTTCGCGTCCACGGGCGCATGGCTTTCTTGCCCGATTTGGTGGAGACGTACGAAATCGCCGTCCTGCCCTTGCCCAAGGCCGTGCCCAACCCCCTCGCCCTGCTCAACTGAGCTGCCGCGGCGCTGAGCCGCTTTCTCGGCACGAGGCCACTACCGGTGATAGGGCTTCGGAGTCGTCATGCGCAATTCCTCCATCACCGCAGTCTTCGTCCTGCTGGCAGCCGTCACCGCGGGCTGCAGCGGTCATGCGCCGCCGGACGCGCGGACC
>JAEXQJ010000400.1 GCA_023438785.1 Pseudomonadota bacterium
GACGGGAACGCAACGGGCGCGCAGGCGCGGCACGGCCGACTTCGACATTGAGATCGGCGCCCTGGCTCAGGTGCCGCGCACCAACGCCGCCGACATGCTCAAGCTCGCCCCGGGCATCTTGCTGACCAACGAGGGGGGTGAGGCCCACGCGGAACAGATCTTCTTGCGCGGGTTCGACGCGCGCGAAGGCCAGGACATCGAGGTCAGCGTAGGCGGCGTCCCGGTGAACGAGAGCGGCAATCTGCACGGCAACGGCTACGTCGATCTCCACTTCGTCATTCCCGAGGTGGTGGAATCCCTGCGGGTGGTCGAGGGGCCGTTCGCGCCCGCCCAGGGCAACTACGCGGTGGCTGGCAGCGTCGACTACGACCTTGGCCTGGCCCAACGAGGCCTGTCCGCGAAGGTCGGGTTCGGCTCCTATGGAACCCGCCGCCTGCTCCTCACCTATGGATCTCCGAAGGAGTCCTCGGCCAACTTCACCGCGGCCGAGCTGTTTCGAACCGATGGCTTCGGGGCCAACCGAGACGCCTCGCGCGGGGCCGCGATCACTCAGGTCGAGGGCCGGATGGGGTCGTGGCAATACCGAATGCTCGCCCAGGGCTATTCGGCCCGCTACCACTCGCCGGGCGTCATCCGCGAGGACGACGAGGAATCGGGCCGCACGGATTTCTACGGGACATACGATCCCAACCAAGGCGGCAACGCCAGTCGCTTCTCGCTGGGCCTTGAGCTTTCCTCCTCGGACGGGCCAGTCAGTCAAAGGCAGGTGGCCTTCGTGATTCGCAACTCACTGGGCCTGCGCGAGAACTTCACCGGCTTTCTCGAAGACCCGCAAGAGCCGTTGCAGTCGCCGCACGGCCAACGCGGTGACCTGATCGATCTCACCAGCCATGCCACCACCTTCGGGTTGCGCGGGGTTGGTCGTATCAAGGGAACGGTTCTGGGGAACGCGCAGGAGATCGAAATGGGCTATTTCGCCCGCGGTGACGTCACCGACGGCAAACAGCAACGCATCGAGGCCGCCACGTTGGTTCCCTACCGCACCGACCTCGACATCTCCGCCAACCTCGCGGACATCGGCCTTTACCTGGATGGCAGTCTGAAGCCGCTGCCATGGCTGACGGCGCGCGGAGGATTGCGCGGCGATCTCTTCACCTACGACATCATGGACCACTGCGCGGCCAAGAGCGTCGCACATCCCTCGAAGAGCGATCCACCGGGCGACGACAGTTGCCTCGACCAGCAGGACTATGGCCGCTACCGCGAGCGCAACCAGCGGGCGCAGACATCGGCCATCGCCTGGATGCCACGCGCGACCTTGCTGGTCGGTCCGTGGCGGGATCTCACGTTATCCGCGAGCTGGGGCAAGGGCATGCGCTCGATCGATCCGCAGTTCATCAGCAACGACATCGAAACGCCGTTCGCCACCGCAGAATCGACCGAGCTGGGGCTGGCCTGGGCCGCCCGGCTGCGCGCGCTCGGGCTCGGGGCCCGCACCGCGGTCTTTCGCACCCATGTGGATCGCGACCTCATCTTCAGCGAGAGCACGGGCCGCAACATGTTGGGCGGAGGCACCACGCGCTTGGGTTGGCTGTTCGCGGGTCGAGCGTCACATCCCCATTTCGATTCCTCGCTCAACGTCACCATGGTTCGCTCTCGCTTCGACGACACCGGCCTGCTCATTCCCTACGTCCCGGATCTGGTGATCCGCTCGGACAACGCCGTTCTGGGAAGACTCGCCAAATTCCTCGGCCACGATCTGGAAGGTCGCGTGGGCCTGGGAGTGACCTATGTGGGCCGGCGACCGCTGCCCCTTGGCGAGCGCAGCGATACGGTCTTCACAATCGACGGGCTCTTTCACCTGGCGTATCGGAACGTCTCGGTCGAGGGGGCCGCGATGAACCTGTTCGACCGGCGCTACCGCCTGGGCGAATACAACTACGCCTCGGATTTTGGAAGCCGCGCGTGGCCGACCCTGGTGCCGGCACGGCACTTCACGGCTGGTGCCCCCAGGACCTTCATGCTCACGCTGGGTGTGAACTTCGGAGGGGCGTCGTGAGGCGCTCGATGCTCCTCGCGGGCTTGTTGCTGGCCGGTTGCGTGGAGAGCACCGGCGGCAGCATCGTGACTTTCCTGGCCACGGCGGCGGGGCCCACGGACGCCACCTCGCCCTTGTCGTTCTCAACGAGCAGCGGATTCGCGGTGGCCCTGCAGCGGGCACGCTTGCACATCGGGGCTGTCTATCTCAACGAATCCGCCCCCATCTCGGTGGCCCAGGAAACCAGCTGCATGCTGCCCGGGCTGTACGCGGCCGAAATCACCAGCTCGGTGGTCGTCGATCTTTTGTCGCCCGTGCCTGTCGCGTTCCCTGAGCCTGGACGCGGCAATTCGCACCACGCGGTCACCGGCGAGGTCTGGCTTGCGGGCGGGGACGTCAACGCCAGCGACGACAACACCGTCATCCTCGACATCGCCGGAACCGCCTCCAAGGACGGCGTGGACTGGCCCTTTGACGGGGCCCTCACCATCGGCAGCAACCGGGCCATTCCGGTCAAAGATCCGGCCCTGCCTGGCTCCAATCCCATCTGCAAGCAACGCATCGTCTCGCCCATCCCGACCGATCTCACGCTTTCGGACGGCGGCACGCTCACCCTGCGCATCGACCCCAGGGGCATGTTCGGCAACGTGGATTTCAGCCTGCTCGATCAAGTGCAGGCCACGCCGCCGCTCTACCGCTTCGCGGACAAGACCGACGGTCAGCCCAACGTGAACCTCTACAAGGGGTTGCGATCGCGCCTCGGCGTCTACACCTTCGCTTGGACGGCGCCATGAGCTTTTCCTGCAGGAACAATTCAACAAGGAGAGAACCATGAGACCGAGACTCTGGATAACCAGCATGGCCGCCCTGGGCATGCTCGCGGGCTGCGGCAGTGGCTCGGATGATGCCAACGACGGCAACAAGACGTGCGGCGCCCCGACGAGTGGCCAGGGCGTGCTGCAGGACTTCGCGGCGCCCTGCGATCCCGGGGCCGGCGGTGTCCTGTTCACCGCCTCGGGCGAAGTCCTGGCCTACGCGGGCTACGATTTCCCCGCTGCGGTCGACCAGGAGGCCATCTTCGTCGATGGCTGGGAGGTCAAGTTCACGCGCGCCATCGCGACCTTCGACCACATCACCCTTTCGGAGAGCCCCGACAAGGTTCCGACGGATCAGGCGCAGACCGACGGCGTGGTGGCGCAGGTCGACGGTCCCTGGGCAGTCGAGCTGCACAAGGGCGGCCCCATCGCGGGCAAGGGCGGAACCGACCGGGCCATCGCCGTGGTCGCGCTGACCGCGCAGAACAAGAACGGCAACAAGTCCTTCGACAAGACCAAGCGCTACGCCTTCGGGTTCACCACCATGGCGGCCAGCGGGAGCGCGAAGAACGTCAATTTGGACGCTGCCGACCTGGCCGTCTACCAGGACATGATCCAGAAGGGGTACAGCTTCTATATGGAAGGCGTCGCCACTTGGAAGGGCGGCACCTGCTCGTCGTCCAGCACGACCTACGACTTCACCAAGCTGCCGCAGACGGTGAACTTCAAGTTCGGCTACAAGACTCCCGCGGTCTACAGCAACTGCCAGAACCCGGATAACGATCCGGCCCAGCCGTTTGAGGGCGAGGAGCACCAGCGCGGGGTGGCCTTCAAGTCCAACACCTCGGTCACCGCCCAGCTCACCTTCCACCTGGACCACGGATTCTGGGAGAGCACCGAGCACGACTCGCCCGCGCACTTTGACCAGTTCGCTGCCCTCTTCTACGGCGCCGCCACGGCCACCGTCACCACCGAGGACCTGGTGGGCGTCGACTTCACGGCCTTCAAGGACAGCGCCGGCAATGCCTTGCCTTGGCGGACCTGTATCGACGAGTACACGCTGCCCACCAGCAAGGCCATGGCCTTTGACAGCAAGGGCGTCCCCATGAACCCGTCGGCCACGGCCGACCAAGCCCTGCGCGACTACGCCGACTACCAGGCCTACAACCTGAGCACGCTCGGCCACCTGAACGCCGATGGTCTGTGCGCCGTGGTCCGCAGCTACCTCTCGCCTCCCTAATCGCGACGCATGCATCAACCCGCAGTCGTAGCCGTTCTGCCTAGGAGTGTCCCGTGAACGCCGTCGAGATGGTCAAGCAAGCACTGCTCCGCTCAGGGAGCGATTGGGTCCTCTGGTTTCTTGGGGGACTGTCCATCCTGTCACTCGCCATCATCGTCGAGCGCTGGCTGTTTTTCCGTTCCCGGGACACCAACATCCGCGAGCTGGCCAAGAGCCTGGACGACCAGCTCACCGCCAAGGAGTGGACCGAGGCCATCAAGACGCTTTCGGCGATGCCAGCGGCGGCGGCCAGCATCGCCGCTGCTGGGTTACGCCTAGCCGGACGGGGACCGGCCGCGGTCGACAAGGCCATGCAAAGCGCCGCGGCCTTGGAACGCGGACAGCTTGAAAAGCGACTGACCACCCTCGGCACCATCGGCAACAACGCCCCCTTCATCGGACTCTTCGGCACGGTCATCGGCATCATCCACGCCTTTGAAGAGTTGGGCAGTGGCGGCGGCGCGGCCGGCCCGGGACAGGTGGCCTCGGCGGCCATCATGACCAGCTTGGCCGAGGCGTTGGTGGCCACCGCCGTTGGGATTCTGGTCGCGCTGCCAGCGGTCGCGGCCCACAACTATTTTCACCGACGTACCGCCGCGCTCCTCGGCCAGACGGAGGTGTTGACCAATCTGGTGCTCGCGCACGTGGTGGAGTGATGGCGGGGCACGCGCATTCCAACGGCGGAGCCATCTCGGGGATCAACGTGACCCCTCTCGTGGACATCACGTTGGTCCTGCTTATCATCTTCATCGTCACTTCGCGCATCGTGGCCACGCCAGCGGTTCCCATGGATCTGCCGGTGGCGTCCACCAGCGAGACCGTGCAGGTGGTGTTTTCCGTGGTGCTGCCCCAGGCGGGTCCGGTGTCAGTGAACGGGCAAGGCGTGCCCAACGACGCCGAGCTCGCCCGCCTGGCCAAGGAAGAGCTGGCCAAGACGCCGGATCTGCGCGCGGTGATCAGCGCCAGCGGGTCAGTCCCTCACCGCACGGTCATCCACGTTTTGGACGTGCTGCGCGCGGTGGGGCTGAAGCACATCGCCTTCGGAACCCTCTTGGACGAGCCCGCACGATGAAGGCTCTGGGAGAGGTGATCCCCATGCAGAAGGGCGATGGACTCACCGATCTCGTGCTCGGGGCATCCAGGGTGCCGCGGCGGGGGCGTTGGCTCGTGCCCGCGCTGGGGGCCATCGGGGCCCACGTCGTTTTGGTCCTGTCGCTATCGCGCGAGGAGACCGGCGAGCATTGGGCGCTCGCGGCCGGCGCGCGTGTGGGTGTCCTGCTGGCCGAGCGCGAAGCCCGTCCCGTGGAGTTGCCGCCTCCTCGCCCTGAACCGCCAAAGGTTGAAGAGCCGCCCCGCTCTGAACCGGCGGCGACCGCACCCACCACGGCGAGGCGAACCCCGGGCCGCAGCAAGGCGCAAGCCCCTGCCCAGGCCGGTCAGGTCATCGCCAGCCTCCCCAACGCCAACCAGCCCATCGATCTTGGAGACGCCTTCGTGGTCGGAGAGGGAGCGGTCTTTGCAGGCGGGCGCACCACATCGTCGGGGACGTCGAAACACAAGGTCGAGGGGCCAGTCGCCTCCCAGCCCGTGCCACGGGCGCCGGCGGAGACCAAAGCTCCTGACCTTTCAAAGCCGCTGTCCCTGTCGGATCCGGACTGGACCTGTCCGTGGCCGCGCGAGGCGGACGACATGGACGTCGACCAGCAGATCGCCATCGTCAAGGTGCAGGTCAGTGCCGAAGGCCGGTGCGAGAGCGTATCCGTGGTTCGCGATCCAGGGCACGGTTTCGGCGCGCAAGCCGCCCGCTGTGCCAGGGAGGCGGCCTTTCAACCGGCACTGGATGCGCGCGGGGCCCCCACCGGTGGCAGCGCCGCGATTCGCGTGAGGTTCGTGCGATGAGGCGCGTGCTGCTGGTTTTGCCGCTGCTCCTCGCTTGCTCCCGCCGGCATCCGGCCACGGCAACGGAATGCGCTGCCTTGCTGGACCAATTGGTGGCGCTTCAGCTTCGCCAGGCCGGGTTTCGCGACCAGATTCTGGAAAAGGCACGCGCGGACGAGCTGCGGCCCCTGCTGGCGCCCGAGCTCGCCGGCTGCCGGCGTTTGCGGCTCACCGACGCGACGGTTGCTTGCGCACACAAGGCCGCCACGGTTCGCGATCTGGCCCACGACTGCCTCCGGTGAAGGAGCATGCACATCGCCGAAGGAATCCTGCGAGCATCTCACGCGGCGGTGAGCATTGCCGTGGCCGCCCCCGCCGTGGTCTGGAGCTTCCGTCGGTCCCGGGGCGCCGATCGCGACGAGCGTCGCATCGCCTGACCCTCGCCTCCATGGCCTCGGCCTTGGCGTTCGCCACCAGCTTTGCCCAAGGATCGCTGGCATGCTGCTCGCCGGCACCATCGAACGCACCTTTGCCGCTTAATGCGGGCCGCCAAATCTAGAGGTTCGGCTTCTTCTGGTCCAGGCGGGCTCACAGCCGGGCTGTCGTGCAACGGGCAACGCGGAGATATAGGCTCGCGCGCATTCACGAAGAGGTCCCTCATGATCCGTCGCACACGCTTGTCTTTAGCGCTGGCCGCCCTGATCCTGGCGGCCTGTGCCCACCCCCCGCGGCCTACAGTCACGAGCGGGCGAACCCAAGCCGCGGGCGCCAAGCCGCTGGAGGAACTGCAGCGCGACTTCGTGGACTTGCGCTTCGGCATGTTCATCCACTTCGGGATCCTCACGTACACCGGCCAGTGGGGGCAGGGGAACCTGGACATCGCACAATTCAACCCGACCGGCCTGGATCCCGGTCAGTGGGCCGACGCGGCGGTGGCCGCCAGGATGAAGTACGGCGTGCTCACGGCCCGCCATCACGACGGCTTCGCCCTGTGGCCCAGCTCGGCCAGCGACTACAACGTGGGGCACATCCCTTGGCGCAACGGGCGCGGCGACGTGGTGGCCGAATACGTGGCCGCCTTTCGCCGCCGCGGCCTGCTCCCCGGTTTGTACTACTCCATCTGGGACATCACCCAGGGCGTGAGCGAGGGCCACATCACGCCCGCCAAGCTGGCCTACATCAAGACGCAGCTTACCGAGCTGCTCAGCAACTACGGGCCCATCCCCATTCTGGTGATGGATGGCTGGTCCTGGCAGATGGGCCACAACCGCGTGGCGTACGAGGAGATCCGCGGTTTGGTGAAGTCGCTGCAGCCGAACTGCCTTTTGACCGATCACACGCACCTGGCCGATCCCTGGGAGGTGGACGTGGTCAGCTTCGAGGAGCCCAAGGGCGCATGGGCGCCGGCGGGCAACACCTATCCCGGCCAGCAAGGCCAGAAGGTGAACGCGAGCGGCGGCAACGATTGGTTCTGGGGACCGGGCATGGGCGACTTCATGAGCCCCGCTGACGTGGTCACGCGGCATCTCGGCGATCTGGAGGCCAAGTGGACCAACTTCCTGCTCAACTGCCCGCCCAATCGCGACGGCCTCCTGGACCCTGCGGTCGTCGAGCTGCTGCGCCAAGTGGGCGCGGCCTGGAGCCCAAACCTCTCCCGTCCGCCCTTGCCCGCCCAGGGCCCGCAGAATGAACGTCCGTACACGCCGGCGTCCGCTTCGGCCACCAGCGGAGATGCCGGGCACGCCATCGACGGCAAGAACGACACCTCGTACATCACCCTGTGGCAGCCCACGGCGGCGCTGCCCCAGGCGATGACGCTGGACCTGGGCCAGGTTCGCCCCGACGTGGGCTGGCTGGGCTGCGTGCCGCGCTACCACAACGAGAGGAGCAGCCAGGAGGGCAACGTGACCTCGTACCGCGTCCTGACCAGCGCCGACGGCCGCCAGTTCACCGAGGTTGCGGCAGGCGCGTGGGCGCCCGATGGGCGGATGGAGGTCGCCACCTTCGCGGCCCACCCGGCACGTTACGTGCGCTTCGAGATCCGTGCCGCCAACGGCAGCCCCGCCGTCACCGAGATCACGGTCGGCGGGCGCTGAACCGCGTCGCGCACCGCGGGTTCGAGCCGCGCCGTCGTCCTTCAGAGCGGAAGGACGTGCGCGCCGGGGCTGGGTTCGAAGACGTGGATCTCCGCCGTGCGGCCCGCGCGCTTGCGATAGCCGGACATCATGGCCTGAGAGAATGCCGGCACCGCCTCGGCCTGCACGAGATTCACGGTGCTGCCACCGAAGCCGGCGCCGGTCAGACGAGCCCCGTGACAGTGCGGTTGGGAGAGGGCCAGGTCGACCAGGATGTCGAGCTCCGGGCAGCTCACCTCGTAATCGTCGCGCAGGCTGAAGTGCGATGCGGCCATCATCGTCTTGAGCTGGGCCCTGTCGCCCTCGCGCAGGAGGGTCACGGTCCGCGCCACGCGTGCGTTCTCCGAAACCACATGGCGGCAGCGTCGCGCCACCACGGGGGGCAACGTGGGGAAGAACCGCGCCAGGTCTTCGGTCGTCACGTCCCGCAGGGCGCGCAGGTTGGGCAAGGAGCCCGACATGATCCGCACGCCCTCCTCGCACTCCGCGCGGCGTTTGTTGTACTCGGAGGAGCCGAGGGAATGGCGGACGCCGCTGTTCACCACGACGATCTTGAGCCCCCGGGGCAGCTCCACGGTCTTGCGTGCCAGAGAGCGGCAATCGAGGAGCAGCGCGCGGCCCGGCTCGCCGAATGCGGAAGCCATCTGGTCCATGATCCCACAGGCCACGCCCACGAAGCCGTTCTCCGCCTCACGCGCCAGCTTGGCGACCTCCTCGGTCGACAGCTCGAAGCCAGCCAGGCGCTGGAGCAGGAGAACCGTGGCCACCTCGTACGCCGCGGATGAGCTCAGGCCCGCGCCCTGGGGAATGTCGCCCGTGATGGCGGCCTCGCACGCCGGCACCTGAATGCCTCGCCGGGCGAGCGCCCAGACCACGCCCTTGAAGTAGTCGGCCCAGTGATGCTTCGGATCGCGTTCCAGGCAGCCGCGCGCGAAGGTGCAACTGTCCCCCAGGTCCAGGGCGTGAAGGGTGAAGTCGTTCCCGGACACGCGCCGCGCCGCCAGGGCCACGCCGCGATCCACGGCGGCGGGCATGACGAAGCCATCGTTGTAGTCCGTGTGCTCGCCGATGAGATTCACCCGCCCGGGGGCGTAGGCGGCGGCTTCGGCGTCGTGCTGGGAGACCTTGCGAAAGGCGGCGAGAAGACGTTCGGGATCCATGGCACCTCGAATCTGTTCGGACGCTATTTCCAAAGCGGCGACGGGTAGTCACCGCGCTCTGCCATCTTCTTCATGGTCTCGACCACGCCGGGCTTGTCTTGCGCGTGCGTGACGCCGAACCAGATGTCCGACGTGGGCAGCACGCGCACGCGCGCGGCCTGTTCCCGCAACAGCTCGCCCAGAACCACCGAGAGGATGCATTCCGAGTTGTCGGGCGACGCGCTCTGGCGCTCCAGGAACGTGACGAGATGGCGCTCGAGTTGGCCGAAGAGCGCGGGCGTGAATCCCATCATGTTCATCGACACCACCTCGGTCCCGTCGAGAAACCGCTCGGCCCCCGTCTCGTCCAGGAACTTGCCCGTCGCTCCCCACTTCTCCACGCGCAGCCGTTCGACCAGCCCGTTGAGAAGGCCTGTCCCATCCACGTCGCAGATGGCGCGCGCCACGGAGCCGTGCTCGGACAGGGTCTGCAGGACCGGATAGCCCACCAGGCAGTACTCCGGCTCCGTCGGCGAGGCGCCCGGCCGCATGAGGAACTCGGCCGCCAGCTTGTAGGAATTCTTGCCGTAGTAGTCGTCGGCGTTGACCACCAGGAAGGGTTCCTTCACGGATTCGCGCGCGCACCAGATGGCGTGGGCCGTTCCCCAGGGTTTGGTGCGCTCGGGGCGGGCGCTGAACCCGACGGGCAGACTCTCCCGCTCCTGGAAGACGTAGTCGACCGTCACGCGGCTCTCGTACTTTTTGCCCACGATGGCGCGGAACTCGGTCTCGAAGTCGTGCCGGATGATGAACACGATCTTGGCGAACCCGGCCACCAGCGCGTCGTAGACGGCATAGTCCATGATGGTCTCGCCGTGCGGCCCGAACTGATCGATCTGCTTCAGCCCGCCGTACCGGCTGCCCATGCCCGCGGCCAGGATGAGGAGAGTGGGATTCATGATGTCTTCTTTCTGTGGGTCGCTAGTACGTTCCCAGGGTCACGCGGAGGACCTGGGGCGCCGACGTGAAGTTTAGGCCCCAGTCCGTTTGATCGCCGTTCCAGATGCGCAGGACCTTGAACGTACCCTCCTCGTAGACGCCTTCTTCCACCCGCAGGTACTCGCGCCGAGCGGCGCCGCTGGCCTGGAAATCGACGCGGCAATGGAAGCCCGTGACCAGGAATTGGTTGGCCCCCAACTCGGCGACGAGGACGCGGCCGATGGGCTCGGGGTTGCCGGGGGGATTGTTGCCGAAGCCGAACTGGCCCACCCCGTAGATGACGTCGACCTTCCAGCCACCCAGGTCCAGCTTCTGGGCTGGCGTGCCCTTCTGCTCGGTGGCGGTCTTGAGCTTGCCGTCCAGCGCGAGTTGGGCGAGCTCTCGCATCATGGGGCCAACCAACTGGTAGTTCAGGGCGAAGGGCTTGAGGGTCTCCTCATTCACCTGCTTCGCCCCCAGGGGAAAGTTTTCCGCGCCCGTGTAGTCGACGCCGAAGGGCGCAAAGCCGATGGCTTGTTGGCCCAACGCCGAGAAGAAGAAGCGCGCGTACTCCGGGGCGTTCGAGATTTCGGGAATGAACAGCGGGTTGTCGGGCCGGCCGTACAGCTCGAGGATGCGTTGAACCTTGGCGTGGTCGTTCATGTAGATGTCGGGCGCCAAGATGTCGATGGCCGGCGCGGCGGCCTTCCAAATGGGCAGCACGTTGTCCGTGGGCCCGCCGCTTTCGTAGGTGCCGGCCGGCCCGGGCGAGATGGGATCCCGGAGCGCGGCGTTCACGAAGAGGGGCAGGGGGTATTCCTTCTTCCCCACCGCCGCGACCTCACCGATGAAACGTGCCACGGCCCAGGCGTGGAAGAACTCGTCCGCGTCCTTGCCGAAGACCTCGCTCCAGGCCGCGCCCGGATGGCCGGGCTGCTTGTTCATGGCCGCCAGGACCTCGGTCGGCACGGGGCTGGCGAAGGCCTTCCGCGCGGCCGGAGAGTGATCGCGGACGGCGCCCCAGGTCCCGGCCTCGTTTTGCACCTGCACCATGATCACGGTGCGCTGGGGATCGACCTGCTTCAGATGGCGCATGAGCGCGGTAAAGGCCCGCTTGTCGGCCTCCAGCCTCTCCGTCGAGAAGGGCGAGGCCGAATCCACCGCACGGCCTTCGGCGCCGATGAGCCGGGGAAACCGCGCCTGATCATGCTTCATCCACAAGGGCACGTAGTGCGGGCTGCCGTTCTTCCAGGTGGCGAACCACAGCAGGATGAGCCGGACGTCGTTCTTGCGGCTCTGCTCGATCAGAGTGTCGACGACCGAGTAGTCGAACACGCCGGGCCGTGGCTCGAACTGCTCCCAGTAGACCGGCATCTCCACGGTGTTGGCGTGGATGAACCTGATGGCGGGCCAAACCTTGGGCAGCATCTCCGGCCAAGCGCTGGAGTTGTTCACCTGGGCGCCCAGGACGAGATACGGCTTGCCGTCGACCAGCAATCCATGCCGGCCGTCGCGTTGTACGAGCTGGGGCAGGGGACGCTGGGCGGGACGAGCCAGCGCAGGGGACGCCAGCAACCCCGCGACGAGCGGAAGACACCAGGTCCGTTTCTTGAGCATGAAGGCCACCCCCTTCCGTATTGCTACGTGGAAGTTGAGCAACCGACTCTGCCGAGGAACGGCGTCGTCGGGCCCCTGACAGACGAATCCGAGCAGTCTCCGTGCTTTTCCCATGGCTCCTTCTCTGAACACGCTCTGGCGGATGTCGCGGAGAGCGCGGGTCATGGTTTCCTAGGGGTGGACCCCTTGTCAACCGGGCGCAACACGCGCTCAGGAGAAATGCGGCGGCCCTGGAAGCGACTAGCCTGTCGCGGCTCCGGCGTGGGAGGATGCGCGCCTCTTCGAGGAGATTTCATGCATCGAATCACCAGGACGCTCTTGTTGCTTTTGGCTGGCGCCGGATGCTCCACCGGCTTGAACACCCCGATGCCTGTACCTGCTGCTCCGCCACCCGTGACCGTCCAGCGCTTGCCGGAGGGGGTTGTCGTCCGTTCGGGTGAGGGCTTCCTCAAGCTCGAGGTGTGCGCCCATGACGTCCTTCGCGTCGAGTACGCCAAGGATCAGGCCTTCTTCGCCCGCAAATCCCTGGCGGCGCAGCCCAAGCGCTGTGATGGCGCTCCCTTCGAGGTGACCGAGGCCTCGGGCACCGCGACGCTCGCCACGGCCACGCTGCAGGCGCGCATCGATCTCGCGACCGGGCGCGTGGCTTTCTTTGACCCCTCGGGGACGCCCATCCTCGAAGAGAGGGAGCGGACCATCATGCCCGCCATCGTCCAGGGCGAGGCTACGAACCACGTGCGGCAACAGTGGAATCCCAGCCCGGACGAGGCCCTATACGGCCTGGGCGAAAACCAGGTCGGTCTGCTCAACCTGAAGGGCTACGATCTCGATCTCTGGCAGCACAACGGCACCATCGTGATTCCCTACCTGGTGTCCAGCCGCGGCTGGGGCGTCTTCTGGGACAACACCTCCTTCACGCGCTTCGGCGATCTGCGCGAGTTTGCGCCCATCCCGGCCGAGCGCCTCGTCGACGCGAGCGGCAAGCGGGGCGGCCTGACGGGCGCGTACTACAGCGGCGTGAGCTTCGACAAGCTGGTCGGCGAACGCCTGGACCGCACCATCGACATCGCCCTGGGCAAGTACGAGAAGCGCTCCAACCCGCTCATCCATCCCAACCTGCCCGCCACCGGCCCCGCCAGCGTGCGCTGGACCGGAGAGGTGGAGCCCGAGGTCAGCGGCGAGTACACCTTCCAGACCTTCTCCAACGGTGGCATCAAGGTCTGGATCGACGATCGCTTGGTCATCAATCACTGGCGGCAAGACTGGCTGCCCTGGAAGGAGCTGGCTAAGGTCCGACTGGAGGCCAAGCGCCGCCACAAGCTTCGCGTCGAGTGGACCAAGGACCAGGGCATGGAGACCGTCCAGCTCTACTGGAAGCTTCCGTCCACCGCGCCCGAGACCACGTCGCTGTGGTCCGAGGTGGGCGACGGCATCGACTACTACCTGGTCTACGGTCCCGACATGGACAAGGTGGTGGCGGGTTATCGCCGCATCACCGGCCCCGCGCCCATGATTCCGCGCTGGGCCCTGGGGTTGTGGCAGAGCCGGCAGCGCTACGAGACGGCCAAGGAGAGCCTGGACGTGGTGGAGGGATTCCGCTCCCGCGGCATCCCCTTCGACAACATCGTGCAGGACTGGTTCTATTGGAAAGAGGATAGCTGGGGCTCGCACGAGTTCGACGCGGCCCGCTTCCCCGATCCCGACGCCTGGGTCCGTGCCATCCACGACAAGCACGCCCGCCTGATGATCTCGGTGTGGGCCAAATACTACCCCGGCACCTCGAACTTCGAGGCCATGCGCCTGCAGGGCTTCCTGTATCAGCGCAACCTGAGCGAAGGGTTGCGCGACTGGGTCGGCGAGTTCGGCTATCCGTACACCTTCTACGACGCCTTCAACCCGGAGGCGGGGCGCCTCTTCTGGTCGCAGATCAACCAGGCCCTGTTCAGCAAGAAGATGGACGCCTGGTGGCTGGACGCGTCGGAGCCGGATCTGCTGCCCAACCCCACCCTCGACGGACAGCGGGCCTACATGCACCCGACGGCCATGGGCTCAGGGGCGCGCATGCTCAACGCGTTCTCGCTCATGAACAGCAAGTCGGTCTACGAGGGGCAGCGCGCCGCGGCGCCCGACCAGCGCGTCTTCATCCTGACCCGCTCGGCCTTCGCTGGACAGCAGCGCTACGGCGCCGCGGTTTGGTCGGGGGACATCACGTCGACGTGGACCGCCATGCGACAGCAGATCCCGGCCGGCCTGGGCTTGTCACTCTCGGGCCTGCCGTACTGGACCATGGACATCGGCGGCTTTTCCGTGCCGGCGCGGTTCTCGGCCAAGAAGCCCACGGCGGAGGATGCGGAGGAGTGGCGTGAGCTGAACACGCGCTGGTTCCAGTTCGGCACCTTCGTGCCGCTGCTGCGCGTTCACGGCGAGGCGCCCAAGCGCGAGATGTGGGAACTGGGCGGCGAGAAACACCCGGCCTATCAGACCGAGCTGAAGTTCGATCGCCTCCGCTACCGCCTGCTCCCCTACATCTATTCGTTGGCCGGCGGGGTCACCCACGAGGGCGGCACCATCCTGCGCCCGCTGGTCATGGACTTCCGCACCGACAAGCAGGCCCTGGAGGTGAGCGACGAGTTCCTCTTCGGCTCGGCCTTTCTGGTCAGCCCGGTGACCACTTACAAGGCGCGCACGCGTAGCGTGTACCTGCCGGTGGCCGCGGGTTGGTACGACTTCTGGACCGGTGCCCAACTCGCGGGCGGCCAGACCATCGAGGCGCCCGCGCCCTACGAATCCATGCCCGTGCACGTCAAGGCCGGCTCCATCGTCCCCACGGGTCCGGAGCTGCAGTACACCGACGAGAAGCCGGCCGATCCCATCGTGCTGTGGGTTTACGCCGGCGCCGATGGCGCGTTCACCCTCTACGAGGACGATGGCCTCACCTACGGCTACGAGAAGGGCGCCTTCGCACGCATCCCGATCCGCTGGACCGAGGCCACCCGAACCCTGACCATCGGCAAGCGCGAGGGCGCGTTCCCGGGCATGCAGCAGGAACGCACCTTCCAGGTCGTGCTGGTGGGCAAGGGCAAGCCGGTAGGTTTCTCCTTCGAGCCCAAAGCCGACAAGACCGTGCGCTACGACGGCGCACCCGTCGAGCTGAAGCTGTAACGAGTCCGAACGAGCAACGGCCGCGAACCCGGGCCAAGGCCCGCGTGCGCGGCCGTATTCCGAGTGAGCCCGGGGCTCGTGGTCTACTCGCTGTCCGTGCGGAAGGGCGAGGCCGGGAGCCCGGCCTTGTTGAAGAGATTGCCCTCGGGCACGGCGGCCCAGGCGTAGCGAACCGCCACCGGCTCGCTGACCGCGTCGCTGGTCACCACGAGGGTCTTGCCGTGGATCTCCGCCTTGGCCGGATGAAAGACCTTGTCGGCGCCAGCCACGGTGAAGCCCTTGAGCGGCCCACCCTTGGCCACCAGCCCGCCGCCCAGGTGCGTGAACGTCAACGTGGCCCGGCCATCCTTGACCTGTAGGGATTCGTAGACCGGCCCCGCGTATTCCAGACGCTCGCCGTAGGCCAGGGCGCGGGCGGCGAGGGCCAGGCGGGCGCCCACCTCCTGCTTGCGCGTGGGATGGATGTCGTTGGCGTCGCCCACGTCCAGGGTCACGGCCATGGCCGTGTTGGGCGTGTGTTGCCAGACGAGTAACTGCGCCTCGCGGAGCTCGGGCGTCATGTCGCGGTGAGGAGCGATCTGCACGAACAGGAAGGGGAACTCACCCTGGCCCCAGGTCCGCCGCCAATCGGCGATGAGGGCAGGGAAGAGCGTGCGGTATTGCTTCTCGCGCCGCACGTTGGATTCGCCCTGGTACCAGACCACACCGCGAATCGCGTAAGGCTGCAGGGGCGCGATCATGCCGTTGAACAGAACGGTGGGCGTGTTCACATCGCCGGTGACGCTGGTGGGCGGCCAGGGCGCGTCGTTCATGTTCAGGGACACGCGATACGGCCAGGGGCCGGCCAGATCGATGGGCGGCACCGCGGCCTTGCTCCATACGAGCTGCACCTTCTGATCGCCCCAGATGCCGCCGCCCCCGCCCGTGTCGAGGACACGCACGGCGATCACGTTGCGGCCGGGCTTGAGCAGGCCGGCGGGCACCGCGTATTTGCGCACGAGGTTGTAGCCCTCCATGGCGCCCACCTTCACGCCGTTGACCCACGTGGTGTCGATGTCGTCCACCATGCCCAACTGCAACTCCGCCGCGAGGTTGGCGGCGCTGGCCGGCACCTCGACGGTTTTGCGAAACCACACCACGCCGTTGAGCTCGGGCTCGCCCGCGTCTTCCCAGAGCCCGGGTACCGTCATGGCCTTCCACTTGGCCGTGTCCAGCGCGGGGGCGTTCCACGCGCGGCCTGGCGCGGACCCGGGATCGTGGGCCACGAACCAGGTCTCCAGCTTCGCCTGGTACTCGCGCTGGGCGCGCCGCGGATCCGAGGCCACGAGCTTCAGCTCTTCGGGCGTGTGGGCGAAATCAGGCAGGTCGCGCAACCCCGCCTCGCTGGTCCAGGCCTCCGCGGGGGTGCCGCCCCAGGAACTGTGGATCAGCCCGACGGGCACGTGTCGCGCCAGGTGGACGTCGCGGCCCAAGAAATAGCCCACGGCCGTGAACTCCTTCACCGTGTCCGGCGAGCAGACCTCCCATTGCCCCGTGACCGTCGACAGAGGCGTGAGCGACTTGGTCTGCGCCACGCCGAAGTGACGGATCCGCGGATACTTCGCCGCGGCGACCTCCTTCTCCCAATTGTGGATAGGCTGCTGGCCGACCCGCAGGCCGAGCTGCCGCTCCATATTGGATTGGCCGCCCGCCACCCAGACCTCGCCCACCAGGATGTCACGCAGAACGATCTGGTTCTGCCCCGAGATGGTGAGGGTGAGGGGGCCGCCCGCCTTGAGCGGCGCCAAGCGAACCAGCCACTTGCCGTCGGGGCCCGCGGTGGTGCTGACCTTCTGGCCGGCGATCTGCACGGTGACCGCCTCTCCGGGATCGGCCGTGCCCCACACCGGAACCGGCATGCGCTGCTGCAGGACCGCGTGGTGCGCGAAGAGTGGGTTGGGGGTGACCGCGGCGTGGGCCATGGAGGCCCCGCCGAGCAACGTCAGAGCGGCGAGCGAGAGGGAGGTTGGTTTCATGGGGCAGTGGACCGGTTTGAGGTGGCGTGGCGTGTCTGCTTGCTGAGCACGAGGAGAAAGACGTCGTTTTCGCGCATCGATAACTCACGGACGAAGGTCCCGTCGCGGATGGTCAGCGTGTTCTGCTCGATAGGCTGGCCCGAGCTTGCCGCCCGGAGCTGCTCGACCTGGGCGCGCGAAAGCTGAGCCGGCGAACCCAGATCCCTGTACACCGCGCACGCGTCATTCACGCGATAGCCCACCTGGTAGAGGGTCTGCGTGTAGCGGCCGGGCGGCAGGTGCTTGAGTTGGATTCGGGCTCGGCCCTTGGGTGCGGGCGGAAGATCGCGCTTGTAGAAGACCTGGTTGTTCTCGGTACTCGGATTGGTGATGGTGAAGTCCCACAGAAGCACCTGAACATTGCCGGACCCGTCGAGGGTGACGTAGGACGCCGGATCCGTGGTCTGCAGCTCCGTCGGACCCAGACGGTTCAGGAACTGATAGGCGAAGAACGCGGGTTTGCGGACGTCTTGGTAATTGAGCAGACCGAAGCCGCCGTGAAACGGGGTGAAGCGCGGGCCGGCCTCCTCGAAGATGTCGGTGAAGACCCAGTACGACATGGAGTTGGCCGCGTCGCCCGTGTTCTTCAGCTTGTCGAGGATGAAGGCGGCGCTGTGATAGCTGTCGTGGATGGGATCGCTCGGTGTGTACGAGGCGCTCCACTCGGTGAAATGCAGTTCCAGGTTGGGCATGGGCGAGGCTGTGATCTGCTCGCGCATGCGGACGACGTTGCCGTAGATGGCGCGGGGATTGTGCGAAAACAGCGTGCCGGCGCTCCCGGTCTCGTCCAGGTGGCCCACGTCGACGGCGTAGTCGTGGGTCGACACGAAATCCAAGGGCACCTTGTTGTCGGCGCAGTATCCGATGAATTCGGGCAGCCACGCGCAGCCCGCGGTGGCCGGCCCGCCCACCCGGAACGCGGGGGACACGCTCTTCACCGCGCGCGCGGTCGTGGCGTACAGGTCGAAGTAGTCCTGCTGCGTGCCGGCGAAGAAGCCGTCTTTCAGGTTGGGTTCGTTCCACACCTCGAAGTACCAGGTGCGGACCTCATCCTCGCCGTAGCGTTCCTGAAAATGAGCAACCAGGGCGCGGATGAGGTCGGCCCATTTCCGCGCGTCCTTGGGTTTGGTGATGTTTCCCTTCCACCAGAAGATGGTCTTGTCGCCGCTGGCCAGGGCGTTCGGGCAGAAGCCCAGCTCCACGAACGGCTTCATGTGGATGCGCTGGAGGAAATCGTACAGCTCGTCGATATATTGCCAGTTGTACTCGGGGCGTCCGTTCTTGTCCTCGCGATAGACCCCCATGTCGTCGGTCAACAAGCCGTGCATGCGGACGTAGGTGAAGCCGCATTCCTTCTGCACATGGGTGAGCTGGCGTTGCCAATCGGCGCGCAGCCCCTCGTTGGCCCGCCCCGCGCCCACGCACGCCTTGAACATGGCGTTGAGCGGGCCCTTCCTGGCGCGGAGATCGGCGGAGACGACCCGTTCGGCGGGTGGCGCGGAATGCGCCGAAAGTGAAGACCCCGTGATAACGGCGAGCACGACGAGTGAGCGCAGGATGGTGTCTGTCTTCTTCATTGGGCCTGTTCCGTTTTGGTGTTCGGTCGCGCCACGTCGCTGAGCGAATAGGGACTCGTGGCCGCCCTCAACATGGCCTCCATGATTTGCGGGCGGTAAACGCTGTTGCCCTGGCGATCCATGAGCGCGAACTTGTCGCTGCCACTGTCACGACCGCCGTTGTCCCAATACACGGGAACCAACCCGCGGTCCACGGCCGCCTTGGTGACGTATTCCATGTAGTAGCGACGATAATCCTCGAAGCCGTTCTGCTGGACCGCGCCGTACTCGCCGATGATCACAGGCACGCCTCGATCGATGTAGCGCGCCTTGAGCTTGTCGAACTGGCCCACCACGAACTCCTCCTGCCCCCAATTGTCGCAGCCAGGTGCGCCCTTCCCCCAGGTGTTGGTCTTGGCCTCCAAGGTGAAGAGGTAGGGGTCGTAGAAGTGTACCGTGAGGATGAGACGGTCCTTGGCGGGATCGTTGGGCAGCTTGAAGCCCTCGAGCGTCTGGTTGATGTTGGTGTTGTAGCCGGGGACGATCAGGTGGCGTTTGCCGTTGTTGCCGCCGCTGGCGCGCACCACGTTTACGAATTGTTGATTCAGGTCATTGATGATCGTGTAGTGGCGCGGACTGGCCTCGCCGTACCCGTCGTGGATCTCGTTCATCGACTCGAACATCAGCTCCTCGCCGGCGTGGGCGAAGTGCTTGGCAATCTGCGCCCACACGGCCACGAACTGGGCGCGCACGGCGGCGTTGTTCTCCTCGGTCGTCTTGCCCGTCGCGTCCTTGAGCGAGAGCCAGCCGACCTCCCTCCAGCCGTCGGCGCCATCGTGGTGCAGATTAATGATGGAATACAGCCCCGCGGCGCGCGCATAGCCGACCACCTCATCCACGCGTGCCAGCCAGTCCGGATCGATCTGGTCGGCGGGCGCGGGCCCGCGGTGCCGCGCCCACGTCACCGGGATGCGGACCAGCTTGAACCCCGCCTTGGCGACCGCCGCCATGAACTCGGGCGTGACCTTGGGATTGCCCCAGCCCATCTCACCGTCCGGCGCATCCAGACTGTTGCCCAGATTCCAGCCCAGCCTCAGCGGGGCCAGCACCTGGGCTGATGTGCGGCTGAAGTCCCCCAAGCTCCGAACCTCCTTCCGCGCCTGCCCTGGACCACCGCCCCGAGCGGCAGGCGGCGTGAGGCACGCGCTCGAAACCAAGGCGAGACAAGCCCCCGCCAACAAACAGGCGACCGACCGGCCGCTGACCGTGAGCTTCATGACACCCCTATACTACGGTTCCCCCGCCCACCGCAGCCCGCGGGAGGCCCGCGATGACCGCCCGTCGCGAAGGCGTTCAAGCGAGTCGGAACGGGAAGCGACGTCGGCTGTCGAAGATGGGGGCCTGACGCCTATCAGGGTCCCGGCGTGGCGGCCGTCGCTTATCCCGAGGTGGCGGGCCAGCCGAGGGGCGTCTACTATGGCCACGGCGCGGCGACCGGAGAGCGGTCCGCGGCGATAAGGCGATGGTGCACATCTTCCAGATGATGGCGTTGACGCTCTGCGATCTGTGTGCGTCGTCGACTGAAGAGGGGGGGGGACACTGGCGGCGAGGTAGGTGGGCTGGG
>JAEXQJ010000008.1 GCA_023438785.1 Pseudomonadota bacterium
GGGATTCTTTCCCCCCGGGCCCATGCCCCCGGGGGCCCCCCCGGCCCGCCCCGGAGCCTATTCGCCCTTAGCCGTTGCTCGCGTCGCTGCCGCCATCGGCGGCATCCGCGTCACCATCCACGCCAGCGTCGGGCTGGATGGGAGCGTCGGTGATCGCGGCGTCAGGACCCGCATCGACAGACACGGGCGCATCCGGGACGCTCCCGTCCGTTCCGACCTGGGTGTCCGCGCCACCGTCGGTGGGAGGAGTGAGCGTGTCGGTCTTGACCGCGTCGGCGGCGGTGTCGGTCTTACCAGCGTCCGGGGTCGTATCGTCGCTGTCGCTGCCACAGCCGAAAGCCGCCATCGAGATTGCAAACAACGGAACCAAAAGCTTCCTGGTCATAACTTTCTCTCCTGGGTTTGTCCTAATCAGGCCTAAGGGGGTAAATTGCTCCCCACACCTGGGAGCAACGCGCGTTGAGTCACTATCAGGACTGGGGGTTACTTGCAAGATCAATGTGAGCTGAACGAGTCGGATGTGGACGATGATGGGTCTTCCATGGAGGGCCTGGTGGCGGTTGGCGGGGCCATCGAACCCGAGACCCTGCTTCGGGCCTATCGGTCCGGCATCTTTCCGTGGTCATCTGATCCCGCGCCCACGTGGTGGTGTCCCGATCCTCGCGCCATCTTCGACATCGATGTCTACCGCCCGTCGCGCAGCCTGCGGCGCCACATTCGGCGTGCCGGATGGCGGTTCACGGTGGACCAGCATTTCGCCACGGTCATGCGGCTGTGTGCGGAACCCACGCCCGCTCGGCCCAGCACGTGGATAACCGACGATTTCGTGGCGGCCTATACCGAGCTACATAGGCGTGGCTTGGCTCACAGCGTCGAGGTCATGGAAGGTGGAGAGCTGGTGGGTGGCCTGTACGGCGTGACCATCGGCGGTTTCTTCGGTGGTGAGTCCATGTTTCACCGGCGCACCGATGCCTCCAAGGCCGCGGTCGGGTTCTTGGTGCAGCACCTTCGCGAGAGGGGCTTCACGCTGCTCGACGCCCAGGTTCCCACCCCACATTTGGCCAGCCAGGGGGCCGTGGAAATCACTCGTCGCGACTACCTGTCCCGCCTGCGCGACGCCATCGCGCTCCAGGTTTCATTCTGATCCGGCCCGCCGACCCGCTATCATGGCCGCCTCGTGAGCGTGTCAGCTCGCCCCTTCGGCAGGGCACCGATTTGTCTGTGGGCGCTCTCGGCCTTGGCCGCTTGTGCGTGCGCCAAGCCCGCCCGGGAGTCCGCGCCGCGGGTGCCCGACCGAGCCACCGTGGTTCGCAGCTTCCCCCACGATCCCGGCGCCTTCACCCAGGGTTTGCTGGTTTACGACGGCAAGCTCTACGAGAGCACGGGATTGAATGGGCGTTCGTCCCTTCGTCGCGTGGACCTGGAGAGTGGCATCGTGGAGCAGCAGGTCGAATTGCCCGCGGCGCTCTTCGGTGAGGGCCTGGCGCGGGTCGGGGGACGACTTTTCCAGCTAACCTGGCAGAACCAGCGTGTCCTGGTTTGGGATCTGGCGACCTTGAAGAAGGAGGCGGAGCTCTCCTACGAGGGCGAGGGCTGGGGCCTTTGTTACGACGGTCAGCACTTGGTGATGAGCGACGGCAGCAGCCTCTTGACCCTGCGGGATCCGACCACGTTCGCCAAGGTGGGACAGGTGGAGGTCCGGCGCAAGGGCGCGCCGGTGGCCAATCTCAACGAGCTGGAGTGCGTGGACGGCGTCATCTACGCCAACATCTGGCAGGACGACCACATCGCCCGCATCGAGCCCAAGACCGGCGAGGTGACGGCCTGGATCGACGCGGCCGGGTTGCTGTCGCCCGCGGAATCTCGCGGCGTGGACGTGCTCAATGGCATCGCCTACCTGCCCTCCACCGGAAATCTGCTGGTCACGGGCAAACTGTGGCCGCGCGTCTTCGAGATTCGCGCGCCGCGGCCCTGAACGACGACCGGGGCGGGCCGCCCCTTTCCCGCGCGCCCGCCCGAACGGCGCCGTGGAGAGTTTCACCACGGGCTGCTAGGTTCGCCGCATGCGTTTTGCCTTGGCCGTGGCCCTCGCGGTCACCGTTGGGATGGCAGGCGCCGGTGCGGCCCATGCCGAGCCGGCCGACGAGCTCACTGTCTCCGTCCTGACCTTCGGTCCCGGCAGTCACCCCTTTTTCAAGTTCGGCCACAACGCCATCCTCATTGAACGGCCGGACGGCGACGGCCTGGTCTTCAACTTCGGGACTTTTCAGTTCGACTCACCGGCCCTCATCCCCAAGTTCCTGCGCGGGCGCTTCAAGTACTGGCTTTCCGTGGCGTCGCGGGATGCGACCATCGCGTCGTACATCGAGGAGAACCGGACCATCGTGGCCCAGGAACTGGACCTCACGCCGGCCCAGAAGTGGGAGCTGTGGGGCAAGCTGCGCGTCAACGCGCGGCCCGAGAACCGTGAGTATCTCTACGACTACTTCCTCGACAATTGCTCCACGCGCGTGCGCGACGCCATCGATCAGGTGACCGGGGGCAGGGTCAAGCAGGCGGGCCAGGCACCTGCGACCATGTCTTTTCGGGCGAATGCTCTGCGTATGACCGCGGACTTCTTGCCCGAGTACCTGGGGCTCCACCTGGGCCTGGGCTCACCGACGGATCAAGCCATCCGCGCCTGGGACGAAGCCTTCCTGCCCGAACGCCTGCACGACCTGCTGCGCAAGGTCACCGTCCCTGGATCGACGGGTGAGCACCCTCTGGTGAAGGACGAGAGGGTCCTGTTCGCGGCGCGCCGGCCTCTCCCGCCCGCACAGCCTCCCCGCTGGACGGCCTATTTTCTCGCCGTCGGCCTCGGGCTAGGGCTGTTCCTCGCCGGCCTGGGACACATGGCGGTTCGGCACCGCACGGCTCGGGTTCTTCTGGGCACGCTCGTGAGCCTGCTTGGCCTACTGGCCGGGCTGCTGGGGCTGATCCTCCTCGGCCTGTGGGTCTTCACGAATCACCTGGCGACCCACGCCAATGCCAACATCAGCCTCCTGGCCCCTTGGACCATCGTCCTCGTGGGCTGGGGGATCGGGTTGGCCCGCGGGCGCCTCTCGAGTGCGCGGCGGGCGCTCTGGGCGGTCAGCCTGGCCGCCGGCTTGGCCATCCTGGGCGCCATGGGCAAGCTGTTGCCCGGTACAGCGCAGGACAACGCGGCATGGATAGTCCTGTGGCTGCCCACCTGGTTGGGGCTCGCCGCCGGGCTTCACCTCTGGACTCGGCGCGCGGCGGCGGACGTCGCGGCCAACCCGCGCCACCGGGCGCAGGAACGGGTGCATTCACCGTGACTGTGTGTTCTGTAGTCAACTCAACGTCACAATCGTGCTACCTTGTCCAAATCCGTTGAGTGCACTTGGGCGGGGGAAGCTTGGGGCCGTGGTACTAGCCTGACCATACGCACCTGGTTGTCGCCCGCAGGGCGACCGGAAGCTCGATAGGGAGGTATCACATGTCCGCGCGTGAGGACTCTGTCCTGACTTCATTGAATGAACTGCGTCGGCTCAAGAACGAACGACGCAAGCACGGTGCTGGCCGCAAGAATGGTCGGCGCGCACACGACCGCGAGTCGGGGGTTCGCCATCTCCCGGCTTCGGATGTCACGCCTCCGCCGCGTGCGATGCCTGCCACCGGCTTCGCCCAGCCTCAGTTCCAGCCGGCGCCTTTGCCCTCGGCTCCCGTCCCCAACGCCGCCGCGTGGAGTGTGCCTCCTGAGCCCGCGGTGGTCGGGCAGATGATGCGCCCCAAGTCGTCTGCCAAGCCCGCCATCATTGTCGCTGTCGTTTTGCTGGCCGCCGGCGCTGCTGGATACGCCAAGCTCGATGCGGATTGGCAGGCCCAACTGCGCGCCAAGGAGGCCGCGGTTCGCAGCGCCGACGATACCCGTATTCAAGCCGTGGAGGCTGCGGTCAAGGCAGAGCGCCAGGCCCAGAATCAACTCAAGGCTTGCGAGGCCAAGCTGCACACCGTGCCGTCCAGCACGGGCGCGGCCGCGGTGGTCACCCCGTCCGTCACTCCATCGGCCGCTTCCGTGTACCCGCCGCCCGGGGCCACGTCTCGTAGCCGTCGAGGTAGGTCGCACGCAGCAGCGCGGCCCGCGCCCGCGGCGGCCGCGGCCGCACCGGCGCCATCGAGCGTGCCTGTCATGCCCAAGAAGAAGAAGCTCGACAACGATCCGCTCGCGGGCATCAAGATCTAGGCGGCCGGTCGCGATCCGAGGCCCGAGTCGTCAGGGGCGCAGGCCATCCTGCACCCCTTTCCTCCGGCCGGGGCGAGGGTGAGCTGTCTCTGAGCGAGAGGGAATCGCGTCGATCCGCAGGCCTCTAGCCTGCCCGCGCCAGGCAGGATTCGCCTCCGCTCGTCGACTGCGGACAGGGCAGTTTTTTGACCGCGGCTTCGCGGTGCCTGACCCTGTCCGCATGCTCTGCACGAACGAGGCGTCTGACCTCTTCGATCTCGGCAATCCGGCCCTGCTCGAGCA
>JAEXQJ010000012.1 GCA_023438785.1 Pseudomonadota bacterium
GCGTTCATGCGTGCAACTAAACACAGTCGGCGCGCGCAGATCAACGGGCAGGGACCGCGAATCCGTTTCAGCCGGTGTGCCCGAAACCACCGCTGCCACGTTGGGTCTCGGACAACTCTCCTGTCTCCTCGATCTGCGCCTGCAACACGGGCGCGATGATCATCTGCGCCACGCGATCGCCGGGCTGCACGGTCACCACGTCCTTGCCCAGGTTCACGAGCAGGACGGTGATCTCGCCGCGGTAGTCACTGTCAATCGTCCCGGGCGCATTCACCACGGTCAGACCTGTCTTCCACGCCAGACCCGAGCGCGGCCGAACCTGGGCCTCGAACCCCGGCGGAAGCTCCATGGCCCAGCCGGTGGGCACGCCCACGCGCTCCCCCACCCCCACGTGAATCGGCCCGTCCGCCGCCGAGGCCAGGTCCATTCCCGCCGACCCCGTGGTCATGTACCTCGGCAACACGGCCGAGGCACGTAGGCGGCGGAAACGGACTTGAACCGCGGACGGCATGGGGGCGCGGACGGCGCCTACGAGGGCGAGGCGCCGCGGAAGTTGTGCACCACCTCGGGCGTCTTGCCGAGAGCTTCCTTGCGCGACAGACGAATCTTGCCCGAGGCGCGGTCGATGCCGATGACCTTCACCAGCATCTCGTCGCCCTCTTTGCAGATGTCCTCCACCACGCGAACGCGCTTCTCGTCGAGCTCACTGATGTGCACCAGGCCGTCGGTCCCCGGCAGGATCTCGACGAACGCGCCGAACTCCGCGAGGCGACGGACCACGCCCATGTAGAACTCACCGACCTCGGGCTCCGCGGTCAGGCCCTTGATGATGTCGATGGCCTTCTGGGCCATGATGCCGTCGGGCGATGCGATGTGCACCGTACCGTCGTCCTCCACATCGATGGCCACCCTGGTCTGCGCCGTGATGCCACGGATGGTCTTGCCGCCCGGACCGATGATGTCGCGGATCTTGTCCGGCTTGACGTTGAGGGTGAAGATGCGCGGTGCGAACCGGTTGAGCTCCTCACGGGGCGCAGCCAGGGCCTCGGCCATCTTGCCCAAGATGAAGAGCCGCCCCCGCTTGGCCTGCTGCAGAGCTTGCTCCAGGATGGCGCGGCTCAGGCCCTGGATCTTGATGTCCATCTGGACGGCGGTCACACCGGTCTTGGACCCGCAGACCTTGAAGTCCATGTCGCCCAGGTGATCCTCGTCGCCCAGGATGTCGGACAGGACGGCGACCCGGTCGCCCTCCTTGATGAGCCCCATCGCGATGCCGGCCACCGGCGTCTTGATCGGAACGCCCGCGTCCATGAGCGACAGCGTACCGCCGCACACCGAGGCCATGGACGAGCTGCCGTTCGATTCCAGAATCTCGGAGACCACGCGGATCGTGTACGGGAAGTCCTTCTCGTTGGGCAGCACCTCAGAGAGCGCCCGCTCCGCCAGGTGGCCGTGACCGGTCTCTCGCCGGCTGGCGCCACGCAGAGGCTTGGTCTCGCCCGTCGAGAAAGGCGGGAAGTTGTAGTGCAACATGAAGGTCTTCTCGAATTCCTCGCCGAGACCCTCGATGTGCTGTGCATCCTGCTTGGTCCCCAAGGTGGTGAAGACCAACGACTGCGTCTCGCCACGCGTGAAGAGCGCCGATCCGTGAGCACGCGGCAGCAGGCTCACCTCGCACGTGATCGCCCGAATGTCCTCAGTCGCGCGGCCGTCGATGCGCTTGCCCGTGTTCAGCACCAACTCGCGCAGGTGCTTCTTCTTGGCCGACTCGATGACTTCCTTAATCTCGCCCTCGCGCTCGGGGAATTCAGCCTTGGCGAGCTCCAGAGTCTGGGCAGCGGCCGCATCCAGGGCCGCGTAGCGCTCGAGCTTCTCGCGAATCGCCATGGCCGATTCGATCTTCGGCATGGCCAGCTCGAGGACCCGCGCCTCCAGGGCCGGATCCTTGGCGGGCGGCACGAACTCGCGCTTCGGCTTGCCCACCGCGGCCCGCAGCTTTTCCTGCAGGTCGATGAGCGGCTGGGCCGCCTTGTGCGCGAACATCAACGCGTCCACCAGGACCTCTTCGGCCACGTGCTTGGCCGCCCCTTCCACCATGACGATCGCGTCGCGGCTGCACGCCACGGTCAGATCCAGCTCCGACACCTCGCGCTGGGCGAAAGTGGGATTGACGACGAACTCGCCGTCCACGCGACCCACGCGCACGCCCGCGTAGGGACCGGCCCACGGGATGTCGGACAGGTGCAACGCCGCCGAGGCCCCGGTCATCGCCAGGACATCCGTCGGGTTGTCACGGTCCGTCGACAACACCATGGCAATAATCTGGGTGTCGAAACGCCAGCCCTTGGGGAACAGGGGCCGACACGGGCGGTCGATGATTCGCGAGGTCAGCACCTCGGCCTCGGTCAGACGCCCCTCACGCTTGAAGTAGCCGCCCGGGATCTTGCCCGCCGCGGACGTCTTCTCCAGGTAATCAACCGTGAGCGGCATGAAATCGATGCCGGGCCTCACGCTGGATGCACTCACGGCGGTAACCAGGACCATGGAGTCGCCGTAGCGAACCACCACTGCCCCGTCCGCCTGTTTGGCCATACGGCCGATTTCGATACTTAGTTCTTTGCCACCAAGGGGCACGCCTTCACGCACGAACATGCTCATCGCTCCTCTCTGCGGCCCCCGTGGCTTCGTCCCTCATCTCGCGGGTCGAGGCGGGCTCGCACACAGCGGAGCACCAGCGACGATCGGCGGGAAGAAGGATGAACGCAAGCACCGGGGCCAAGTAAACGAACGGACGGCGCAACCCTGCACCGTCCGTTCCAGGACCCGGAAAAACTTCTACTTGCGGATGCCGAGCGCCGAGATCAGCTCTCGGTAGCGCTGGACACTCTTCTTCTTCAGATAGTCCAGCAACCGACGCCGCTGACCGACCAACATCAACAGGCCGCGCCTGGAGTGGTGATCCTTGCTGTGAACCCGAAAGTGCTCCGTGAGATAGGCAATACGCTCCGATAGGAGAGCAATCTGCACCTCAGGAGAGCCGGTATCAGCCGGACCACGGGAGAACTTCTTAACGACATCAGCTTTCTTAACTGCGGCTAGCGCCATGCGGTCACACTCTTTTCCGTCGAATCTCGTCGCGTTTTTGTTTACCCAATTTCCTACATTGCGGGCGCAGAGTCAACCGAGCGGTTGAACACCCGCAAGAACCTGACTAGCCCTGCCCCATCCTTCTCGACCACGGCAATCACATCGTCCGGCTGCCCTGCGGGCAGCACACAAAGCGCTCCGCCCACCGCCTCGGGCGCGCCAAGCCGCTCCCATGGAACCCGTTGCCCCATGGACAGCGCACGGCCCACCTCGTCGTCGACCGACACGGCAGGCAGATGTGCCAAGGCCCGCCGCAGCGAGACGAAGGGCAGCGGCGTCCCGGCGTCGACCAGCCTCTCCACCTGCTCCAGCGAGAACGAATTCGCGATATGGAACGGCCCCGAGGCGGTGCGCCGAAGCCCGACCAGATGTGCACCCACGCCCATCTGCCGGCCCAAGTCAGCCGCCAGCGAACGCACGTAGGTCCCCTTGGAGCAACGAACGCGCAAACGCGCCCGGTCGGGCGCGGCGAAGCTCGTCAGCGCCAATTCATGCACGGTCACCCGGCGCGGGTGACGCTCCAGTTCCTGCCCCGCGCGCGCGTAGTCGTAAAGCGGTCGCCCCTCGCGCTTGAGCGCGGAGTACATCGGAGGGATTTGGTCGATCTCGCCGCGGAATCGGGGCAGAGCGGCTTCGACGGCCGAGGCGTCGACGCCGAGCAGTGGGTGCTCAACCACGATCTGCCCTGTGGCGTCCAGCGTGTCGGTCTCCACTCCGAAGCGAACCTCGGCCTCGTACTCCTTGTCCGCGTCGAGCAGGAAGGCGACGACCTTGGTGGCCTCGCCCACGCAGATGGGCAGAACCCCGGATGCCATCGGGTCCAGGGTGCCGCCGTGACCGACCTTGATCGAACGCGACTTGCGCCCGGTGGCCCGAGCTAACAGGTAGCGCAAACGCTTGACCACCGCGAACGAGCTGGGGCCAACCGGCTTGTCGATAACGAGCGTGGTCACTCTTTTTTGGCCACCTCGCGCAGCAAGGCCTCGATGCGGGCCTCCTGCTCGAAAACCCGGTCGACCTCGAAGGCCAAAGCCGGCGTGGCCTTCAGCCGTAGCTGCTCCCCGAGCTGGCGGCGCAGGAAGCCCGCCGCGCTCTCCAGGCCGAGACGGACGCGATCGAGAGCCGCATCCTCGGCCCCATGCACGGTGAAGAAGACACGCGCCTGCCGCAGATCTCCGCTGACCCGGACGTGTGAGATCGTGATCAGTCCGGCGTCGCGAACCCGCGGATCCTTGATGCCGCCACGGGCCAGAGCCGCCCCCAAGATCTCACGAATCTCTCCTGCCACGCGCTCGGTTCGTTGGGTCACGGGTCCACCTTCAGGCCGAAGTCGTTCTCAGCCAGGGCATCGCTGAAGCTCTGCACCTCGCGCTCAGCGCTCGTGACCTCAGCCTGGCCACGCACGAAGCGGATGATCTCGTCGAGCGCCGAATCCACGAAACGCCGGTCGTTGCCCACAACCGCCATCCCCAGCACGGCACGCTGCCACAAGTCGTTCTCTTCCACTTCCGCTATGGCCACGTTGAACTTCTGTCGCACACGGTCCTTCACCCGCCGCAGAACCATCCGCTTCTCTTTGAGTGAATGGCTATCCGCGATGAACAGAGTCAGGCGAGCAATACCGACTGTCATGGAAAGGCGAGAGAGGAGAGGCCAAACACCTCTCCCTTGTGCTTATTTCCGGGTGGGCGCGTTCGTGGGGGCGTCCAGGGTCGCGGCCAAGGTCTCCACCTCGAAGGCCTCGATGACGTCGCCCTCGCGTACGTCAGCGTAGTTCTCGATGGTCAAGCCGCACTCGTACCCATGCGTCACCTCGGCCACGTCGTCCTTGAACCGACGCAGCGAACTGAGCTTGCCCGTGCAGATGACCACCGAATCGCGCACCAGCCGAACGTGCGCCTTGCGGGTGACCTTGCCGTCGACCACGTTGCAGCCGGCCACCGTGCCCGCCTTGACGATGCGGAACACCTGGCGGACCTCGGCGCGACCGATGACCTTCTCCTTCGTCACCGGCGACAACATGCCCACCATGGCCTTCTTCACGTCGTCGATGGCGTCGTAGATGACCTGGTACAGCTTGATGTCCACGCCTTCCTGGTCGGCCAACGCCCGCGACTTGCCGGCCGGGCGAACGTTGAAGCCGATCACGACGGCTGACGAGGCCTTGGCCAGTTGAACATCCGACTCGGTAATTCCGCCCACGCCTGACGAGATCACGTTCACGCCCACGGTCGGGGTCGACAGGTTGCGCAAGGCATTCGCGATTGCCTCCACCGATCCCTGCACATCGGCCTTGAGCACGATGCGCACTTCCTTGACCTCACCTTCCTTGATCTTGTCGAGAATGTTTTCGAGCGACACGCGCGCGGTGGTACTGGCCTCCTTGCGCTTGCGCTGTTCCAGACGGTGCTCGACCAGTGCCTTGGCCGACTTCTCGTCGCTCACCACATTGAACACCTCGCCCGCGTCGGGAACCCCATCCAGACCCAACAACTCAACCGGGGTGGCAGGACCGGCCTCGGTGATGTTCTGACCCTTGTCACCCAGCATGGCGCGGATCTTTCCGTACGCCTCGCCAGCCACGACCAAGTCGCCGATATTCAGCGTGCCTTCCTTGACCAGAACCGTGGCGATGGCGCCTCGTGCGCGATCCAGCCGTGCCTCGACGACGCTGCCGCGTGCCGCCTTCTTGGGATTGGCTTTCAGTTCCAGAACCTCGGCCTGCAGGGCAAGCATCTCCAGGAGCTTGTCGACGCCCTGCTTGGTCTTGGCCGAGACCTCCACGAAGATCGTATCGCCGCCCAACTCCTCGGCGACCAGGTTCTGCTCCATGAGGCGCGTCCGCACCATGGCCGGGTTGGCGCCAGGCTTGTCGATCTTGTTGATGGCCACCACGATGGGCACCTCGGCCGCCTGGGCGTGCTTGATGGCCTCGACGGTCTGGGGCATGGGCCCCTCCTCCGCGGCCACCACGATAACGACGATATCCGTCATCTGGGCGCCGCGTGCACGCATCGCCGTGAAGGCCTCGTGGCCGGGCGTATCCAGGAAGACCACATCCCCGTGCGGCGTGTGCACGCGGTAGGCACCGATGTGCTGGGTGATTCCGCCCGCCTCGCCGGCGGCCACATTGGCCTTGCGGATGGCGTCGAGCAGCGAGGTCTTGCCATGGTCGACGTGGCCCATGACGGTCACAACCGGAGCGCGAGGCAGCAGGTCCTCGGGGCTATCCGCCTGGCCCTCGGAGATGATCTCTTCCTCTTTGAAGGCCGTGGACTCGACCTGATAGCCGAACTCGTTGGCAATGAGCGAGGCCGTGTCGAGGTCGATGCTCTGGTTGATGTTCACGCCCATCATGCCGAGCGCCCACAGCTTCTTGATGACCTCGTTGCCCTTCACGCCCATCTTCTGGGCGAGGTCGGACACGGCAACCGTCTCCCCCATGCGGATCACACGCTTGTGCTCAGCGGGGGTGGTGATCAGGGTCTGCTTGAGCTTCTTTCCGGCCGCGGCAACGCGCTTGCGAGGCGGTCCACCGGGACGCTGACCTGGCGCCCCGGGGCTGCGCCAGTCGCGACCCGCGGGGCCCCGCGAGACCAAGCCGGAGCGGCCCAGGCGACGAAGCTCCTCGTCGCGGTCCTTGATTTCGATCTTGGGCACGCTGTTGTCGCGATTGAGGCCGGGCAGTTGAATGAACTGGCCCGTGGCCGCTGATCCCGTCTCCCCGGGCTGCGGGTT
>JAEXQJ010000090.1 GCA_023438785.1 Pseudomonadota bacterium
CGGACAAGCGCAGGTTGTGCTCGCCGAACTGGCGCAACGATGCGAGGAGATCCTGGTCGGACCGGCGGCTGCGCAAGTCGATGGCCATGAAGCCCGGACCCTCGAAGAAGCGGCCGTCCTGGTCGCCCTGGGCTTGGAAGAAGGCCACCGCCTCGCGCGCTGTCTGGCGCAGCGGCTCAACGGAGAGGTGGGCCGGGAAGGGCAGCACCAGTGTGAGGCGATCGTCAGCCCCCTGGCGTTGCGTTTCGATGGCCTTGGCCAGGGCTTTGGCCCGCAGCTCCAGCTCGATGTCGCTGACCTTGGGGCTAGCCACGGTCAGCATGACGGCCGCCGTGTCGCCGAAGTCCTTGATGAAGTCGATGGGCCCGGCTCCCGCCGGCAGATCACGAATGGAATCCAACTTGCCGCCGATGTCGTCGAACTGCTTGGCCCGATCGAGCACATCCTCGGACAAGGTCACGTAGACGATGGCCACGCTGGTGCGGCTGATGGACTCGATCTTCTCGACGGCCGAGTTCTCGGCCATCTTCTGCTCGATCTTGCGCGTGACCAGTTGCTCAATCTTCTCCGCGCTGGCGCCCGGCCAGGTGCACGTGGCCACTGCCACGCGCACGGGGATGAACGGATCCTTGGCCTTGGGTAGCTTGGCGTAGCCGAACACGCCCCACGCCAGGGTGGCGAGGAGCAGCACGGCGCTGACCTGCCAGTTGACGGTGAAGTAGCGGGCCGTCTTGCCCGTGAGGCTCGCGGGCCGCGGTTCATTGGAGTGGACCATGGCGACTCCTCAGGGAAGAACCTGCACGCGCTCGCCGTCGGACAGCAGAGCCGCGCCTTGCACGACGATCTTGGCTTTGTCGGGCACACCGCTGCGCACGGGGATGGTGTTGCCCATGAAGGCCCCCAGCTCGACCTCGCGCTGACGCACCGTGGGCGGGTTGCTGGATTCGTCCAGAACGAACACGGCAAAATGCCGGCTGTCGAGGCGCGAACGCACGATGGCCGAGAGCGGCAGCAGCGGCGGCGAGAGCTTGTCGCTTGCGGCCTCCAGCTTGACCGTGACCACCATGCCGGGCTTGAGGGCGTGGTCCGCGTTGGTCAGGGTCAGCTCGACGTCGAAGACGCGGCTTCGCGGATCGGCGATGGCCGCCACGCGCGTGACCTTGCCGCTGAAGGTGCGATCGGGGAACGCGTCGGCGAACACGGGCAGGGCGTCACCGTTGCGTAGGCGCTCACGAAGCGAGTCGGGGACGCCGAACAGCACCTTGACCGATTCGGTATCGGCGAGCGTGAAGACCGGCACGCCCGGTGCCGCCAGGGTGCCGACCTCCAGGCTGCGGCGGACGATGGTGCCCGAAAAAGGCGCGCGCAGGCTGGCATCGCTGACCAGCGTGGTGGGCTCGGCGACGCGGGCTTGGGCGCCCAGCACGCGGGCCTCGGCCGCATCGAGGCGGGTCCTGGCCGCGTCCCACTGCGCCTTGGGCACGGCCGTGCTGGCGAGCAAGTTGTCCTGACGATCGAAATCCAGGCGTGCCTGATCGCGGGCCACGCCAGCCTCGGCTAGGGCGGCGCGGGCTTCCGCCAGCCGGTTGGTGAAATCCGCGCCACGCAAGGCTGCCAACTCGGTGCCCTGGGCGACGCGATCGCCCTCCTGGACGAGGCGCCGCTGGCCGTTGCCGCCACGCGAACGGGCGATGCGGTCCACGTAGCCGCCCACTTTGAAGGCCAGGTCCACGCGCGTGGCCGGCTCGATGATGGCCGAATAGCGAATCTGCTGATCCGCCGTGGCGTGTCCCAGGACCTGCACCCTGACCAGGGTGGCGGGGGCAACCGGATCCGCGTTCTGCCGGCAAGCCAGGAGCAGAGACGCGAGGAGGAGAGGGGTGGTCTTCATGAGTGGGCTCCGTGGGCTGGGCGAGGAGAGGGCGTTTCCTTGTGCAGAATTCCGTCGAAGATGAGGCGCAGGATGTGGCGCAGGTGTTCGTCGTGGCTTTTGTCGGGGTGGCCCTCGTGTTCCTGGCGCATCCTCTTCAGGAAGTCGCGCTGGGAGAAATGGGACAGGCACAGTCCGTAAACGCTGCCCACCAGCGTGCGCACGTCCAGATCGGCACGGAACACGCCCTGGTCCACGCCTCGCTGCAGAATGGCGAACAACTTCTCCAGACTGGCGGGAATGTCCTTCACGAGGCGGCGGCCCGCCTGGCGGCCGAAGCGCAGCGACTCCCAAGAAACAAGACGAACGAAGGCGGGATTCTGGGCCAGAAAGTGGAAGTAGACGCGGATCAGTTCCTCAGCATCGCGGCGCGGGTCGCCCGGTGTGGGCACCGCCTCGCTCAAGCGGTCGAGCAGACCCGCGAAATGCTGGTCGAGGATGGCCTGGTACAGGCCTTCCTTGTCCCCGAAGTAAGCGTAGATCATGCGCTTGTTGCTCTGCGCGTCTTGGGCGATGTGGTCCACGCGGGCCAGGTCGAAACCCTTCTGCACGAAGTGGCGCTCGGCGGCCTGTAACAGGCGTTCCTGCGTGGCCCGCGGATCGCGCGGGAAGGCCCGGCTCCCGGTCTTCTTACTCACGCGCCACCGTCGCTGGGGCGGGCACCTCGCCGCCCAGGGTAAGGCGAGGCGCGGCCATCGGCCGGGATGCCCGCTTGGGCACCCCGGTCAGGGACGTGGCAAGGACGAATCGTCGTTGGCTACACATGGCCTTCTTTTCTGGAATCGGCAGCCGTCGCCTTCAATGCAAGTAACCAGATAGTTATTTCCGCCGGCTCGATCAAGAAGTAACCATGCGGGTCAAATGCCAGCCGTGGCGCCTTGCCGTTTTCCCCTTTTGGAATGAGCTGTTACGGTCGCGCTCTACGGAAGGAAAACTTCGTGGCGCGGGGCGGTGTTTTGACGGGCGTCCGGGCCCGGCCTGGGCGCGGGCGTGGGCCACCGACTCGCAGCGCGGGCTGCTACTATGCGGGCCTTCTGAGCGGAGGTTCGACCCATGCGCTACACGACTTTGGCGACGACCGGGATGATCGGGCTGTGCATCTCTGTTCTGGGGAGTGCTTGCGCGACCAAGGCGGGCACGGGTGCTCTCATCGGCGCGGGCGGCGGTGCCGCGGCGGGTGCGGGCATCGGGGCCCTGGCCGGCGGTGGCAAGGGGGCGCTCATCGGCGGGGCCATCGGCGCCGGTGTGGGCGCGGGGGCGGGCGCGCTCATCGGCAACTACATGGACAAGCAAGAGGCCGAGTTGCGCAAGATGAAGGCCGCTCAGGTGGAGCGGCAGGGCGACAAGCTGGTCGTGCGCTTCAACTCGCAGATCCTGTTCGACAGCAACAAGGCCGCGCTCAAGCCCCAGTCGCAGTCCGATCTGAGAGAGTTCGCCAACGTGCTCAAGGCCTATCCGGACACCGACTTGGTCATCGAGGGCCACACCGACAGCAAGGGCAAGCGCGCCCGCAATCAGAAGCTCTCCGAGCAGCGCGCCAACGCGGTCGTTCAGGCGCTGGCCGCGGCGGGGGTGGAGCGGCGGCGCATGAGCGCACGTGGCCTTGCCGATGCGCAGCCCGTCGCCGACAACCGCACGCCGCAGGGCCGCGAGCAGAACCGCCGCGTGCAGATCCAGATCGCGCCCAACAAGAAGCTGCAAGAACAGGCCGCGCAGTAGGGCCGAGACCAGCCCGCGCCTGCGCTGGCGCCTCGTCGCGCGGGCGTTATGCTCCTCGGTGAGCAATGACGAAGTCCTCCTCCAGCCCGCCGGCGCGCGGCGTACGCACGGCGTTGATTCTCTCCATCGCGGTGACCGTGGTGTTGTGGTTGATCCCCTACGGACACACCATCGGCTATCCGCTGGTCCTGCTCTCGACCATCGCGCACGAAATGGGGCACGGCATTGCGGCCCTGCTGGTGGGCGGCCGCTTCGACAGCTTCGTCGTGAATGCGGATGCTTCAGGCGTCGCCGCGGTGGCGGCTCCGAGCAGTCGCCTGGCAGCGGCCTTCGTCTCCGCGGGTGGCCTGTGTGGACCGGCCTGCGTGGCCGCCCTTGGCTTCATCGCCGCCCGCAAGCCGCGCAGCGGACGCTTCGCCCTGCTCGCCGCGGGGGCGTTCTTGGCCATCAGCTTGCCTTGGGTGGTGCGCAACCTGGTGGGCTGGCTGGCCGTGGGCGCCTTCGCCGCGCTCTGCCTCGTGGTGGCCCTCAAGGCCAGCCCGGAGGCGGCGCGAACCGTGCTCGTCTTCCTGTCGGTTCAGCTCTCGTTGAGCGTGTTTTCGCGCGGCGGTTATCTCTTCACGCCCAGTGCCCAAACCGCCCATGGTGTAATGCCCTCGGACGTATCCAACATGGCCGAGGCCCTCTTTCTGCCCTACTGGTTCTGGGGCGCGGTCTGCGGTGCCTTCTCGGTGGTGGTGCTGATCGGGGGCGTCTCCACTTACCTGCGGGCCGCCTTGCCGGCCAAGTCGCGCTGAAGGTCGCGCCCCGGCCCACCAGACCCACGCTCCAGCGTCGCGAAAGCCCCACGAGGTTCCGGTCTTCCACGGGATGGCAAGGTGGTTACCCAGCGCCCGCCCTCGGCCTCGAAGCCCTCGCTGACCGGGGTCAGGCAGTAGGTGCGCTGGCGAAGCCCACGCGATCTGGGCCTCGCCCTGCTCGTCGGCCTGCGTGTCGGGCAAGGTCTCTTGCGTGGGCTCGATGGGCTTCGCGGGTTGTGGAACTGGTAGCCGCGCAAGCTGGGGAAAAACGCGAAGGGGCCGAGGCCAACCGGCCCCAGCCGCTGATTCACTCCGGCAGCTCGGCCTACTGCACGTTCGCGCAGAACGCCTTGGCCTGCAGACCGTTGCCGCCGCCCCAGATCTCGAAGCCGGCGAAGATGACGCTCAAATACTTGTTCTTCCACTCACCCGACGAGTAGCCGTAGCCGTTGTTGGTGGCGTCCTGAATGAACTTGTTCAGATCGAAGTCCAGCTTCTCGATGGGCGACGTGCTCACGTAGGAGATGCAGGGCGGGTTGCTGTGATCGACCCATACGTTCCAGGACCCGGACACGCCGCTCACCGTGTGCCCTGGATGCTCGTTGCTGCCGCGCGGTTGCCGATTGGACGGCTGGAAGTACCACACCATCAGATAGGCCCCGCCCGAGGGCGGCGCGGTCTCACTGGTGAGCGCCTTGCTGGTGGGCGTGAACCACACGTCGTAGGCCACGTTGTAGTTCGACGTGCCCTTGCTGAGCGCATTGGTGGAGAAGATGGTGTTGACACTCTTGATGGCCGACACCTGGATGGGCAGCTTGCTCAGCGCCGTGACCCGATCCTGGTACGCGCCGATGAAGATCGACGGGTAGCCCATGGGGTAGTTGTCCCCGCCGCTTACGGCCGTGCCGCTGGGATTGCCTACCGTGAACGAAAGCCCGTCGATGGCGACGGTCTGGTCGGTGTACTTGTGCCACCAGTTGGCCTGCACCAGGTATTCCTTGTTCTCGGGGGTTTTGAGGCGGGTCGTGGCGCCCTGACTTTTCTGCGTGTAGGGCGCCGTATACGAGACGTCCGTGCAGTTGGGCGACGCGGGCGCCTTGGTCTGCGTGGCGCTGGCGGTGACCGTGTTGCTCGCCGGCTGGGTGGCCGACTTGGTGCCGGTCCCGGTGCCGGTGTTGCTGTTGGTCTTGGTGTCCGACTTGACGCCGGTGTTGCTCGCCACGCCCGTGCTCGTGTCCTGCCCTTGGCCCGTGCTCGTGCTCTGCCCCTGCTCGGTGTCGGTGTCCCGCTGCTCCGACGTGGAATCCGAGCCGCCACAGCTCCCCAACGGCACGCACTCCCCATCGCAGAGCTCTTGGCCGTTGGCACACTCCGGATCGTCGCCATTGCCGTTGTTTTTACGGTTCGTGGGCGTGCAGGCAAGGGCGCCGAAAGCCAGGAGCAAAGCAAGGCGGGAAAGATGGTGCATGCAACCTCCGAGTCGCCGCCAGGTGCGGCAAGGAGCCAACACCGTATTCATCCCACATGGGAACGCGGGCCGAACCTGGCCGTGTTCGGCTGCGGCTTCGCCGCAAGACAGCGACGCCGCGCCTTCTCGCCTAGGTTAGGATCCGGCAGCCGCGGGTGGCGGCAGGCGGTAGTCGCGAAAACCCCCGGGATTCCCTGCCTGACCATCCATGGCCGCCGCGGCCACGTTGTACATCTCGCGCGCCGTCAGGTAGTGCAGCGACCAGGATTCGCCGTCGTTGAAGAGTCCGCTCAGCGCCGCATGCAAGGCCCGTCCCCCTTGACCCAGCAGGGAAGCCGCCTGCGCCTCGGGTGAGCCGTGGGTGTGGACCTTGACGAAGACCCACTCGGGCCGGCCAACCACATGGATGTTCTGCGCGACCCAGTTGCGCACGCGCCGGGGCGTGGCCGGATCATGCGCCGTGAGCGCCGCGTTTTCGATGCGCACCGGCAAGCGGCCGGGCTGCAGGCGCAGGTCCAGGCTCAGCGGACCTTGAATCAGGAGGATGCGATCGTCACGCCAGCGGCCCACGCGCGCTCTCTCGGCCGGCTCGAAGGCGCGGGCGCGGGCCAGGTCGCCGATCGGCCAGTAGATCTGATTGACGACGTGCGGCTGGGACTCGTCAGGAGCGGCGGGGAAGGTGAAGTCGGCGTAGCAGCCCGTCTCGTGCAGCAGGGGCAGCTCGTCGTTCACCCCACACCAGCGGCCATCCGGTCGCGCATTGCCCAGGGCCCAGTTGCCATGAATGAAGGCATAGCGGGGGCGCCCCTGCGGATCGCGGCTGAGGTGACCGTGTCGGGCCAGGTCCCCAACCGTCTTCAGAAGTTGGGCGCGCAGACTCTCGCGGGTGTCGCCGTCGTGGTGCAGGTGAACCTCGACCTCGCCGAGCCCCTGGCGCACGAGCGGCGCGAGGCCGTCGAGCAAGTCGGGGTGATACTGATCACCGGGGAAGAAGAAGCTGTGGCGAGGCGGACGCCCGTCCGCATCGCGAAAGCCTGGGACCAGCGCCGGATATCCCTCGGCCCAGGTCCGTACCCGCGCCAGGCCCTGCTCCAGACTGGCCCCGCCCCACAGCGGCTCGTGGTGATCGCACAACGTGAAGAGCAGGTGCCGTGGACCCGCGAAGGTTTGCGTCAGCGCACGTTCCACGCGGTGCCGGAGCCAGCCGCCGAGCCACGTCCGCACATTCCTGTCCCAACTCATCCCGCCCGCCTCCTTCTTGGGGCTGAGTGTAGCGCGCGGCCTCCTCCGGCGCCGGGGCGGTGCCTCGACGACGCCAGGCTTGCGGGCTCAGACGAACCAGGGTGCGCGGATGTAGGTGCGCGGCGGCTCGCTCGACGGACTGGGAGGTGATCAGCGCTGGCGTCCGGAAGTCACTGTGATCTGTGCTGACGTCCCTACCCAGAGCGGGACACTCAGATCTGAAACTGATAGCTTGCACGCAACTGGCCAGACCCGTTCGCCCATAGGAGCCGACCATGACAACCAAGATGCCCGTATGGATCCCTAGCCTCTTGTTGAGCGGGGTCGTTGCCGTGGCTACCGTCGCTTGTTCGAGCGGTCCCGTAACCCCCAAGTCGAATCCGAGCAACCCGGACAAGAAGGATGGTGGTTCCTACGGCGGAACCGGGGGCTCATGGATTCCGCCCGACTCCGGCTTGCTCCCTGTCGACGGCAACGTGGTCACGGCTACCTGTGGGAACGGGATCGTGGATGATGGCGAGAGCTGCGACGATAGCAACACCAACCCGGACGACGGCTGCACCCCCATCTGCCAGCGCCAGGCGGACTGGAAGTGCGAGAAGCCGGGCCAGCCTTGCGTCTATGACGTTCGCTGCGGTGACGGCGTGCTGGCCACCGTCGAGGCGTGCGACGACGGGAATGAGGCGGATAACGATGGTTGTTCGGCCAAGTGCGATCAGGTCACGCCGGGCTGGCAGTGCCGCGTGCCCGGACGCAAGTGCGTGCCTCTGTGCGGAGACGGGATCAAGACGGCCGGCGAGGGGTGCGACGACGGCAACTCGGCGAGCGGCGACGGGTGTTCGAGTACGTGTCTCATCGAGCCCGGTTGGGACTGCAAGGACGAGCCCAGCGTCTGTGTGAAGTCGGTATGCGGCAACGGCAAGCCGGAAGCCGGCGAGGCCTGCGACAACGGCGCCAAGAATGGTCTCATGTTCGGCGACGGCAGCGGGTGTTCCAAGACGTGCACCAAGGAGCCCACTTGCCGAGACAAGGACGGCCACAACATGGCCTGCTCCACGGCCTGCGGCGACGGGAACCTGGACGCCGGTGAAGAGTGCGACGACGGCAACCAGGCCGATCGCGACGGGTGCAACTCGGCCTGCAAGAAGGAACAGGGCTTCTCCTGCGATCCCCAGTCCGTGCCCGATACCCAGGCCTGCTCCAGCGGCACGGGGCAGTGTCTGGTGATGCCCATCGTCTATCGCGACTTCAAGAGCGAGAAGGAGGAGAAGGGCGGTCACCCTGACTTCTTCGACATGTCCGCGCGCGATGCGTCCGGCAACGCCAAGAGATGGTGCGTGTCCAACTCGGGCGGTCCGGCCAAGAAGGGCGACTCCACCGCGCGCTGTTGGGATATCGCGGCCACCGACTTGGTGAACGGCAAGCCCGTCTACAACAGCAAGCGCGCGGATAACATGTGCGCCTGCCAGTTCACCGACTGGAGCAAAGACGGCAACGGCGGCAAGGTGCCCGAATACAAGGATGCGGAGAGCCCGCTCCACGACTCCAGCGATTGGCATACCGGGGTCACCTTCCCGCAGGACGGCAAGCCGCGCTGGACCGGCCGCATGCCCATCGTGAAGGACGCGGAGAGCTTCGGTCAGTGGTTCACGGACAACGATTTCAACACCAAGGTCCAGCGCACCATCGAGCTGGCCGCGATCCAGGATGGGCGATTCCAGTTCTCCAGCGCTCCCCACGCGGTGTCGGGCGGATTCTTCCCCCTCGACGACAGCACCACTGACGAGGCGCCGCTATGCAATCTGTGGCCGTACTGGTACTGGAACGTGGCCGGTAAGACCTGCGCGGGCAGCCAGTACTTGTTCCCACCTTCGGTTACCGCGGAGGGGTGGAGCGAGGTGACGGGCAAGAAGCACAACTTCTGGTTCACCAGCGAGGTGCACTACCTCTTCGCCTACCGCGAGGGCATGAGTCTGCAGTTCTACGGCGACGACGATCTCTTCATCTTCATCAACGGCCAGTTGGTTCTGGACCTGGGTGGTGTTCACCAGCGTCTGCCCGGCAAGGTCACGGTTTCGGGGGATCCGGGCGTGGCCACCATTGTGGAAGGCGGATCCATCGTCGAGGCGACGGGCGCGATCTCGACCTGCGCGGACACGGCCGCCGGCAATCCCGATTGTCGTAACCGCACCATGGACCTGGGCCTCGTCCCGGGCCTGATATACGAGATCGCCATCTTCCACGCGGATCGCCACCCGACCGAGTCCAACTACCAACTCACGCTCTCGGGCTTCTCCACCACGCGTTCCGTGTGTCAGCCCCGCTGTGGCGACGGTACCGTGTCCGCGGGCGAGGAGTGTGATGAGGGGGACAAGAACAACGACACGCTGTACGGCGGTTGCACCACCAAGTGCAAGTTCGGTCCTTTCTGCGGCGACGGTAACCCGGACCCAGGCGAGGACTGCGACCTGGGCAGGAAGAACGGCCAGGTCGACGGCGCGGATGGCTGCACCCAGGCCTGCAAGAAGCCGGCACGTTGTGGCGATGGCAACGTCAATCCGGGCGAACAGTGCGACATGGGAGACCAGAACGGCAAGCCGGGCAAGCTCTGCACCGAGAAGTGCACCTTGAACATCCTTTAGGAGGCCGCTCGCCATCGAAGGGTGATCGGCGTGGTCTTGGGTCGTCCTTCACCCCTCTCCCTTGCGGGAGAGGGCCGCGGGGCGCTGCCATTCCCGCGGTGCGCGAACCGCTACGAGCCATGTTCCTGCTGACCCGCTTGCGCGCTCAGTCCAGCAGGAGCACGCCCAGCCGCTGCTGAGGCTTTAGCCGGCGCGCCAGCAGAGCCAATCGAAACTCGCTGGCGCCGCCCGGCCGGGCCGCGAGCAGCACGCCGTCGAGCAAGGCCAGCAGGGATGCTTGCTCGGCTGGCGGTGCGAAACCGGTATCCACGATGACCCGCTGGTAACGCGGGCGTAACCATTCCGTAGCGAATTCCAGGTCCAGGCAGGGCCGCGCGGATGGCGGGCCAGGAAGGTAGACCTCGGTCCATGCCCCCGAAGGGACATGCACGAGCGGCGGCGTGTGAGGAGGCGCCGTGGGGGCGCGCCACTCGGGTGAGAGCACGGCAACCCTCTCGCCCAGTGCGGCCACTGCCTGGGCCAGTGAGCGGGCCAGCTCCGTCAGGGACAGACACTTGTGCAAAGGCAGAAGCCCGATTGCGTTGTGGTCGGTTCGCGTGAGCCGACGGGCTAGACACATGATCTCCGCTGTCCTCTCTGCCGCCAAGTCCTTGCCAATCTCACCACCGGCACCAACCATGCAGGCGATCATAGCCGAGGAGGCCCCGGGTGTCGGTTGCAAATGGAGGAGCCAGCGTGGTGCTGAGGCGAGCCTTGCCGGTTGCCGTGCTCTTGTTGTTGAACCCTCGCCCGGGGCTTGCCCTCGACTACGAGGTGGCTGGGCGGGCCTCGGTGGGGGTCACGGACAACGCTCTGGCGGCGCCCTCTGGGACCCCGGGCTCAGGCTGGGATGCCCTGCTCACCCTGCGGGGGGAGGCCGCGCTGGTTTGGCTGCGCAAGTACATGGAGCACAAGCTGGCCTACCTTTTCACCCTCGACACCTACCTGGACAGCTCGGCCGGAGAAACGGTGGGCAACGCGCTTCGGTGGGAGGCCGCTTACGCGCCCTTGAGCTGGTTGCACATCTCGACCGACTTCATGGCCACGCAAGGAACGTTGTCGTCGGTGGACACCATGACCTCCAGCGGACGGGCCGGGATCCTCACCGTACCCTCAGGCCCGCGGCCCGCGGCCCCCTTGCGCTTCCTCACGCTCGATGGCCGCCAGGGTGCTTCGGTCATCTTCGGTCCTGACTGGCGCTTGGTGCAGGGACTGTCCGTGCAGGCCTTCTGGCCCCTGCAGGGCGATTCCGGGCGGGCTTCCAGCCAGGCGGGTGACGTGTCCTTGGGATTGGAACGCACCTTCGAGCGCAGCGGCATCTCCTTGAGCGCCCACGCCATGGTCAACCGGGCCAGCGAGGTGGTCACGGACGGCGCCGTTGTCGAGCCCTACCGGCGCAGCTATGTGGCGGAGAGCATGTTGGGATGGCGCCACACCTACTCACCCGCGTGGTCACATTTCCTTGCAGCCGGTGCGCTGGCCGCGTGGGTGCCCGCGGGCAGCTCGGTGCGCTGGAAGCCCTCCGGACGCGTCGACATCCTCGCCGCGGATGCAGGCCGCGAATTGGTGATCTCGGGCGAGCGCAGCGCGAGCGCGGACGTGTACGTGGGTGACATCTTCCTTTCCACCCGGGGCAGCGTGGCGGCCGGCCAGATTCTGGATGGCCCCCGACGCTACGGCTTCCGCGTGCTGGGGAGCTTCAACTACTCCCAGGCCCTGGAACGCGATGGTGGAGACCGGGGCAGCGCCAAGACTTGGGATGTGCGCTCGGTCTTTTCGCTCGTGGTCAAGCGGCCCATTCGCCTCACATTCGAGTACGCCTTCACCTACCAATCGGCCACGCATCCGCCGCTGCCTTCGCCGGACGTCCTGCCGCCCTTTAGCAGCTTTCACCGCAACCTGTTCCTGGTGGGCGCGGAGATTCGGTATTCCACCTTCCCGGCACCGGACGGCAGCGACCGTGAGCTGCGCGGTCCGTCCGACGAGCTCAGCGGGGATCCGCGCGCCGACCTCGACCATCGCAAAAACCCGAGGCCATGAGGATCCTCTTTCTCAGCAGCCTCTGTTCTACGCCGCTGCTGCCCCACCGCAGCCCGGGCAACGCGCGCATCCTGCGGGCACTGCGGACTCTGGCTGAGTGCCGCACCATCGTTCCTCTGCCCTGGCAGCCGGGCTGGCTGGGGCGCTGGGCGCCGCACTGGCACACCCTGAACGCGGTCCCGGCGGTCGAGCGCGACCAGGACGGCGCACTCGTTCTGCACCCACGCACCTTGCATGTGCCGCGCATGGGACGCTTCCTCTACGGTGCCCTCTACGCGGCCTCGGTGGCGCGGGTCGTGCGCGAGGAGGTGATGCGCTTTCGTCCCGACGTGATTCTCTCGGCCTGCGCCTATCCTGACGGTACCGCGGCCGTGGCCTTGGGCCGCAGCCTGGGCGTCCCCGTGGTGGTGCGCACCATGGGAACCGACATCAACCAGGTGGCGAGGCGAATCGGGCGACGCTGCCAGATCCGTTGGGCCCTGCGCCACGCGGGCCGGGTCGTGGCTGTCAGCCGCGCCCTCTCCGAGCGCATCTGTGCGCTGGGCGTCGCGCCCGATCGGGTCTCCATTATTCCCACGGGGGTTGACCGTTCGGTCTTTCACCCGTTGGATCGCGCCGACGCACGTGGTGTGCTGGGGTTGGCGCCGGGGCCGCTGGTGCTCGTGCCGGCCCGCCTCTCACCGGAAAAGGGCCTCATTCATTTGATGGAGGCCATGACCCTGTTGCGCGCGTCCTGTGCATTCACCCTGCTCCTGGTGGGCGACGGCAGCCAGCGTCGTGTCCTGGAGGACGAGGCGCATAGACGGGGGTTAGCCGTGCGCTTCGAGGGGTTCCAGCCCGAGGCGCGTATGCCGCTCTACTACGCCGCCGCGGACCTGGTGTGCCTGCCCAGTCTGGAAGAAGGGTGGCCCGACGTCCTGATGGAGAGCTTCGCTTGCGGGTGCCCGGTGGTGGCGTCCCGTGTGGGTGGGGTTCCGGACATCCTGGCCCTGACAGGGGCGGGACGACTGGTGCCGCCCGGGCAGGCGGCCCCTCTGGCCCAGGCCCTTCGTGAGGCGCTGGCGCAGGATTGGAATCGCGAGCGCATCGCGCAGGCCATGCACGGGCACGGCATCGAAGAGACCGCTCGCCATTACCTGGACGCCTGCGCGGCCGCGGCCCCCTGAGATCACCTGACCGTGACCCGCGGTGCGCGGCGGCGTGCATTCACGTCCTGAATCGGCGGCTCGGCTGAAATCGGTGGCTGGCGCCTCCGCGTTGCGGCCCTGCCGCTGTTGCCCCGAGTCGCGCGATAACTGCGCCGAATAACGCGAGAATGCCGACAAAATGGCGCTCGCGACGCGCCGATTTGCGAAGTTTGCACAACAGCGCAATAAATGCATGCTGTTTATCCGCAGCATTTGCAGATCGCGGGTTTTCAATTGAGAGCTGACCGCTAAACATGGGCCTCCCGCCGCACGAATCCCCCGCGGCGTCATGGAGGTCCAGTAATGAAGCACTCCGTTGTGATCCGAACCGTCATGGGAATGCTCACCGCGGTAGCCATGTCAGGCTGCCCCTCTACAAACCCCAATGACTACTCCTCGCCGCTGTCGCCCGGAACAGACAGCAGCACCTCAACTGCTGCCACGGGCAGCGAGACCGCAGCGGGCACGGGGGCACCTGCCTCCACGGCCACAAGCACGGACAGCACAATCCCCAGCACGGGCAGCTCTGCGACCACGGGTTCGACCACGGGCACACGCACGACGGGTGCGGGTGCGACGGGTACGCGCACCGCGACCGGCGCCTCCACGGGCACGCGTACGGCGGGCACGGGTGCCTCCACCGGTACGCGCACCACGACGGGTGCTTCCACCGGCACGGGCCAGGCCTCGGCCACGGACGTCACGTCCGCGACCCTGACGGTTACGGCCACGGGCAGCACGCTGCCTCCCGCGACCGGCGGGGTGGGAACCACCGACTGCACACATAAGGGCAGCGGTCGCGACTTCCCCGTCGGCCCCGGACAGAAATACGCCCGGGTTGGCGATGTGCCCTGGTACGATCTGGGGCCAGGCGACACGGTCCGCATCTTCTGGCAGGCCGAGCCCTACCGCGAGCAGATCCTGCTCTCCAACCGAGGCAGCGCCGGACAGCCCATCCGGGTGTGCGGCGTGGCCGGCCCCAACGGTGAACGTCCCGTGCTGAGCGGCCAGAACGCAACCACCGGTCCCAATCTTCACTTCATCTCGTACGATCCCATTCAGGACAGCGGCGTCATCCTCATCAATCGCGATGCGGGCGATGACTACTACTCGCGTCCGGGCTACATCTCCATTGAGGGATTGGCGGTGCGAGGTGGCTACGAAGGCTACCGTCACACGGTGACCAGCGGCACCACGCGAGCCTGGGGCAAGGGTTCGGCGGCCATCGCCATCATCGGCGGCGACCACATCGATCTGCGCAACTGCGAGATCTCTGATTCGGGCAACGGCCTGTTCACGCTTTCCAAGGACGAGGCCGAGTCGACCTTGGTCAGCGACCTGTTGGTGGAGGGCTGCGAGATCTTCGGCAACGGTAACGTGGGCTCGGATCGGGAGCACAACGTGTACGCGCAGACCATCGGCGTGACCTTCCAGTTCAACCGGTTCGGCCGCCTGCGCCCGGGCGCCGGTGGTGCCAACCTGAAGGACCGCTCGGCGGGAACGGTCGTGCGCTACAACCGCATCGAGGGCTCGGTTCGCCAACTCGATCTGGTGGATGCTCAGGAGCACACGCAGACGGCTCAGGCCGATCCGCGGTACCGGCAGACCTTCGTCTACGGCAACCTCATCGAGAGCGGGCCTGACGACGCCGCCCTGCTCATTCACTACGGCGGGGACACCCAGGGGTATGAGCAGAATTTCCGCAAGGGCACGCTCTATTTCTACAACAACACCGTCATCCTGAAGGCTGACTCGGGTGACCTCTGGAACACGATGCTGTTCAATGTTTCCACGAACGACGAGCATGTGGATATGCGCAACAACGTGATCTGGAAGAGCGGCACCACGAACTTCTCGCTGATGAATACGGCCGGGCATTTGGAGATGGCCAATAACTGGATTGGCGACAAGTACACCAATGGACGTGATGGCTTCACGGGGACGGTGACGGGCACGTCGGGCCTTATCACGGGCAGCAACCCGGGGCTGGACGCGGACGGGCGGCCGGTGGCGGGCTCGCCCATCGTTGACAAGGGTGGGGCGCTCGCCAGTGGCCTCGGGCCCGTCGAGTACGAGTACATGGCCAACGCCAAGGGCACACCGCGTGTGATCAAGGGGGCCCTCGACCTGGGCGCCTTCGAGGCCAAGTAGACGACTGGGATGCGGGCCGCTCAGCCGGGCGGCCCGCGCTCACTTCACCGCCGTATCCTTGGCGGACGTCTTCGTTTTGACCTTTGCCTTGGCCCTGTGCTCGGGCCGAGCGCGGGCAAAGACCAGAACGTAGGCGTCTTTCCCCTTTTCGATGAGCACGACGTGCCCTGGCTGGCGCGCCTGCAGATACTCCTCGTACCACGGCTGGTGGATGACCAGCTTGTCTCTCTCCACGTACTCGGGAACCACCAGATCGATCTCGACGTACCTGCCGGCCACCGCCTTGGAGATGGCCGGGCCGAAGGAATAGGGGGCTAGTTCCTGGCTGGGATACAGGTCGTTGTGCAGAGCCCCGCCGTAGCTGAGCACGAGGCGGGATTCCTTGCGGTCGAGGGCCGCGCGGATCTGCACCTCCAACTGGTCGCGGGTCAGACGCAAGAGCTTGTCGTAGTCCAACTCGTCGGCCTGGAAGACGGCCTGGTAGTCCTTGCACGCCACCTCCAGGATGCGCGGCAGAATGTCCGACGCCTTGGCCCGGCGGAGCAGGGTGAGGACCTCATTCTCCGTCGTCTTGGGCCGCTCGGTCGTGTGCTCGACCTTGGTGACAGTCTTCTTCTCCACCTCGCCGCATTCGCCAGTGGTGATCCACGTCTCCACCACCAGGTCCGTGGCGCCCGCCTCCTGGAGCGAAGGCAGAATCTCGAAAGAGAAACGCTTGAGGGCCGAGCGGATGGTGGCGGTGGCCTTGGTCTGGTGGTATTCGCCGAAGCTGATCACGCGCGGACCGCCGGCCAGGAGCGATTGCACGGCGTCGGCGGCGGTGGGGAA
>JAEXQJ010000098.1 GCA_023438785.1 Pseudomonadota bacterium
GGCCAGCCGCACGATAGCCGGCGGCAGGCCCCGGCCAGATCAGTTGAATGTCGCGGAGCCGACGATGGCGAACGAGGTCACCGTCCAGCGGGTATCGCCATCCTTCACCGAGCCCATGTGGACCTGACCGGCCAGGCCCAGGCCCCAGTTGTCCGACACCCACCATTCCTTGCCCACGGCCAGCGTGCCGCCGACCCCCATATCGGAGTTCGCTTCGCTGTCGCTGTCGTCGTCGTACTTCATCGAGAGCCGCTCGAAAAGGAGGGTTCCCGAGAAGTACAGGTTCAGAGGCTCCACATAATAGGCCATGCCCGGGCCGAAGCCCGCTACGCTGACATCCAGATCATCCCGGGTCGTGGACTCACCGCCGGACTCCATTTCCGGGCTGCCGATCGTTGAGAGGGAAAACTCGCCGTAGATGATGAGGTTCCGGCTCACCGCACCGCCTATGGCCACCCCGAGGGCCATAGCTCCGCCTGAGATGGTCCCATCAGAACCCTGGTAGCTGGCGCTCATGCTCGTGTATCCACCACCCAACGCAAGCCGCAGATAGAAACCGTCGTGCTCATTGACCCCGGGTGCGCCCATGTCGGCAACCGGAACCGGAGCGTACGGAGCCGGGGCGGCATACGGGCCCGGGGCCGCGTACGGAGCCGGGGCCGCCGACGGAGCCAGGGTCGCGGGCGCGGCCGGAGTTGCGGGCGGAGCCGGAGTGGGAGCGGGTGCAGGAGCCACGGGCGGCGGGACATCCTGGGCGAATGCGGCCGCCGGAACCACCAGCGAAACACCGGACAACACCAAAGCAAAACAGAGCTGCACGCGGAAGTTCTTCATGGTGGCAACAGTATCACGAGGCCGTCCCTTTGAAACCACGCGCCACAATCAACCGCGTCCGTGTTGCTTTTCAGTGCCTGACCCACCCGTTGCGTAGGTCATTGGCTCGGCCGGTTGGCCACAATAGGCAATTGGTGCCTGAAGCGGGCACCTCGTAGATGGCCACCGCGGGTTCGGAGCCGTCCCAATAGACCTTGCGCATGGAAAGGACGATCTCCACGTCGCCATCGCCGTCCACGTCGGCCAGCGTGGGGACGGCGGCGCCGTGCTGGGGTAAGGCCACCCTGTGCAACACGTGACCGCCCGCATCCATAACGAACAGGTTCGAGCGGTTGTCGTCGGGCGAGTAGGTGGCAAACACGATCTCGGGAATGCCATCCTTCGACAAGTCGCCCACAACCACACCGCCCGTCAGCACGCGCGCATCCTCCGCATAGGTCGTGGCCCACAGTTCCTGGCGATTCGCCGTAACGGCGTGAATGCGGCCATCGAAGCCCGCGAAGATGAATTCGGGGCCCGCGTGGCTGGCGTCGATGTCGGCCACCGTGACCTGATTGGTGGCGCCCACCGCATTGTCCTCGTCGAAATCCCACAGGCCGAAGGTGTAATCGGGGGCGTGAAAGGGCGTCTCCCAACCGGGCACACGGCTGGCGTCGTTGCGCACCACCCACAGGGCCACGCCCTTCAGGCGGTCCGCCTGGCTGGCGTTCTGCACGCTGGCCAACATCACGATTTCGTTCCTTCCATCCCCATCCACGTCCGCGATGGCCGGCGCCGTGTTGGTGAAATGGGCCTGCAATTCCGTTTCCTCGTCATTTGCCCAGCCCTGTTGGGCTTGCGAGAGCGTGTGCAAGTAACGCACGCCCAACGTCTTGGGCCGTTTGTTGAACATGGGGTTGGCATCGAAGGCCTCACCCGTGCCCTGGTAGAAGCCCGCGTAGGCGTTATCCATGGGCGCCACGATATCCAGGCCGCCCGTGCCATCCAGGTCGCCCACCGCCAGATTCTGGTCGAAGGCGCCGGCCATCCAGCAATCCGTTCCCGCGGTGCAACCGACGGTGTTGCTGGCGATGGGCGGGAACCCGGCGACGTGCTCGCCCGCCGCGGTGTACGCATTCAGGATGTCGGGGCCGGGTTTGGTGCTGGCCACCACCACATCCAATTGGCCATCACCGTTCACGTCACCTGCGGCCAGGCTGCGAATCTCGTCGCGCCAGGTGACGGGCCAGCCCGACAGCACGGCGCCATTCGCGTCCAGCATCCAGACCTTGCCGCGCGAGGCGACCACCACCTCCAACTCGGGACCGTCGCGAAAATCCCCCACCACCAGGCCGGCCCACACGCGGCCCCCGTTGGGCGCGAACTGCCAGGCCACGCTGCCGTCCGCACGCCAAGCCATCACCTTCGCGTGCGCGGCCAGGGTCTCCTGTTTGCCGTCGCCGTCCAAGTCGGCGACCACGGGAGAGCCGAGCCAACCGTAGTCACTGTCGCCTTTGAGGCCCAGCAGCAGCGCGGGTGCGGCGACAGTCGTGCCGCCGCCCGCCGCCGCACACGAAGGCACGGTGGGCGTCACGCCTGATCCGCCGCCCACGACCTTCGACGGCTCCTCGTCGCCGCCGCATCCGAGCACCAACAGCAAAGCCAACAGCGTGTGCCTGCCCATGGGAACAAGGTACCTGAAGTCCGCGGCCGCCGCGCATTGGCCGCGTGCACGCCGCCCCGTATACTTCCCACATGGTGGGAGTGAGGAGCGGGAGGTCCGAGGCCACCACGCAGGAGGCGTGCTGAGATGCGCCTGTTTGTGATGGCCCGGCATGGTGAGTCGACCTTCAACGTGCAACGCCGCGTGAACGGTGACCCCGGCGTGTCGGTCGTGCTCACCGAATCGGGGCGCGCGCAGGGGCGACGGCTGGGCCTGCAACTGCGCGGGATGCCCATCGATCTGTGCTGGATCAGCCGCTTCGCGCGCGTCAGCGAAACCGCCGCCCTGGTTCTCGAAGGACGCGGCGTCCCGCTCCAGGTGGACGCGCGGCTCGACGATCTGGGACTGGGCGCCTTCGAGGGCAGGCACGCCGACACGCACCGCGAGTGGCGGCGTGGTCATGGCCGTGATGAAGCCCCACCGGGCGGGGAAAGCCTGGAGGCCGCGCGCCTGCGCTACGTGCAGCTCTTCGATGATCTGCTGGCGCGCCCCGCGCCCACCAGCCTGGTCATCGGCCACGAGCTGTCCCTACGCTATTTGCTGAACGCCGCCCTGGGCTCGGATCACCTGGACGATCCCATTCACCACATCGCCAACGCCACACCGTACATCTTCGACGAGAACGCCCTGACGGTCGCTCTGGACCGCATGAGCCGGCTGCGCGACTGAGCTAGGGCAGACCGACCCGGGTGGACCGAATCAGCGCGCCCGCGCTCAAGCCGGCCGGTGGATCGATGACCACGACCTCGCCCGGATCCAGCCCCTGGGTCACGATGGCACCACCCGCGCCCTGCTCGGCGACCAGCACGGCTCGGGATTCCACGCGGCTGCTGGGCAGGGCGACCCACACGCGATCGGCGCTGCCCACGCGCGACAGCGCCCCCGAGGGCAGGACGAAAGCGGATTCGTAGCGCAGCCGGGCCAGTCGCGCGGGCTTGCCGGCCAGGTGCGGATCGATCTCGTCCAGCTCGGCCTGCACGTGCAGATCGTCGGCAGGGTCGGCGTGCAGAGTGCATCCCAGGAGCTGCCCCTCCACCTCCAGACGGCAGAATCCCACGTGACGGGCCTGCGCGGCCTGGGCGCGTGACAGCTCGAAGCGGGCGCGCCAGCCCGCGGGCCGCACACGCACGGCAGGGGCACCGGGGCGGACACTCTGGCCCACCACGGCCACCACGGCCTCCACGCGACCGGGCGCCTGCGCCACCACCGCCACACGAGCGATGGCCGCCAACATCTGGCGCACGAAACCGCTTTGCTCCTCCAGCTTGGCCTGGGCATGCCGGGCCTGTTCCACGTTGCCCGCTGCCCGCGCGCGCTCGGCCAACTCGCGATAGAAGCTCTGACGCTCCTGGCGCCGCGCCAGTTCAAGCTGCATGGGTCGCGTGGCCTCGACGGTGGCCAGCACGTCTCCGGCGGCCACCGCCGCGCCCAGCTCGACCACGCGGATCACCTTGCCGCCCACCGGGAAGGTGAGCGTCTCCGCCTCGGCCCGCTCCACGGGCGCGGTGGCGTCGAACCAACGGTACACGGAGCCCACCGCCGGCACGAAGGTGCGAACTTTGATTCCCTCTGGCTGCCGGCCGCCCAGAATCAAGGGCGACACCAGAACGCCCAGCAGTCCCGCGCACGCCACGCCCAGAGCGGCGTAGCCCAGCAAGGCCCAGCGACGGCCGGCCGGCACGCGCAGGGCCACCGCCGGCGTGTGCAGAGGGGCCGCGCGCAAAGGCGTGGGCGTGGGTCGATACACAGACCGGCGCGATAAACGGTGCGTTTCGAGAGCAGCCGACGGATCCGTGACGACCGGAGCCGCGGGCGCGTGCTCCCGTGCCGCGCCCTCCAAGAAGGCAACCAACTCCTTGGGTCGCTCATCGCTCGTCGACAGCGCGGAGGTCGCCGCCACGACGTGGGACGGAGAAGCGGTGAGCGGCGCGTCCGTCCGGGGACGCTCGACGGGAACGGGCAGATCCGAAAACTCTTCGGGTGGCGCGGTCCCTGAGCCCGCGGGCGCGGGCCTCTCACCCGACGAAAGATCTCGTGTCCCGCCAACGAGAGCGGCCGCCTCGGTGGGCCCGGCGTACGGCACGGTCTCGTCGCTCTCACCGCGCGTCGCTTCCATCGGCACGGGCGATGCCGTCGACGATGTCGCCTCGCCCATCGGCACGGGCGATTCCGTCGACGACGTTGCCTCGCCGACCGGCACGGGCGATTCCGTCGATGACGTTGCCTCGCCCACCGGCACGGGCGATTCCGTCGATGACGTTGCTTCGCGGAAATCGCCTTCGGCCACGACGGGCACCCCCGTGGGAGATTGCACGGGCTCGCCATCCGTCACTGCAGTCGAAACGGACCCAGCCGAGGGCGACGCTTCCGCGGACTCACTCCCAGCGACCTCGGGCGAGGCCGCCCGCGCCGACTCGCCGTCCACTGATTCGACTGCCGCGCGCGGCTCCGACGGAGACGCCTCCTCCTCAGACCCACTCCCGGCGACCTCGGGCGAGGCCGCCCGCGCCGACTCGCCGTCCACTGATTCGACCGCCGCGCGCGACTCCGACGGAGACGCCTCCTCCCCGGACCCACTCCCGGCCACCTCGGACGAGGCCGGCCACTCGTGAGCTGGCCGGTCCGTGGGCGCGCGCGACAGTTCCTCGGCCCGGGTCGTCTCCCCTTGCAGCACAGGTGATGCAGCCTCGGCGTGCGTGACCGGTGCTGGGGATACGGGCGAGGCGCCCTCGCCCTCCCCAGGCGACAGCTGTGGGAGCGTGTCTTCCGCCTCATACGCCTCCGCCGGCGCAGGCGCGGGCTTCTCCGAGTCTGCAGCCTGGGCCTGCGCAGCGCCAGCCTCACTCAGTGCGTTCGCCCAAGGCAGCGGCGAGGCCTCACTCCCCGCTTGCGCCCAAGCAGCGGACGCGACGACTGACTCCGACGCAGCAGATGCGACGACTGACTCCGACGCGTAAGGCGTCGTATCCTCGGGTTCACCCAGCGCCGCTACGTCCGTGGCTGCCGGCGCGGACTCGTCCCCATCAGCGCCTGTATCCTCCGACCGCAACGGCGCGGCGGCCACCTCACCTGCCTCCGCTGTCCCGGCCGGCCCGGCGACGGCATCTTCCCCGCCCGCTTTCTCCCGCTCACCCAGTGCCGCCACGTCCGTGGCTGCCGGCGCGGACTCGTCCCCATCAGCGCCTGTATCCTCCGACCGCAACGGCGCGGCGGCCACCTCACCTGCCTCCGGCTCCGGCGTCGCACCCATCGGTGTCCCACCGCGGATCCAGTCGTCCTCGGCGGTCCCTTCTGGCGCGAGGAGGGGCATCGACGCCTCTGCCCGCGTCGACGCCGTCTCATTCCCATCTCCTCCCGCGGCTTCGGTCGTCGTCCCCCGCTCGGCCCAGGCAGTCGTCGGCGCTGCAGCGGGCACGACGGCCGCATCCGGTTCCGACAAGACGCTCTCGGACAAGGGCGCCGGCGGCGCTTCAGCGGGGCCTGTCCCGTCGTCGCCTCCCATTTCTGCCCCAGCCGCGGCGGACCCAGCCGAAGCCAATTGGGTCTCCATCGCGGAGGCAGCCGGCTCGGCCCCCGCGTCGGCTCCAGCGGAGACCTCCGCAAGGGCGGACTGGACATCGGCGCCGTCCTCGGAGCCAGCCGGCTCGGGCTGCGCTTCGGCGACGCCCACCGCAGGCTCGACCTCCCCGGCCTCGGAAGACGCGGTCTCTTGCACGACCCGTACATCGACGCTGGGCTCTTCCGGCCTCGCATCGCTCTGCGCCGGATCCCGCACCCAACACGGGCGCGTCGCGGCCGCTTGCTCCGCGGGCCCTGGCGCCGCGTTCTCGGCGGCGGTCGTCGCGGCCACATCCTGAGCCGGAACACTCGTGAAGGCGGGGTCCTCGATGGAATCGGAGAGGCTCTCCCCGGGGATCCCCGCGGTGAGGACGCGCGTTTCGGCCTCGTCGACCGGCGCGCCGGTCTCCACGCTGGGAGCGCCCTCGTCGACGTCCGGATCAGCGAAACGCTCTTCGACGGGGACGTGAACGGCCTCCTCGGGCGTGGGCGCGCCGATCTCTTCCTCGACGGCCCCTGCCACATCGGTCGGCGCCCACTCCTCAGCGAGCGGCGGCAGGACCGGCGCTGGCACCTCCGCGGCGGGCGCCTCCACCGACGGTGCTGAGACCTCCGCCGGCGCTGCGGTGGCCGCCGTCGACGCAACCGTCTCTTCCGCCGCCGGCATCTTCTCCGTCACACGAACGGCGGCTGCTGTCTCTGCCGTGTCGGCCGGCGCAGGGGCTTGATCCACCGCCGCGATGCGCTCCGCAGGGTCCCACTCGAAGGGGGGCTCGTCCGGCGAGGGCGACGCCCCGGCCGCATTCGCAGCCTCGTCCTCTGACGAGGCGTCGCTCGCCACGGGCTCCAGGACGGGCGCGGGCGTGAGTTCAAAGAACGTCCTCTGACTCGATTCGGGTTCCGAGGGACCCGACCACTCGGCTGCCTTTGTGCGGAACACCTCCACCGCGTCGCCCGCACCTTCCTCGGCCGCGGAAGCGAGGAACGCGTCGGCTTGCGGCTGCTCGCCGCTCGGGCCGTCCGTCGAAGGGGCGGCCACGCGCTCCTCGGAGACCAGGCCTTGCTGGCCACCCGTCTCGCCATGGGCAGGGGCCGCCTCACCCATGGGGAGCGTGTTGCCTTCCATGAGGGTGCGCGGTTCCACACCCCACGCGGGCGCCTCGACCTCCGCTTCCGCCTCGCGGGCCTGCACGGCCTCCGGGTTGGTCCCGTGGCCAGTGGGCTCATCCATGGCGGGCCACGGGGGTTCGGATTCTGCCGGCGCAGGCGGCCCCGGGAACCTGGCGGCCCACGATTCAAGCGACGAGGTAAACGAGTCCTCGCTCGAACCCAGCGCTTGGGGCAAGGCGCCCTCCCCCATCTCGACCGACGCGGGCAGAGAGGGCGAAAGCACGAACGGCTGGCGCGGCGGCAAGCCCGCCCCCGTCGGGGCATGCTCGGCCTGCCCTGGTGTGGCGCCGCACACGGGTATGGTGGCAGCGGGCGGCTGCGGCTGCAGCGCAGGCGACGCCATCAGCGGCGGCGTCTTCTCGGGCGCGGCCTTGTCCGTGTCCTGCTTGGCCTCGCGGCGCCCCGCCCAAAACAACCCCGTCCGCAGCGTCTCGACCTTGCCCCGTGGCTTGTTCCGCGCCGGGGCCACGGGCCTATCCACCGCCTGCATCGAGTAGGTAGGCGTAATGCGCCGATGCGACGGCTGGGTGACCTCGGGCGACACAACCGGCATGGGCGCGGCGGGCGTGCGTCGGTCAGCGCGGGTCGGCTCGGCTGCTGGCTTCGGCGCGGCGGGAGGAGCTGCTGGCTCAGGCGCGGCAGGAGGAGGCGTGAGATCGGAGAGGGGGACGTCGACGAACTCGGGAATGGGCAGGTAGGCGACGGCCTTGTGGGCCTGCGGCGCGGGCGGCGCAGCCTCGGCCTCGAGGAATCCCAGCCCCTCCAGCTCCTGGGCGAAAGCCGAGAGCTGCTCCATGGTCAGTTCCAGGCCCGCCGTGATGCGCACCCAAGGAATGACCTTGGCCAGGGGGCGCCCGTCGAAGGCCAGGGCCACGGAGTATTCGTAGTCGTAGAAGCGAAAACTGGTATTACGTCGCGGATCGATCACGTCCACGACTCGGATCCCGTCGACGTCATGGATGGCCGGCACGAGATCGCGCCGAAACCGAGGTCGCTCCACCGACATGGGCGCATCTTCGCTCGGCCGCCCTTTCCCGCCAAGTTGTGCGAGCAGCGCGCGCAGCCAGCGTCAGGTCTCAACGCAAAAGATGCGTGCGATTTCGTCTGGTGCGTGTACGCCCGCGGCAGCGTTCTGCCCAGGGCCGGACGCCGCCTGCCCGGTCGGACGTGAGCGGCTAGATCCAGATCAGGCGGCGGAGCGAGCGGGGGCGGCCCAGCCGGCTCTCCATCTGCATGAGCCGCGCGATGCGTTCCTCGACGGGCGGGTGCGTGGAGAAAAGCCGCAGGAGCGATCCGGCACCGGCCAGCGGGCTGACGATGAACAGGCTGGCCGTCGCCGGCGATGCGGTGCCGGGCATGGCTCGCACACCGTGGTGCAGTTTCGCCAACGCATCCGCCAAGGCCTCCGGATCGCCGCTCAGACGAGCCCCGGTCTCATCGGCCGCATACTCGCGCGAGCGCGAGATGGCCAGTTGAAGCAGTGTGGCCGCCAAGGGCGCCAGGAGCGCCATCAGCAGGGAGCCCCCCCGCTCCTCCTCGTCGCGCGCGCCCAGGCCGAACCAGCCCAAGGCGTGGCCCGCCCAGGTGACGAGGGACACCAGGGCCGCGGCCACGCTGGATATGAGGATGTCGCGATTCTTCACGTGGGCCATCTCGTGCGCCAATACGGCGCGCAGCTCGCGGGCGTCGAGCAGGTCGAGGATTCCCTGAGTCACCGCGATCACCGCGTGCGACGGGTTGCGCCCGGTGGCGAAGGCGTTGGGCTGTGCTTCGGGGACCAAATAGAGCCGCGGCGTGGGCACACGCGCGGCCTGCGCCAATTCCTCGACGATGGCGTACAGGCGCGGCGCCGCCACGGGATCGAGCTCCTGCGCCCCGTGCATGGCCAGGACGATGCGATCAGAGAAGAAATACGCACCCGCGTTCATGGCCAGGGTCAGGACGGCGAAGAGCGACAGGTACTGCGGCGCCAGCGTCGCCCCCAGACCCAGCACGAGGGCCGAGAGTGCACCCAGAAGCGCGATGGTCTTGAGCGTATTTTTCATGTGCCTAGGGGGTGTGTAGGCACAGCAAAACGGCCGTCTAGCTAGACCGAACGAGCTGACATGTCGCGCGCTACAATCGACCCATGTTGGTCGTCTCGGCCCTGGCCTGGTTGCTCTCGCAGCAGGAGTCCCACCCGCGGCTGGACCTCGTGACCCCCGCGATCAGGGAGAAGGCGGATCGCCCGTATGTTCTGCAGAGCGAGCGAGACGGCCTCGTCTATCGGGGCGAGGATTTCACGGCCCACGTGGCGGCGGACGGCAGCGTGCGCTTCGAGGACAAGAGGGGCCCCAAGCTGACTCTGCCCTCCCCGGCGCCTCTGCCCCCGGGCACGCCCACGCTGGCCGGAACCCTGCGTGATCTCCTCGCCCAGCGGCGGCCCAAGGCCAAGCCGCGCCCCGCGACGACAGCGCCGCCCGCGAGCATCGACTACATTTCGCCCAATTGGGCCGACCCGCGCGAGTTGTGCCAGGATCCGAGAGCGAGCTGCTTCCTCGATCGAAGGAACGTCGTGGCCATGGGCGCCTTCTCCGATTGGGAACGGCACTTGGTGGGCATGCCGGACAAGACAGCCCATCGCGAGGAGAAGGCGCGCTTCCTGGCCGCCACGGCCCCCATGCGTGAGCGCATGGCAGAGGCGGCACACGCCGAGGACTTGAGAGTCGCGCTGCTGGATCTGCCTGCCCTGCTCGACAGGGTGTGGTCCGACAGGCGACGCTCGGCCGCGGAACGACGGCGGCTGCTCTATGAGCTATGGGCGGAATACATCCCCAATCCTGAGGCCACACCGGCACGCGCGACGATCCTCGGGTTCATTCGCCGACGTCTGCCCGCCGGCAGTCCCGATGCCTATACCGACGACGAATTGGCTCGCTATCGCGCAGCGAGCCCCGGATTCGAGCCGTACTGATGTCACCTACTGGGTCAACTTGCTGACCACGTAGGCTCCGTGCCCGGCCAGATAGCTGCTGGTCCAACCACCCGAGACCGGCGCGCCGCGCTTGAGGATGCAGCTCGTATCGGGGACGGTCAGGCCATCGCAATCGTCCAGCTTCCAGGCGACCCAACCGATGTTGTTGGCGTCCATCCAGGTGTGCCACTCGTCCGCGTAGCTGGGGCACGTGCTCGTGCCGTCCTCGCCGCCGTCGGCCGTGGTGGCGCCCCACTCGCTCACGAAGATGGGCAACCCCAGGCTCAGGGCCGTCTTCGCCTTGGCGAGCTGTCCATAATACGAATTGTGTGAGCACGCGTAGAAGTGCAGCGTGTACATAATGTTGGTGTCGCCGGCCATGGGATTGAGCGCCGCCACGTCCACGTCTTGGTCCCAATTGGGCGTACCCAGGAGAATCACGTTCTCGTTCCGATCCGCATCGTAGGAACGGATCGAGGTGTAGACATTCTGGTGGTACTGCTTGAGCGTCGTCCAGGCCACCTTGAGCGGCTCGTTGTAGGTCTCGTAGATCACGTTGGGGTACTGGCCGTAGCGCTGCGAAATGTCCCTGAAGAAGAGGTTGGCTTCGGTCGTGTACTGCTCGGCCTGATGGCTGTGCCAGTCGACGATGACGTACACACCGGCGGCCACCGCGTTCTGAATGATGGTCTCGACCTGGCTCAGCATATTGGCCTTAGCGGCCGTTGAGGTCATGTACGCCCCTGTCTGATCCTCATCGACGCCCATGGCCGCGCGGATCACGCTCAGCTTCCAATTGTCGCGCATCCAAATTAGCGCACTGAGATTGGTGGCATACCCGTCCGACTCGTAATTCAGCCACTGGCTGCTCACGCCTTTGAGTTGCACCGGGTTGCCGGACTCGTCCACGAGCTTGGTGCCCTTCACGCTCAGGTTGCCGTGCTGTTCGACGGGAGTGCCGCCAGCCACGCATGCGCCGCCCACGCAGGTGCGGCCCGTCGAGCACGAGGAGGCAGACCAGACGCCGCCCACGCATGTCTCCAGGACGCTGCTGCTGGCGCAACGTACTTGACCGGACGTGCACCCCGGCGAGGCTCCGCTGCCCAGGAAACGCAAGCCGTAGATGGCAACTCCAAATCCACGCATCTCTGTAATGATGCTGGGCTCAAATTGGAATTCGGTGAGTTTGCTGCAAATGAGCCCGGTGAACGAGGACAGCTTCACCGTGGTCGTTGTCGTGCCGTCGGTCGCGGGCAGCAGGACGTACGAACGCGAGCCCAAATCGCCGGTGTAATTCCATTTGGCGTACATACGAATCGCCTGGTCCGTGGCGTAGGTGACCTCGATTGAGTCGTAGCCGCAGGCGTCGTAGGTGACGCCCGTCTTGTTCAGGCCCACACCGACGCCCGCGTAGACGTCGCCGAAATCATCGTAGAGCCCACCCCTGGTCCATGCACCGCAAGCCCCCAAGCCCCAGGGCACCACGCCGAATCCCGCGCAGGGCGGAGTCGCGCAGTACACGCCGTCGCCCATGTAGCCGTACCACGTCCCGGAGCGCCCCTCGGCGGCATAGATGTTCGCATCGCAGCTGCCAAAGTCGTCGACGGTGCCGGGCAGGATGCAACTCGCCTCGGCCGCGCAAGTCTGGCCCGGAGAGCAGTTCTTACAGGCGCCCGATCCGCCCGCACCACCCGCGATTCCCCCGCTGGCGCCCGTGCCGCCCGCACCACCGGTCCCCGCGGTTCCCCCGCTGGCGCCGGTGCCGCCCTTGCCTCCCGCACCACCGGTTCCCGCGCTGCCAGCCGCCCCTCCCGCCCCGCCGGCCCCCGCGCCGCCAGTCGCCCCTCCCACGCCGGCATCCGGCACACCGGCCACGCACGTGGTTCCGTTGCACACCAGACCCGCCGCTAGGCAGGCGCTCTCGCCGCTGCCCGAGCAGCACGGCAGGCCCGCGCTGCCGCAGACCACACACAGACCGCTCGAACACCGGGTGGCCGCGGCCGTACAGGTCGCCGTGGCGCCCACGGCCGAGCAACAAGCCATGCCTGCACCGCCGCATGTCCCGCAGACCCCGTCGCTGCAGACGCCCCCCAGCGCCCCGCAGACGGCGCCCGGGGCCGCACACACGCCCTGCACACAACACCCGCCACCCGTGCAGGCGTTGCCGGGGCAACAGGCGAACCCGGGCCCCCCGCACGCCGGAGTCATCACGCCGTCGGCGCCCAGGCCACCGTCGTCGACGGGCAGGCCGGCGTCGTCCAGGCCGACTGGGGCGTCCGCAACACCCCCCTCAGCGGGCGGCGCGAACGCACCGCCGCCGCCCGCGGTCCCCGCGCCCGCATCTGCGCCGCCTCCGCCACCACACCCGAAGAGAACCGTACTTGTGAAGAAGAACGCCAACAGTGCCGTGCAAGCTTGCCTAGTCACCTCGAAACCTCCCTTTGAGTCAGCAAAGACGCACGGAGCCTAACCCCGCGGCGCGAGGAGAGGGGAAGGCCCGACTGTTGCTCGTGCGCGGGATCACGCGCCAGGGGCGGCGGCCATGTGCCCGCGTGTGCACAAAGGTGCCAGGCAGGGTGACACCGCAATCAGCAACCAGGACGAGGGAGGGCGAATACTCGACGTATTCAACCGACGTGCAACGAAGCAGACGGTCCGGCCCCGCCCGCGGCGACGCCGGAGCTTATGCGCGACAGGCTCCCCGTCAGTATGGGGTTCAAGCGTCGGTGCGGTGCCCGGCGGGTCGGTGGTCTAGGGGCACAACTGCAGGGCACGTTGTGCTCGACGGCCCAACTCGTCGTCACCGCCTTTTCGAAGGCTGGCCTTCAGATCGCTGCTCGCCTCGGAGCACCGCCCGGAGCGTGCGCGCAGCTCACCCCGCAGGGTGGCCAACTCGCGCGCTCGAGGCAGGCCCCACAACGACAGACCGTCCAGCAGCGCGAGCGCCCGACTCGTGCGGCCCAGGGCCAGCAGGATCTCCGCCTGCGCCACACGCGATTCCACGCGCAGCACGCCCTTTGGAAACCGGCGGTCATGCTCCTCGAGCAGGTTCAGGGCAGGCTCGGCCTCGCCCAGACGGCGCCAACGCTCGAGCGCGCCGGCCAAAGAACGGGCCTCCGCTCCGGCGGCGCTAGGGGGCGGACCGATCTCCGACCGCGCCTCGGGCTCAGGGTCAACGGCCAGAACGGGCGCGCTTGGGGCCGCAGCGGCGGGCGCCGGTGCGATCGCGCCGGCGCCTTCCGGAGAAACCGCGGGTACCGGCGCGGGTTCGGGGACCGGCGCGGGTTCGGGGACCGGAATCTCCGCAGGCCGCCGCTCAGTCGATGCTCGAGCCGCGCGCGCCACGGTCGCCTCCGAGAAATCCGTGGCTCGACGTGCGCTCAGCCGCGCGGCGGGCTGGGCCGCGGCCACGTGAAGGGACGGCGCAGGCGGAGTGCGCTGAGCCGGCGCTGGCTCGGCGGGCAGGTTCGCGACGGGCTCGTTCTCGGGCATCGGAGCCATGACCTCGGGATGGAGAGCCCGTTGGCTGCTCTTGCCCGGTACCAGCGGCCTCGGCGAAGATCCGTGGAAAGTCCCCAGGGCAGCGAGCACGCCCCCCGTCACGAGCAGTACGCCGACGGCTGCCAACGCCGGCATGAGCAGCCGGCCGGCCCGCCGCACCGGCGCCGCGCTCAATAGACGTGCGCGAATTTCGGCAATCTCGACCTCAGACAACTCCGATACGTCGAGCGCCTCGCGCAGGAAAGCGCCCGCCCGGGCCTCGCGCGACGAGGGCGCAACCTTGCCGACTCCCAAACGCTGCGGCTGACTGTCACTTACCCGCATGGCCATACCTCGATGCGCCCCATCGGCGCGACGGCCGGGCCGGCTCGCCCGTTTCCCGCTCCATTTTCTCGTGCGCCCGCATGAACCGCTCACGCGCTCGGTGCAGGCGCAACCAGACGTTCGAGACTTTGATGTCCAGCAGAGCCGCGATCTGTTCGCCGCTCATGTTCTCCAGCTCGAACATGATGAGGACCTCGCGATCGCGCTCGGGAATGCGCTCCAGGACCCGGTACACGCCCTCAATCCGTTCGCGCCTCTCCAGTTCTTCGGTTTGGCTCGCGCCCGCGGCGGGCATGTGCTCGCCCACGTCGAGGGCCGAGCCCACGAGCCAGTGGCGCAGGCGATCCTTGCGCCGCCGGTGGCGCACGACCCTTTCGGTGATGCCGAACAGCCAGGTCGTCGGCTGGGCCTCGTGACGAAAACTGGGCAGGCGTCTCTGTGCGATCTCGAAGACCTCGTGGACCAGGTCCGGCAAGTCGAAATCAGGGCCGGCCAGGCGGGCAACCCAGCGCGCCACGTCGCGCACGTGGTCGCGGTACAAGGTGGCCAGATCGAGCGGCTCGTGAACGCACATGGGCCATTATTCTTGTGACGGGTTCACGGCTGACCTTTCCACAATCTCACCCCCGAAGGCCCAGGCTGCGCCCAAGCCCAGCAGAACCTCCCAGCGCGGCAAGATCGCGTAGGCCTTGGCATTGTCGAGCACCAACTCGTAGCGGTTGACCCACGCCGCACCCCCGGCGAAGACGAAAGGCGAGAAGGCGCGCCGACCCAAGCCCAGGCGCACGTACGTGCTCAGGCCGGGCGCCACCCGCCACACCGAGTGGGTCACGGCCAGGCCCCTAGTGCCGCCCAGGTGGAGCAGGGCCAAACGGCCGCCCAGGGCGCCCTCGACAAAGAGGGTCTGGCCCTGCCAGCGCAGCGCGGGCCCCGCATCCACGGCCAAGCGCGCATACCCCGCGCTGCCTGGCCCCACGTTTCTCTCGCGTTCGCTCAGGCCAGACAGAGCCACGAAAGCGCGACCGACTCCGCTGGCCGTCAACGAGCCTGTGGCCAGGATCTGCACACCCAACGCACCGGCGTTGCCATCGTGGGAGGCCAGAGCGGCCAGGGCCAGTTCATGGCGCCGCGCAGGGGAAAGCACGGCTGGCAGCGTGGCGGCAGCCGGGGCGGGCGCGGGCGCGGGTCCGGCCGACCATGTGCCCAACCATGTGGCGGCGAGCACGGCGGCCAGGGTGGCGCGCTCGTGGCAATCCGCGGAGGCCTCCACCTCGCGTTCACCGAGCACCACCCCCGCGCTGCTGCGCAAGATCACGTGCATGCGATTGCCGTCGACAACGAGCTCGGGGACCGGGTTCTCCGATCCTGCCCCCAGTCGCACGAGCTCGGCTCGCACGGCAGCGCCCGACGGACAGGCGCCCGTGGCATCTGGCTGAGCCAGCAGAGTCGCCAACAGCGCAAGCCACATCGCAACGACAGTACAGCGCTCCATCCCGCGGAAACAAGCCGACGCACGGGCCGAAAGGTGAGCGGCCCAGGCGTCACACAAAGGGTGGAGGACGTCGGAAGCTTGGGTGCCCCGGCCGTCCTCGACTTCACATGCGCAACTTGCGAAATCCGCTGGCCATTCGGCGATCGGGCTCGGCGTGGTCCGAGACTCGTTCGGGTCGGTTCCTTGGTCGGGCCGCCGTGGCAGCCGGCTTAACCTCGGCGGAGATCCTCACGATCAAGGCGCGACTGGTGCAGGACTCCCGCCGGCGGCCCTCGCCTTGGCGATGCATCCCGGGGATCGCGATTCTGCTCGCGGGCCTCGCGGTCAGCACCTGGCTGGCCGGCCGCCTGCCCTGAAGGCGGCGCTCACTTGCAAGCACCGCGGTATTGCACGGCAACCCCGGCCGCCACGCGGCGACAGTCGTTCTCGTAGGTGACGTCGTCGCACCCGCACACGACTGAGTAATCCGATCCCGTGGCGCAGAACTCAGGGGCGTTCACGCGCTTGCAGTGACCATCCCCGCCCGCGCAGCCTGGGCCATCGGGATCGCAGAACTCGCCGGCCTCACAAGACTGGGAATGCTGAGCGTTGCAGGACGTGCCGGACCACGCGTCGTGATTGGCGGGGAAACCGTTGCCCGCGTACCCATCGCGGTTGATGAACGGCAGCCCACGCTCGACGCTCCGGTCCGGGTTCGAGGGCCTCTCCGCGGCAGCGCTTCCATCTTCGTTGAGGGCACCGATGGAGGTGGACACGGAACAGGCGACCACAAGGCACACCCCCAGCATCACACCCGATGCTGTGAGCTTGTGTGGCTCTCGACGGAGAATTGGTGCCATCGTGGAACGATCCGGGCGAGTCGCTTCTCGCCCACGAGACGAATGGATCTTAGCACGGAAGGTTGGCCGCCACGGCTTGCGGCCCGGCTCATGAGCCGCAGACGCGTGGCCAATCGGTGCGGTGAATTCAGAATCCGGTGTCGCTTTCCTCGCCCGACTCGCTCGGGAGCACGGCCATATCACGGGCGGCCTCCGCCGCCGGAGAACGAGTCGTGCGGGTTGCGGTCAGGGTTCCCACGCCCTCTCTGAGGGATGTGACGGTGACTGTGCCGGTCCCGAGCCGAATCACGAAGACTGGCACGGTGGACGTGGCGGTTGCGGTCCCAGTGGGGGTGCGCACCTCCGTGGTGGCCGTCGCCGTGCTCTGGCCGAAGCGCGTGTTCGAGGTCCGCGCCGTTTCCGTGGTGGACGTCCCGGTGCGAAGGCCAGTGAATCCGGTGAGATCGATCCGGGTCGCCGTCACCGTGCTCGTGCCCGTGGGCGTCCGCTCAACGGTCGTGTACGTGATCGTGCTCAGGCCTGGCTGGGTGCGTGCAGCCACCCGGGTTTCCGTGGCCGTAACCGTACCTGTCGGCGTCCGGTCTATGGTCGTGGCCGTGACCGTGTTGATGCCCGGGAAGGTGGGCTGGGGCAGCAACCCCGTCGAGGTGACGGTGGCCGTCCCGGTGGGTGTGCGAACCACCGAGGTGAGCGTCCCCGTGCTGACGCCTGGGCTGGTGCGAGACGCTGTCGCGGTCACCGTGCCCGTGCGCGTCCGCTCTGTCGTCGTGACAGTGGCCGTGCTGATTACCGTCCCGGTGGGCGTGCGGATCACCGACGTGTCCGTGTCCTGGCTCGTGCTCGTGGCCGGCGTGGCGTCGGCCCCGTCGCGCCCGGCGTCCGACGCATCACCCAGCGTGTCGGCGTCCGAGGCGTCACCCGACACCTTCGCGTCTGAAGCAGAGAGCGAGTCCGCGCCGCCATCGTCGATGTCGACGTCGAGCGCATCTGTACGCCCGCAGGCCGCGAACACGAGCGATCCGGCAAGCAGAAGTCCCAGACAATGACGCATGCTCATCTTTCTCCCATCCTGTCTTTGAACTTGGCCGTGGTGTGCGGCCAAGTGTGTGACGCTGCCTCGGCGGACCTTTCGGCCATTTCACCCCGCGCGCGAATGGCCAGCTCGCGCTTTGCGCCAACCGCAAAATGCGAAGCGCCGCGGCGCGACAGGCGCGCGCCCCGGCAACCCCCGGGATTGGGGGCCGACAAGGGG
>JAEXQJ010000148.1 GCA_023438785.1 Pseudomonadota bacterium
ACAACAACGCGCCCATGACGAGGGCGGCCCAGGGCGCGCCGCCGCCGGGTGCGAAGGTGGTGATGGCCAAGGTGGTCAGGACGGCGATGCAGCCGATGGCGCCGTTGCGCACGGCCGCGCCGCCCAGGCCGAGCAGCAGCGTGCCCAAGGCGGCCAGCCCCACCGCGGCCAGCGTGGCCAAGGCCCGTCCCGGCGTGCAGGCCACCGCCGCCAGAATCAAGCCTCCCACCGCCAGATCGCGCGAGAACACGATCTGCGCGTAGGGACGCAGGATAGTCTTGGCCAACGCGCGCAGCGGGGAAGTCTGTGCAGAGCCTACAGCCAAGCGGGTAACAGCTCCTGCTGCGTCAGAGTCTCCACAGTCTCAGCCTTGCGAATCAGCCCATGCTGACCCTTGGGCGAGATCATCGCCACGTTGGGCCGCTCGGCGATGAACTGCATCCACTGGGTCACGTTATACGCGCCCACGTTGCGAATCACGATGCGGTCGCCCACGCGCAATGGCTGAAACATGATGCGGTCGCGAACCACGTCGATGTTCATACACAAGGGCCCGAAGAACACGGTGGGCTCGGCCGTGCCGAACATGTCCTGCGCGGGCCGAATGTCGTGCTTGTACCACCAGGCCGTGGGCAGGATGTTTACGCCCGCATCCAGGATGACAGCGCGCCGCTTGTCCACCAGGCGCTTGTTGCCCACCACGGTGGAGATCAGATACCCCGCATCGTCGACCAGCGCGCGTCCGGTCTCCAGCACCAGGCGCGGCGGCTCCGAACCTTCCATACCCTCTTCCAGCCCGCTGGCGATGGCCTCCACGAACTCGCCCAGGGCCGGGGTGGCCTCCTCCCCCGGCAAGTACTGGGCTTGCAGCGTGTTGTGCGACGCGAAGCCGCCTCCCAGATCGATGGTGTCGATGCGAATGCCAATCTCCGTCTCCAAGGTCAGGGCCAGTCTGGCCATGGCCTTGGCCGCCATGCGATAGGCGTCCGGGTTGGCGATGAACGTGCCGATGTGGCTGTGCAGCGTACGCAGATCCAACCGCCCGCCGCGCACGATGCGCCGGGCGGCCTCCAGGGCACGCCCGCTTTCCAGGTGAAAGCCGAAGCGATCCCAGGTGGGCACAGGCAGCTCGGAGATGCTCACGCGCATCCCCACCTCGGGTACCACGCCCAGGCGGTCGGCCACCCTTTCGGCCAGCGCCAGCTCGTCCAAGTGATCCAGGTGCACCTTGACCTGCTTCTCGAAGGCCAAGGTCAAATCAGCCTCGGTTTTGTGGGGACCGTTGAAGATGATCTGCCGCCCCGAAACGCCCGCGTTGAGGGCCTTCCGCATCTCCATGCCCGAGACCACCTCGGCCAGAGAGTTCTCCTGGTGGAAGACCTTACAGATGGCGCCCAGATAGTTGGTCTTGTAGGACCAGGCGATGTCGAAGCTGGCCACGCGCCGACCCAGTTGGGCGCGCAGCTCACGGACGCGCTCGCGCAGGCTCCTTTCGGAGAAGACGAAGAGCGGCGAGCCGTAAGCCTCGACGAGATCTGCCACGCGCACGCCGTCGATGGCCGTAAGCGGCCGCACCGCCGGGGTGGCACCGAATTTGTTAACACCGGCCAGGCTGTGGCGAACGATGATGGGGCGCTCGTACCTCGGTTTCATAAACGATCCTTTCCAGAACGAAGAACACCCTTGGCAGAGAGCTGCTCGAAGGTGCCCAGATCAGCGATCTGGTCGAGAGAAATGCGCACGAACATGGTGCCCGGACGGTAGCTGGGCAGGGGTTGGGGCAAGGGCAGTCCCAGGGCCAGACGAACGGCGTGGTACGGCAGGTTCAGGCCCGCACCGGCGGACAGATAGATCCAGGCGGGAAAGCGCGGGTTGATCTCGATGACGTAGTAGTCCCCCGAACGCGCGTCCTTGAGGATCTCCACCTCCAGCGGGCCGCGCCATTTGAGTGCGCCGATCACGCTCTCGGTCAGCGCGATGAGCGAGGGATTGTCGATGGCCACCCCACACCAGCCCTTGCCCTTGTCGGTGAGCATCGTCTTGCGCATGGCCACCGCGCCCGCCATGTTGCCCGAGCCATCACCCAGCGCGGCCACGTTGTACTCCTCGCCGGCGATGAACTTCTGCACCACGATGGGCAGCCCCCACTGGGCGGCGTAGCGATGGAAGGCGGCCACGGCATCGCCCTCGCTGTGGGCCACCGTGGCGCCGTAGTAGAGCCCCTTGACGACCAGCGGGTAGCCGAATTTGGTACCCAGCTTGCTCATGCCGTCGGCGGTGAGGATGGCCTCCGACGGAGGGACGCCGATGCCTTCACCCGACAGGCGCGGAAGCTGCACCTTGGAGGCGCGCTCCAGCGATTCCAGCGAGGGCAGCAGGGTGCGTGTGCCCATTTGCTCGAGCTCGGCGGCGATGGCCAGCACGGCGCGCAGTTCGGAATCGAGGGTGGGCATGAAGACGTCCATGCCCATCTCGGACCGCACCCAACGCAGACGATCTCGAAGCGCCTCTCGCCCGGCCGACGGATAGGGCAGCATGGCCCCGCCGTCGAGCAGCCCGTCGGCGTAAAAACCCGGGTCGAGCGCGTCGTAGCCCAAGCCCACCACGCGGCCCTGGAATTGGGGCTCGTGGCGCAGCGAGCGCGCCACCGCCACACCCGGGGCCGGGTTATCGGTGGCGTTCATCCCCGTGACGGCGACCGTGACGTTCAGCTTTTCCATGCGTCACCGGACGAGGCCGCACTCGCGCAACTGCATGATGAAGTCCTGCACGTCGCGCACCGGGTCCTCACCCTCTGCCAAGTCGAAGCCCTCGGCCAGGCTGGTGGCGATCTTCTCCGGCTCCACGCCGTCCTTGAGCGACCGCAAGATGTGGAGCCCGCTGGGGTTCACCGTGAAGGTGTGCCCGGTCATGGGATCGAAGACGAAACCCGAATCGCTCAAAGCCAGCTCGCGAAGCCGCGGCGTCTGAATGTCCATGCCATGCCCGTCAGCAACCGACGTGCCAGGGCATCGACAGGTCTCGTCAGCGAGTCGGAGTCCCGGAGTCAATTCGAGCCTTCCCCACGCCAACCGGGCCCCTTCACCCCTGCTGCGCCGCTCTCCCGAGATTTGCAGACAGCTCCTCGCATCCAGCGCACGAGCCGGGTCCGCGGCCGGTTGCAGAAGCGGCGCCGGCTAGAGGGGCCAGGCATGCCGGCTGACGTTGCAAGGGACGTTGCAACGGACGTTGCAACACGTGCAACGGCACCTACCCGCCCCGACCTTCGCCCTCGCTACCGGGCAGCACGATGCGATAGTCGCGCATCTTGCGGTAAAGCGTCGCACGGTCCATGCCCAATGCATCGGCGGTGCGCTGACGATGGTAGTCGTGCTCCACCAGTGTGCTGCGAATCAGACTGGCCTCGGCCTCCCCACGCGCCCCTGCCTGGTAGCGCGCGCGCCGATCGCTGGGGATGTCCGCCCGGGCGCTCAGAAAATCCTCGGGCAGACCGCGCGCGTCCACCAGAGCCGAATCACACAGCGCCACCACATAGTCCACGACGTTGATGAGCTGACGCACGTTGCCCTCCCACCGCGCTTCCTCGAGCAGGCGCATGGCCTCGGGAGAAAAGCGCATGGGCAATCGCCCGGCGGCTACCGAGCGACGGGCCAGCAGGAACGACGCCAGTGGCGCGATGTCCTCGCGCCGCTCACGCAGGGGCGGGATGCGAACCGGGATCACGCACAGCCGGAAATACAGGTCCTGGCGGAAGGTGCCGCGGCTGATGGCCTGCTCCAGATCCACGTTGGTGGCCGCCAGGATGCGCACGTCGGCCTGGACGGGACGCGAATCGCCCACGCGCTGGTAGGTTCGTTCCTGCAGCAGGCGCAGCAGCTTGGCCTGCATGGCCAGTGGCATGTCGCCAATCTCATCGAGGAACAGCGTCCCGCTGGCGGCCAACTCCACGGAGCCGCGGCGATCGCGGACCGCGCCCGTGAAGGCGCCCCGCACGTGACCGAACAACTCGCTCTCCAGCAAGTCGTGGGGCAGGGCCGCGCAATTCACCGCTACCAGGCTGTGGCTGCGCCGCCGGCTGGCCTCGTGGATCGAGCGGGCCACCAGTTCCTTTCCCGTGCCGCTCTCACCGGTGATGAGCACCGTGGCCTCGCTGGCTGCCACGCGACGGATGGTGTCCACGATCTTCCGCACCGCGGGCGAGCGCCCCACCAGTTGTTGAGGCGATGGCTCCACCCTCGCCGCGGGCGTTTCAGTGGACCGCTCGCTCTGGGCCGCAGGCACGTGGAACGTCACCACCGTGCCCAACGGCGCCCCCTGGCTGTCCCGCAGAGGACGCACCGTCCGATGCACCATCAATGAGCCGCCGTCGGGCAGCACGAACGTGAACGCCTCGTGGTCGGCTGCCAAGCCGCGCTGGAGCGGGCCGTCGATACCGTCCACCCCGCCCCGCAGGGCCTCGGAGTACGGCCGGCCCATCACATCGGCCGCCCGGATCCCGGTCAACACCTCGGCCCGCGCGCTGAAATACAGCAGCCGACCGTCGAGGCCCACGATGAACACACCCTCGCCCATGGAATCCAAGGCAGCGCGCAGCAGCGCGTAGTCGGGGGAAGGCCGGTTGGACATAGCGCAAAATGGGCGGTGCGCCCGAACACCATTGATAGCAAGGGCGGGCGTGTTTTTCGCTGAAAGGTTTGATCACGCACGAATCACGAAGGGGAATACACGAATGCCCGAATGCACGAGCCCCCACATGCGGTCGCCATCCCTCTTGCGCCTCTGGCCGACTCTGCTGGGCCTGCTCCTCGGGTGTTCGGCCCGCGGAACCGTGCCTGTGGGCGGCCCCTGCACCATTGACGAGTCCTGCACCACGGGCGCGTGCATTAGCGAGGCAAAACAGGACGGGCAGCGCA
>JAEXQJ010000186.1 GCA_023438785.1 Pseudomonadota bacterium
GCTCGACCAAGTGCGTGGCGAAGGAATGGCGGAGCTTGTGGGGCGAGATGCCTTTGCGAATGCCCGCCGCCCGCGTGTAGGCCCCCAGGATCTTCCAGAACCCCTGGCGGGTCATGCGCGTGCCCAGACGGGTCAAAAAGAGGAAGTCGGTGGTGGCGTGGCGTCCGGGCTTGAGGAAATGAGGCCGCACGGTTTCCAGGTAAGGACGCAAGGCCGCCACGGCCACCTCGCCCAGCGGCACCAGGCGCTGCTTCTTGCCCTTTCCCATGGTGATGAGGTAGCCCGCCTCGAAGTTCACATCGCCCACGCGCAGCTTGACCAATTCGGACACGCGCAGCCCCGTGGCGTAGAGCGTCTCCAGCATGGCGTGGTCACGGGCGCCGCGGTCGGTGCGCTGATCGGGCGCGGCCAAAAGGCGGTCGACCTCTTCGATAGAGAGGAAGTCCGGCAGCTTGCGACCGTAGCGCGGCAGCTCGACCTCCTCCGTGGGGTTGACCTCACAAAGCTTCTCGGCCTTGAGGAACTTGAAAAACTGCCGCATGGCCACCAGCGCCCGCGCCTGCGAACGCGCCGACAGGTCACGCTCGGTCAGGTGCGAAAGGTACTCGAGCACATGCCCCGTGGTGACGTCCCCTGCCCCGCCCAGATCCCGCGCCGCCGCGAAGCGCGCAAAACCCGCCAGGTCGTGCCCGTAGGCCGCCAGAGTCGCCACGCCCAGCTCCCGTTCCACGCGCAGGTGGTCCAGGAACTGCTGGATAGCGGCGTCGAGCGCAATGGCCACGCCGCCATGGTCCGATGATTCACGCGCGACTGCAAAAATCACGGCGCGGCTCTGGTACCTTCAGGACATGAAGCTCGCCTCTGGCCTTGCGTACGAGTCCGTGGGAAGCGGCCCGCCCCTCGTCCTTCTGCACGCCTTTCCTTTCGATGGGCGCATGTGGCGTCAGACGGCGGCGGCACTGGCAGCCGCGCGCACGGTCATCGTGCCGGACATGCGCGGGGTTGGTCAGTCGGACCTGCCGGAGGGCGGCTTCTCCATCGCCGATTTGGCTGACGACGTGGCCGCGCTGCTCACCGCGCTGGGCCTGGAGCGGGCGGGCGTGGGCGGCCTGTCGATGGGCGGCTACGTCGCCCTAGCCTTTGCCCAGCGCCACCGCGCGCGGCTGGCCGAGCTGATCCTCTGCGACACCAAGGCGGCGCCCGATTCCCCGGGGGCGCGCAAGGGCCGCGAGGAGGCTATCGAGTTGGTGCGGACGGAAGGCGTGGCGGCCCTGCGCGATAGGCAGATCCCGCGCCTGCTGGCCCCCACGGCCAGCGAGGCCCTGCGCGCCGAGGTTCGCGCCCTGGCCACGGATCGGGCGGATGGCGTCATCGCCGCTATCCGGGCCCTGCGAGACCGGCCCGACCGCCGAGCCGAGCTGCCCCGCATCTCCTGCCCCACCCTGGTGGTGGTGGGCCGCGAGGACGGGCTCTCCACCCCGGCCGAGGCCGGGGAGATGGCGGCCCAGATCCCCGGCGCACGCCTGGCCGAGATCCCCAACGCGGGACACCTCTCGAACGTCGAAAACCCCGGGGCCTTCTCGAGCGCGCTGCTGGACTTCCTCAGGAGATAGGGGCGCGGCGGGCTTTCACGGGTCCAGGCCCAACATCGGTTGTCGCCCCCCTGCCCGCCAAGTACCCTTCGGCGGCCCCGGAGGCCCCCATGATTGAGCGCATCGGCATCTCGCTGGAAGACGAGCTTTTGGCCCAGTTCGACAAGCACATCGCGGAGAAGGGTTACGTCAATCGCTCGGAAGCGGTGCGGGATCTCATTCGCGACGCCCTGGTTCAGCGAGAATGGTCGCGCTCCAACGAGCGCGAGGAACGGGTTGCCGTGGTGACCTTGGTCTACGACCACGACTCGTCGAGCCTGGCGCAGAAGCTGGCCCGCATTCAGCACGAGAACCACCGCGCCGTGGTCTCGGCGCTGCACGTGCACTTGGATCCGCACAACTGCCTCGAAGTCCTGGTCCTGCGTGGCAACGCCAAAGAGGTGCAGGCCATGGGTGACGGTCTGGTGAGCACCAAGGGCGTGAAGTACGGCAAGCTGGTCCCGGCCACCACGGGCGACAACCTGAGATAGCCCACTGAGGATCTGCAGGTGGCGTTCGTCCGATTCTGACCAGAGCAACGGGGGCAGCCAGGCCCGCATCGCCGGTGTATGTTCGAGGACGACTCTCCCGCCCTTGTCCTCGGAGAACTGAATGCAAACCCCGGTTCAGTCCACGCCTCGCGTTTGGGTCTTCCTCATCGGCATGCTGCTGGTGACGTCCTGCCTGAAGAGCGCTTCCGAGCCTCCCCGTTCCAGCGGCGGCGCGGGTGGCAGCAGCGGCCAGGGCGGCACGGCCGGCCAGGGCGGCACGGCCGGGTCGCGCTCGGACACGACGACCAACACCAACACGCGCACCTCGACGGACGCGGGGCGGACCGACGCGGGCGTGAAGGACGCGGCCCCGGACAAGAGAGACACGGGCACCTCCAAGGATGGCCCCGACACACCCGACGTGGCGATCGATCTGGCTCCGATCGATACGAGGCCTCAGCCGAACGCGCGCTTTCAGTTCCCGCAGAACCACAAGAGCGACCACTGCGTCTTCCCCACCGCCTATCGCAACCAAGACGTGCAGGCGGCCTACGAACAGTGGAAAGCCGATACCATCACCAAAGAAGGCGCGGGCGGCCATCTGCGCGTCAAACGCACGCCCAGCGACACGAGCCTCGAAGCGGGCTCGACCGTCTCCGAGGGCATCGCCTACGGCATGTTGCTGGCCGTGTACATGAACGACCAGGCGCTCTTCGACGAGCTGTGGAAGTACGAGCAGCTCTGGCTGGGGGGCTGCAAGCTGATGGACTGGTACATCAACGCCGCGGGCACCGACAGGTTGGGCGCCGGCGCGGCCACCGACGCGGACGAAGACATGGCCTTCGCACTGGTCATGGCCGATCGCCAGTGGGGCGGCCAGGGAACCCTCGACCAACCCTATTTGCAGATCGCCAAGGACCAGATCGCCAAGATCTGGAACTGCGAGGTCTACGAGGGGAAGTTGATCAAGCCGGGCGATAAGTGGGGCGACTGGAGCACGATCAACATCTCCTACTTCGCGCCCTCGTACTACCGCGTGTTCGCCAAGATCGACGGGAATCAGGCGGGCTGGGACGCGGTCATCAAGACGGTCTACGACACCATCGACAATTCGCTGAACGCCACCAACGGCAATCAGACCAACGGCCTGGTCCCCGCTTGGTGCACCAGTAAGGGCGAGCCCAACGGCAAGGTCTTCGAGAACGCGCCCGCGCACTACCAGTACGATTCTTGCCGCACACCCTTCCGCATCGGCCTGGATTGGTGCTGGTTCGGCGAGGAACGCGCCAAGGCCTACGTGGCCAAGACCAGCGACTTCTTCAGTAAAGTCGGCGCCCGCAACATCGCTGACGGCTACGACCTGAACGGCACGCCACGCCCCGAGCACGCGGGCCAGCTCTCGGCCGCCTTCCTCGGCCCCGCGGCCGTGGGCGCCATGAGCTCGTCGAGCTATCAGTCCTTCATCGACGAGGCCTACAGCCAGGTGGCCACCCTGAAGCTCATGGCCGGCGGTGCCTACTACGAGGACTCGTGGACCGTGTTGTCGCTGCTGGCGCTGACCGGCAACTTCCTCGATTTCACTGCAATGTGAGCCCGGCTCGCTTCGCCCAGAGCTGGGCTCGACGCGAAGACTTGGCACATCGCAGCGCTGCAGCCGTGGTGACTGAGCTCCCCATCCGCTTCGCAGCGGCCTCCGCCCTGGACGAGCGCGCGCCCGGCACCACGACGCAGCAACGCCCTTTGCCTCACATGGATTTTCGCGTGAGCGGGGCTACACTAGTCCAAGATGTTGTTCCCGCCGTTCGGCTGGAGCGAGTTGTGGTCACGTTCCCCGGAGAAAGCCGGGCGGAGCGGGCGGATACAAGTGCGCCGCTTCGCCGGGCCCCTGGCCTACGCCGGGACCATGAGTCCGATCGTCGTTGCCCACCTGACCGACCAGCACGTGGGGCGCGTAACCCCCTTCAAGATCCAGAAGGAGGCGGTTGCGCTGACCAACGCGCAGAAGCCCGACCTGGTGGTGGTGAGTGGCGATTTCGTGTGCCACAGCCAGCTCTACCTGGACCAACTGACCGAGCTGATGCGCGAGCTCGCCGCGCCGGTGATCGGGGTTTTGGGGAACCACGACCATTGGGCCGGGGCGGACGAGGTCGTGGCCGCCCTGCGCCGGGCCGGGGTGGAGGTGCTGCGCAATCAGCACCTGACCATCACCATTCGCCACCAGCGCATCCAGATCGTCGGTTTGGACGATGCGTACACGGGCCACGCCCGCCGGGACAAGGCGGTGCATGGGCTGCGAAGCGACCTGCCCGCCCTGGGCCTGTCGCATATCGCCGAGGAGGCGGACGGCCTGTGGCAGCACGGCATCCCGCTGGTCCTCTCGGGGCACACCCATGGTGGCCAGGTCACGGTGGCGCGCTTCCACGAGTTGGCCATCGGCCGCATCGGCGGCCATCGCTACGTGCACGGCCTCTACGGCACACGCCAGCAGCCTGGCCGTGGGGCCATGGGCGCCGTGTACGTGGGCGCGGGTATCGGCGCCTCAGTCATGCCCATCCGCCTGGGCGACCGCGGCAAGCGCGAGATCACCATCTTCGAGCTCGGCCGGCGGCCGGGCGAGTTCGAGGAACACCACACCGAGCAGGACGCGCTGCCCGGCCGGGCGCCGTCCGCGGCCAAGCAGCGCCGCCGCGCGGAGAAGGTCCTGGAGAAGCGCGCCCGCCGCGCGCGCCGCCGCACGGCCAGCCTGAGGACCCCGTAGGGTCAGCGCTGCAGTTCCGCCACCACCTCGGCCGCCACTTCGCGCGCGCGTTCCACCTCGCCCTTGGGCACGGAGATGGCGCCCACCGCCGGGTGACCGCCGCCGCCGTAGCGCTCGCAGATCTTGGCGATGTCATGCGTGCGCGGCGTCTGAGGCCACGGATTGGAGCCCACCGAGATCTTCATCCGCTTGCCGGGTGACAAGACGGTCACCGCGTAGCGCGCCTCGGGAAACAGGTAATAGACGATGAACTTGTTGACCGTGGAGATGGGCTCGCCGGACAGATCGGTGAACACCACGCCCTTGTCCAGGCGAGCGTTGCGGCGGAAGATGTCGATGTTGCGGCGGTGCTGGTCGAGGATGGGCTCGAGGGGATCAGCCACGTAGGGGCTGCGCGCGATGTCGAGCAGAGGCCTCGACACCAGGTCGCCGATGAATCTCTCGGACAAGGCGCGATCGCGGTTGGCCTCCACCCAGGTCATGAGGCGCAAGGCGGGCTCGCGCAGTTCCACCGCCACGGCCGCCGATTCGAACAGCGCGCCGTCGATGATCTCCGCCCAATGCAGAAGCTCGCGATGCGGCGCCAGATCGAAGCCGAAACGCTCGGCGGCCACGCGGGCCAGGAAGCCGGCGCAGCTCTTGGCCGTGGGGTCGTAGAACTTACGGCCACTGCTGTCGGCGCGGAAGTGGGCCTCGTCGGCCGCACACTGGAAGGTCGAGACGTGATGGTCGAACCACCAGTGCAGCTTGGGGTCGGACGAGTAGCGAAAGTCTACGCAAGCGTTCACGTCACCGTCGAGCAACTCGGGCGGAACCGCCGGCCCCGCCTCCTTGTGGTCCATGGGGGTGTAGACCACATCCACCACGCCAGGCATCACGCGCTCCTGGAAGAAGCGGGAGAACAGTCCGGCCGAGGCCGCTCCGTCGAAACAGCTACCGTGGTGCAGGACTCGCAAACGCATATGCGAAACTTAGGGGTAGGTTCCTTGGTCGGCAAGAGACTTCGGGCGCGGGACGTCGGCAACCCTGGCTGCGCCAAATCAACTGTCGACGGCGAGGCGGAGGTCCAGTAAATATCCGCACATGTCCGAGTTCTTGACTGATCTGAAACGTACCCACGATTGCGGCGGGCTTCGCGCCAGCGAGGTGGGCAAGCGCGCTGTCCTGTTTGGCTGGGTGGCCTCTCGGCGCGATCATGGCGGCTGCGTGTTCATCGACCTGCGTGATCGCGGCGGTGTCACCCAAGTGGTGTTCGAACCCAGCGTGAGCAGCCAGGCCCACGGCCAAGCGGGCGAGCTGCGCTCCGAGTACTGCATCGGCGTGTCGGGCATCGTTCGCGACCGCGGCGAGCGCCGCAACCCCAACCTGCCCACCGGTGATGTCGAGCTGCACTGCGATCAGCTCACCATCTTCTCGCACTCGGACACACCGCCCTTCGAGATCAGCGACGACAACACGGCCAACGAGATGGTGCGTCTCAAGTGGCGCGCCCTGGACCTGCGTCGGCCCTCGCTGCAGAAGAACTTCCTGCTGCGCTCCCAGATCTACCAGACCGCCCGTCGCGTCCTGACCGGGCACAAGTTCCTCGAAATCGAGACCCCGTTCCTGGTCAAGTACACGCCCGGCGGCGCGCGCAACTTCCTCGTGCCCTCGCGTCTGTCGCCCGGGTCGTTCTACGCGCTGGCCGAGTCGCCGCAGATCTTCAAACAGCTCTTCATGGTGGCTGGCTTTGACCGCTACTTCCAGATCGTCCGCTGCTTCCGCGACGAGGACCTGCGCCAGGACCGCCAGCCCGAGTTCACCCAGATCGACATGGAGATGAGCTTCGTGGTGGAGGAGGACGTGCAGAAGGTCATGGAGGACCTCATGGCCACGCTGTGGAAGGACGTGCTGGGGATCGAGATCCCCACGCCCTTTCCGCGCCTGTCCTACGCCGAAGCCATGGGCCTGTACGGATCGGACAAGCCCGACCTGCGCTTCGGCCTGCCGCTGACTGACGTGACCGAGGTGGTGCGCAAGCACGACGGCGGCAACGTGGAGATGCTGCGCGCCGCACTGGCCGCCAAGGGGCATGAGCCCGCGATAGTCAAAGCCTGGCGTCTGCCGGCCAGCCACGCGTCCAAGATGGCTCGCGCCGAGGTCGACCGCTTGGAGGATTTCGTAAAGGGCCTGGGAGCCCGCGGCTTGGCGCGCGCCCGCATTGGCGCCGGCGGGGCCTGGACCCAGTCGCCCATGAAGACCATGAGTGAGGCCCTGCGCGCGGACCTGAATGCCGCCGCGGGTGCGCAGGAAGGCGACCTGCTCTTCCTGCAATTCGGCGCGCCCAAGCTGGTCAACACCGTGCTAGGCGCCTTGCGTCTGCACGTGGCCAACAAGCTGGGCATCATTCCCCAGGGCAAATGGAACTTCTGCTGGGTGACCGAGTTCCCGCTCCTGGAGCGGGGCGACGACGGCAAGCTGGTCGCGTCGCACCACGCGTTCACCTCGCCCATGACCGAGGATTTGGACAAGCTGGAGAGCGCGCCGGCCGAGGTGCGGGCCCGGGCCTACGATCTGGTGCTCAACGGCAACGAGGTCGCGGGCGGCTCCATTCGTATCCATCGCGGCGACGTGCAGTCGCGCGTGTTCCGCGCCATCGGCCTGAGCGACGAGGACGCCCGCGCCAAGTTCGGGTTCCTTCTGGATGCCTTCCGCCACGGCCCGCCTCCGCACGGTGGCATCGCCGCCGGCCTAGACCGCTTGGCCATGCTCCTGTGCGGCGCCGATTCGCTACGCGACGTGATCGCCTTTCCCAAGACGCAGAAAGGCACGGACCTGTGCACGGAGGCGCCCGGTCCCGTCTCGACCAGGCAGCTCGACGAGCTGCAGATCGCGCTGGTCCACCAGGACGGCAAGTAGGGAATGGCGAAGGGGTGGCGCCAGGCGGCCCTGCTGCGCCTGGCCGGTGAGGAATTCGACCTCCTGGTCGTGGGCGGTGGTGCCACAGGCGCTGCCATCGCCCGCGACGCCGCCACCCGCGGTCTGCGTACGGCCCTGTGCGAGCGGGGCGACTTCGCCTGCCAGACCTCCAGCGCCTCGTCGAAGCTCATCCACGGTGGCCTGCGCTACCTGCAAAACGGCGATTTCGGCTTGGTCTTCGAGGCCCTGGCCGAACGCCGCCGCCTGCTGACCACGGCGCCGCATCTGTGCCGCCCCGTCGAGTTCGTCTACCCGGCGTACCGGGGCCGATCGCCCTCGCGCGCCCTCCTGGCCTTGGGGGTGGGACTCTACGACGCGCTGGCCCTGTGGCGACCGCCCGTGCGCAGCAGCCGACTCTCGTCGTCCGCGTTGTATTCCACGCTGCCCTGCCTGCGCAGCGCCGGCCTTTTGGGGGCCCAGTCGTACGTCGACTGCCAGACCGACGACGCGCGCATGGTTCTCGAGAACGTGCTCGATGCTCGCGATGCCGGTGCGGTCGTGGCCTCCTACGTGGAGATCGAGAATGCGCCTGCCCGCCGGCCGGTGCGCGTGGTGAACGCCCTGGATCGCCTGGGTGGGGAGAGATTCGCCATTCAGGCCCGCCTGGTGGTCAACGCCGTCGGTCCCTTCTGCGACAGCTTCGGCCTAGGTCCGCGTCGGCTGCGCCCCACCAAAGGCGTCCACATCATCGTGGATGCAGAACGTGTCCAGCTCGGGGGACGCGCCGTGGTCCTCCATTCGCCGCGCGATGCCCGCCTCATGTTTGCCCTGCCCGCCGGCCGACGCGTGCTCATCGGGACCACGGATACGGACTGGCGCGCCCGCGACCAAGCGGCTCGACCGCCTCACCCGAGCGATCCCATCCGGGCGTCGGGTGAAGACGTCGACTACTTGCTCGAAGCCGCCAACCACGCTTTCCCTCCCGCCCGCCTGCAGCGCGACGACGTCATCGGCACCATCGCGGGATTGCGGCCCCTCATCGCGAGCAGCGCGGGCACGCCGTCGGCCACATCGCGCGAGCACGAGATCTGGCTGGACCCAGGAGGCGTCCTCACGGTGGCGGGCGGCAAACTCACCACCATGCGGCTCATGGCCGAACAGGCGCTGGATCGGGCCGTGGACCTGCTCAGCGACCGCGGTCGTTCCGAAGCCGTTGGCCCGTGTCGAACCCGGACGCGCCCCCTGCCCGGCGCGGGCGAAGCCAGGCTGGCCACCAGCCTGCCCGATGACATCCAGATGCACCTGCTTCGCGCCTATGGCTCGCGGGCCGGACAAGTCGAGGCGCTCATCGATGCGGACGGAACACTGGCCCGCCGCCTGGATCCCGAGCTGCCCTACATCGCGGCCGAGCTGGTGTTCGGAATCCGCTTCGACCTGGCCTGCGAGGTAGAGGATCTGCTCCGCCGCCGCACTCCCTTGCTCATCGAGAGCCGCGGGCACGGATTGGACGTGGCACCAGAAGCGGCCCGGCTCCTGGCGCGGGAGACCGGGCTGTCGGCTCAGCAAGAGGCCGCCATCCTGACGCGATACGCCGAGGCCGTGAGAACGGCGGATATCTGGCGCGGGGACCAATCCCTACCAGATTAGAGGCGAATTGCGGTGCGCACCGGGTCGCAGCATGCGCGCCCCAACGCCAGCCAATCCGTCCCGCGATGCGCCCACTGCGAAATCCGCTTCGCGCCCGCCCGCCCAAGACGCATCGCCTCCTAGTGAAATCGGGGCGTTATGCTGTCATAGCGGCTGGCACGACCCGTGCTAAGACACCCCGCAACCTTCTCGGGAGGAGGGTCCATGTCACAAGCTCTGGCAACCTTGGAAAACGCGACGCCAGTCATGAGCAAGGAGCGCGCGCTGAAGATCCTGTCCAAGTCCCTGTACCGGGATCTGCGACAGAACGGTTACGAGCCCAAGCAGATCGTCGCGGTGGCTACCGAACTCATCGGTCTGGTCACCTCTGACATTAAGGAAGAAACCACGCTCGCCTAGCGCAGTCGTTTTCGCGCTGTTAAGGGGACCCTCGGGTCCCCTTTTTTTTGGCCGCGCCGCCGACACGGCCACCGGGCAGACCAGGCCGCGCGCCGTGGCGTTTGGGGGAAATGCCCTGGATTGCAAGGGGCTTTCCGTGTAAAAGCGTGCCCTCGCATGGCGGCCAAGACCATCGCCGAACTGGATCTGCAGGGCCGGCGGGTGTTCATCCGCGTGGACTTCAACGTCCCGCTCACCCCCGCACGGGGCGTCTCCGATGCCACACGGATCCGTGAGAGCCTACCCACCATCAAATACGCGCTGGATCGGGGCGCCCGCGTGATCGTGGCCTCGCACCTGGGGCGCCCCAAGGGCAAGGCCAACCCTGGTCTTTCGTTGATGCCCGTGGCGGCCTACTTGGCCGAGCTCCTGGACCAGGACGTGCTGCTCACCGACGAGCCCGTGGGCGACGGCGCCAAGAAAGTGGTCTCCGATTTGCGTGACGGCAGCGTCGCCATGCTGGAGAACCTGCGCTTTTCGCCGGGCGAGGAGGCCAACGACGAAGGGTTCGCTCGCGCGCTGGCCGGCTACGCGGACGTCTACGTCAACGACGCCTTCGGCACGGCCCATCGCGCGCACGCGTCCACCGTGGGCATGGTCAAGCACGTGGCAGCCAAGGGCATGGGGCTGCTCATGAGCCGCGAGTTGGAGTTCCTCGGCAAGCTGGTGGGCGATGTGGCCCGCCCCTTCGTGGCCGTCATCGGCGGGGCCAAGGTCTCCGACAAGCTCGGGGTGCTGGAGAGCCTCTTGGACCGCGCCAGCTCCATCGTTATTGGGGGCGCCATGGCCAACACCTTCCTCGCCGCCCGCGGGGGTGCCTTCGGCATCTCCCTGGTCGAGGGCGAAAAGCTGCACTTGGCGCGCGCGTTTCTGGCCAAAGCCAACAAGGCCAACGTGGAGGTCGTCCTGCCCGATGACCTGGTCGCCGCGGCGAGTCCGGACGAGCGGGCTGGACAGCTCGTGCCAGCCATGAAGGTCCCCGACGGCTTGGCCGCCCTCGACATCGGACCGCGCACCGTGGAGCGTTTCTCCGCGGTCATCGCCCAGGCCCGCACCGTGTTCTGGAACGGTCCCATGGGCGTCTTCGAGGCGCCCCCGTTCGCCGCGGGCACGATGGCCATCGCGAAGGCGGTCGCCGGGCTACGCTTGGCCACCACGGTGGTGGGCGGCGGAGACTCGGTGGCCGCGCTGCAACGCTCGGGCGTCGCCGACAGGATTACGCACATTGCCACCGGCGGTGGCGCTGCTCTCGAATTCCTCGAGGGAAAGAAGCTGCCGGGACTGGCCGCGCTGGAGTCATAGAAAGGAAGCTCAGACCATGTCTCAGAATCGTATCCCCCGCCCACTCTTCTGCGGCAACTGGAAGCTGTGGGGCAGCCTCTCCGAATCTGTCGCCCTGGCCACCGGTGTGCGCGACGCCGTGGCTGGTGTCACCGGCGCGGATGTCGCCGTCGGCCCCGGCTTCGTGGCGCTGGCCACCGTGGCCGACAAGCTCAAGGGCAGCAACGTGGGCGTGTCCGCCCAGGACGGCTACTGGGAGGCCAAGGGTGCGTTCACCGGCGAGGTGGCCATGGCCCAGATTCTCGACGCCGGCGCGAAGTACGCGATCGTCGGCCACTCGGAGCGCCGGCAGTACTTCGGCGAGACCGATGCCACCGTGGCCCGCAAGGCCAAGGCCGCCCTCGATCTGGGGCTCACGCCGATCATCTGCATCGGTGAGACCCTGGCCGAGCGCGACGCGGGCCAGGCTCTGGCGCGCGTGGGCAGCCAGCTCGATGGCTCCACCGCCGGTCTGACGGACGACGAGTTGCTCAAGGTGGTCATCGCCTATGAGCCCGTGTGGGCCATCGGTACGGGCCGCGTGGCCACGCCTGCCCAGGCCCAGGAGGTCCACGCCTCCATCCGGGCGCAGCTGGCCAAGAAGCTCTCGACACGCGCGCAGCAGATCCGCATTCTCTACGGCGGCAGCGTCAAGCCCGACAACGTCGCCAGCCTGATGACCGAGAAGGACATCGACGGCGCTCTGGTTGGCGGAGCCTCGCTGACTGTGGAATCATTCGCCAAGCTCGTTAAGGAAGGGACTTCGGCTTGTACACGTTCTTGACCATTCTGCACGTCTTCGTCTGCGTCTTCCTGATGCTTGTGGTGTTGCTGCAAGCAGGGCGCGGCGGAGGCATGGGTATCGCCTTCGGTGGCGGTGGCGGCAGCCAATCCGTCTTCGGCTCCTCCGGGGGTGCGAACTTTCTCACCAAGATGACCGCCGCGTGCGCCATCATCTTCTTCGCCAACTCCTTGGCCCTGGCCTACATGTCGAGTCAATCTGACTCGAAGCGGCTCCAGCAGCTCGCCGAGAAGCAGGCCGAACAGCAGAAGGCCCAGGAGGCTGCCAAGGCCAAGCTCAACCAGGATCTGCAGAAGGCCCGCGAGGACAACGAGAAGAAGGCGCCCCTGAGCGCACCGGGAGCGGATGCAGGGGCGACATCCGAGGACGCCTCGGCCGCGCTCCCCGCCCAGAAGCCCGCTTCCGCCGCGGCCCCCACCAAGGCCGCACCGGCCCCGCAGAAGGCAACGCCTGCTGCGCCGGCCGAAAAGCCCGCGCCGGTGAAGGTTGAGACCAAGCCGGCCGAAAAGCCCGCGCCGCTGAAGGTTGAGACCAAGCCGGCCAAGGCCACCAAGCCCGCCCCGGCCCCCAAGCCGGCCAAGGCCCAGGCCCCGGCGGACGAGGAGAAGCCGGCCGCGGCGGAGAAGGCCGCTCCGGCGGAAAAGGCCGCTCCGGCGGAGAAGGCCGCTCCGGCCGAGAAGCCGGCGGCAGCGGAGAAGTCTGCCACGGCCGAGAAGCCGGCCGAGGCGAAGAAGCCCGCTCCCGCTGAGCAGCCCGCACAGTAGAGGGTCCCCATGGCATCGATCCCCTTTTTCTAGGTCGAGGGCCTGGGGAACGATTTCCTGGTCGTGGACCTGCGGCC
>JAEXQJ010000317.1 GCA_023438785.1 Pseudomonadota bacterium
GGCCCGCGAGGCGCGGCGCGCGGGGGGGCGCCGACCCGCCCCGCGGCCCGCGCCGGCCGAGGCCTCCGAGGACGACGTGTTCGAGACGAGCAAACCTAAGGCGGGCAAGCCCAAGTCGGTCGGGGGCGACGAGGACGTCTTCGAGAACGAGGGCAAGGCGGCGGCCAAGCCGACGGGCGGGTGCGTGGTGAGCATCAGCTCCAAACCCTCGGCGGAAGTGGCCATCGACGGTCAGCCCACGGGCCGGAGTACGCCTCTCGTCGACTATTCGGTGCCTTGCGGTAGGCACCGCATCACCTTCACCAACTCCGATCTCATGATCGAGCGAAACGAGAGCATCGTCGTCAAGGCAGGCCAGAAGCTCAAAAAGTCATTCTCTCTGGTGGATACGAGCCTCTAACCCGGCTGACATGATGCCCGCCAACCCCTCTCGGCCCGGGTCGATGGACAGTCTTTCGGCTGCCTGGGCTGATTACTTCCACCGCGTCGCCTTCCAATCGCCCGCCCATCCGGCGGCTCGCGATTTTCTCCAACAGGATCTCTTCCAGACCCTGCAGCGTTGGGTGCCACCCGAGGCATCCGTGTTGGCGGTGGGCTGTGGCACGGGTGATCTGCTGGCGTCGCTGCCCAATTCGGAGCGGGTGGGCATTGTCCCCTCGGCCGAGCTCGCCGGCGAGGCGCAACGCCGGCACCCCGAGCTGGAGTTCGAGACGGCAGACGCGGAGAACCTACCCGCCGGGCGCCGGTTCGATGCCGTGATCTGCGATCGCCTCTGCCACACGGTCTCGGACGTGCGTGCCCTGTTGGAGGGGCTGCGTGATCGGCTGGCTGAGGGCGGGCGCCTCTTTCTCACGGCGTACAACCACCTGTGGGAGTTGCCAGCGCGCGGGGCGGAGGTGCTGGGCATGCGCATTCCGGCGCCCACGCCCAACTGGCTGTCCCACTCGGATTTCGAGAATCTCTTCAACATCACCGGCCTAGAGGTGGTTCGCTTCGACGACCGGCTGATGATGCCCGTGCCCGTGCCGGGCGTGGCCGATGTGGTGAACCGCTACGTGGCCAAGTTGCCGGGCTTGCAGCGCCTGTCCATTTACCGCCTCTATTGCCTGCGTCGGCGCTCGCTGGCCACCCAGCCCAAGCAGGTTTCGGTCAGCGTGGTGGTGCCCACGCGCAACGAGGCGGGCAACGTCGCGGGCGCCATCGCGCGCACGCCGGTGATGGGCTCGGGCACGGAGCTGATCTTCGTCGAGGGCGGCTCCAATGACGGCACATGGGAGACCATCCAGGCCGCTATCAAGGAATACAAAGGCCCGCTCAAGCTCTCGGCCTATCAGCAGACGGGCAAGGGCAAGGGCGATGCGGTGCGACTGGGCTTCTCCAAGGCGACCGGAGACGTGCTGATGATCCTGGACGCGGATCTGACGGTGCCGCCCGAGGATCTGCCCGTGTTCTACGACGTCATCGCGCGCGGGCAGGGCGACTACGTGCAGGGCACGCGCCTGGTGTACCCCATGGAACCCGGGGCCATGCGCTTCTTCAATCGCCTGGGCAATCAGGCCTTCTCGCACCTCTTCACCTACCTTCTGCAGCAGCCCATCAAGGACACCTTGTGCGGCACCAAGGTGCTGTGGCGCCGGGACTACGAGCGGCTGGCGGCGGCCCGTCACGTGTTCGGTGATTTCGATCCCTTCGGAGACTTCGACCTCATCTTCGGGGCGGCACGCCTCAATCTGAAGATTGTCGAGATCCCGGTTCGCTATCGCGAACGCCTCTACGGCAGCACCAACATCTCGCGCTGGAAACACGGCTGGCTGCTCCTCAAGATGTCAGGGGTTGCGGCGCGCAAGCTCCGGTATGTCTGAGCTGCCCGAACTCTCGGAGGAGGTACGCGCCCGCACGCTCGAACGCTTCGAGCGCTTCCGCAAGGTGTGGGATTCCAACGAGTGCATGCGCACGCTCTATGCGGGCTGGTACAGGCGCATCCGTGAGGCCCTGCCGCCCGCCGAGCTGGGGCCGTGGATCGAAATCGGCTCGGGGCCGGGGTTCTCCAAAGCGTTCATCCCCGAGTTGGTGCTCACCGATCTGGTCAAGGCGCCCTGGCACGACCGCTGCGTGTCGGCCGAGAAGCTGCCCTTCGAGGACGGGTCCGTGGGCGCGCTGGTCATGTTCGATGTGCTGCACCACCTGCGGGCCCCCGCGCGCTTTCTTGCCGAGGCCTCCCGCGTGCTGCGGGTGAGCGGACGCCTGGTGATGTGCGAACCGTACATCAGCCCGGTGTCGCACGTGGTTTACAAGCTCTTCCACCCCGAGTCTCTCAAGATGGACATCGTGCCGCTGGCCGAGCACGGACCCATCGACAAGGATCCCTTCGACTCCAATCAGGCCATTCCCACCCTGCTGTGCCGACCCGCCGGACGCCGTACGCTGGAGGGACTCTTCCCGACCCTGAAGGTTCGCCATTTCGAGCGCCTGGCCGGCTTCAGCTATCCCGCTTCCGGCGGCTTCTATCACCGCCCGCTCATCGCCCCGCGCCTGTGGCGCCTGCTCCTCGGTGTGGAGGACAGGCTGCCTTCCTTGGCCTATCGCCTCTTCGGGTTCCGCCTGCTGGCCGTGGTGGAGCGCGTCCCCGACCCGCGCCTCAAGAACGCTTCACCCTGAACCTCCTCGCGTGCGGTGCCTGCGCGTCGCGCGGGCCTTGAATCACACCGCGGGTTTGACCCACGAGGTGCATTCGTAAAGCGCCGCCGCCTGTGGCGCCAGGGGAGGCAGGCTGAGGCGCTGGGCGGGGGAAAGCCGGCGGGCCAGCGCGGCGGTCACCTGGGCCGGCGTGGTCACGTGGTGGTCCTCGATCTTGCCAAAGCCCAGGACGCGGAAGCATTCGGCCATGAAGCGATTGACCATGGGATAGCCCACGATCAAGGTCCCGCCAGGGGCCAAGGCGCGGGCCAGCGTGGCGGCGGCGCGATCGATCTCCGCGATGTGCTCGAGCACGGACAAGCACACCACCACGTCGAAGGCGGCTTCAGGCAGGGCCGTGGGATCGAGAATGTCGGCCACCTGAAAGCGTGCCGAACACGTGGGCGCCACCAGCTTCTCCAGTCCGCGTGCCAGAACCAGGTCGGTGCCCACGTATTCGGCAAACCCGGCGGTCAAGGAGGGGACCAGGATGCCGCTGCCCACGCCCACCTCCAGTACGCGCCGGCCCGAGGGAACCAGGCGCAGACCCATCTGCATGCGGTAGCGGTACACGCGCCCGATGAGCGGGCGGTAGTAGAAGGGCAGCGGATCGAATTCATTGTTGGGGACCAGCGTCCCGCGCGGCGGAAAGCGGAAATTCACGGCGACTTCTTGTCCTTCGGAGATGAGGCGGCGAGCGCGTTGGATGTGGAACGGGGGCCGAGCGCGAGGGTGAGGGCCTCCGGAACCTGGGCAAAACCGTTCTCGATGAGCTGCCGGTACTGACGGCGCATTTCTTCCAGGCCTTCGGACATCTGGCGGCCGCGCAGCTCAATCAGCTTGCTGCGAATCTGCGCGCGCGCCTCTTCGCTGGCCGCGACGGCGTAGGCTTGCTCCAGGTGCTTGACGGCCAAATCCTGACTCCCCTGCTTGGTCAGCATGCGCGCCACCAGGTTGGGCACGAAATAGGGAGCGCCCTCGTAGAGCGCCGCCTGGCGCATGGCTTCCACGCCCTGCTGCCGCCACTGGGGAATGCGCGGATCGTTCGGCTCGGCGTCGTTGGGCAGTTCGAAGAGCAAGTTGAAGCCGAGTTGGAAGGCGATCTCCCAGTCGAAGGGGAAGGCTTTGCGTCCGCGTTCCAGGATGCGATTGGCCTCGAGAATCATGGGCGGCACGATGCGCTGGCCGTTGTACACCAGCATGGCCGCCCCGCTCACGTAAAGGCGCTGGAAGGCGGGATCCAGGTCGAGCGCGGCGTTGAGGTAGTTGCCCAGCCACCGGGTGGGCATGCGTGCATGCAGTTGGGTGCCGAAGTAGACGTTGGCCCGGGTGTGCAAGAGATCGGCGGCCAGCTCGGTGTGGCCGAAGCTGAGGACCCGGAGGACACTGGACGACGGCAGATAGAACGTATCCGCCTCGGGCGGCCAGCGGTCGCGCTCGCGCGAGGCGTGCG
>JAEXQJ010000362.1 GCA_023438785.1 Pseudomonadota bacterium
GCGGCCAGAGGGCGGCCCTCGCGAATTCGGGGTGCACCGCGGAAGTGCTCGGGCACACGCGCGGGCTCCTTGGGGTAGCGGGTGGTGACGACCCCGGTACGCAGACTTCGAAGGATGGCGGTCAGCATGGCTCAGCGATCGGTGCACGCGTAACAGAGCTCGAAGCTCTTATTCACGAGGGGAAAATCGGGAATGATGTCGCCCACCGCGGCCAGCGGCACGGCCGGCCAGTTGGCGAAGCTGGCCGAGCGGAGGTGGTAGCGATCCACGCGCCCCGCCCCGTCGCTGCGCAGCCAGTGAACCGAGGCCCCGCGCGGCGATTCGATGGACGCGTAGCCGATCTTTCCGACGGGCAGGACTCGCGGCAGCGGCACGCTGAGCGGCCCCGCGGGCAGGTCGGCCAGAAATGTGCGAATGAGGCGTATGGACTCCTGCGCTTCGGCCGCGCGCACGTCCAGCCGCGCGTGTACATCGCCATCGCTCTGCGTGGCCACCTTGACGTCGCGCCCCGCGTAGGCCGCGTGCGGGTGATCGCGGCGGGCGTCCCGATCCACGCCGCTCGCGCGTGCCCCCACGCCGGTCACCCCCAGCTCGATCGTGTCGCGTAGCTTGAGCCGGCCCGTGCGATCCACCCGGTCGATGAACGAGGGGTTGTTCTCGATCCGCTCGACGAGGCTGGCCAGGCCCTCGCCACACGAGGCCAGGACGGCTTCGATGGCCCGCGCGGTCTCGGGAGACAGGTCGAGCAACACGCCCCCAGGCACGAGCAAGCCGCGCAGGAAACGATGCCCAGTCAGACGCTCGTTGACCTGCTGGACGGATTCCTTCATGCGCAGCCCCGCCGACGTGCCGTAGTGATAACTGGCGCCGGCCGCAATGTTGCCGATGTCGCCCAGGTGGTTGTACAGGCGTTCCAGTTCCAGTGTCAGGCTGCGCAGCACACGTGCGCGTGCCGGGACTTCGACGCCCGCGATCAACTCCGCCGCTTCGCAAAAGCCCAAGCCGTGCGCCACCGAGCACACACCGCACATTCGCTCGGCCACGATGAAGGCATCGGCCAGGCTCATCCCTTCCATTCGTTTTTCCAGCCCGCGGTGCGTGTAGAAGAGACGTGCCTCCACATGCAGGACGACTTCACCGACGGTGCTGAAACGAAAGTGGCCCGGTTCGATGATGCCGGCGTGGATGGGGCCAACCGGCACTTCGAAGACGCCCTCGCCATCCACCACCAGATGCGGAAACTCCTCGGCCGGCTCCACGGGCAGCCGCTGGCGCGCATCGAAATCCTTACGCAGGGGGTACATGCCCTTGGGCCAGCCGTCGTGCACGACCAGAGGGCGTGGATCGGGGTGGTCGATGAAGCTGATGCCGAAAAGGTCGTGCGCCTCTCGCTCATGCCAGTTGGCTGATGCCACCTCGGCGGCGATGGAGGGGACCTGGGGATGGACGGGATCGAGCGATGCCAGCAAGGTCACGAAGACGTCAGGCAAGGGGCCCAGTCGCGCGGCTGCGGGTTCGAAGATGTAGCGGAGTTTGAGATCGCGGTCGGGACTTGCCCGCTCATCGGTGGCCACGAGCGTGGCCAGACCTAGGCCGGCGGCACGCAATTCGGCCACGGCGGAAGGAACGTCATCGGCACGCTCCACGCGGGCGCACAGGTCGTCGGGGCGCGGACCCCGCTCCAAACTCGCCCAACTGCCCAGGCGCTTTTCGAGCTCGGCAAGGAGTGGCTTGGAATCAACCAACGACGATCTCCGTGGCGCGCGTGAGCACGCCGTCGAGGTGAGCGGGCATGTACACGCCCAAGAGCACCATGGCTGCCACGAGCACGACGAGGCCCGCCGCACGGAGTGGTGACTCGGGCCGGCGGCCCACGGTGTTGCCGGGCGTGCCGAAAACCATTTGGCCGGCGTGGCGAATCAAGCCGGCGAAGATGACGACGGTCAGAACCAAGAAGGCGGCCACGACCACGAAGCGGCCACTCGCCAGCCCGGCCTTGATGACCAGCATCTCGCTCATGAACACCGAGAACGGCGGTGTTCCGGCCAACGAAAACGCGCCCGCCATGAGCAAGGTTCCGCCCAGCGGCGTGATGCCGAGCAGGCCGCCCATCATGCGCATGTCGCGCGTTCCGTAGCGGGAGATGGCGTCACCAGCCACGAGAAAGACCAGCGCTTTGGTCACCCCGTGGCTGAGCACATGCAGAAGCGCGGCATAAGTGCCCAGACGTCCGCCGAAGCCCAGGCCCAAGGCAATGATGCCCACGTGCTCGACGCTCGAATAGCCGAGCAGCCGCTTCAGGTCTTGCTGGGCCAGGATGAACGGCGCGGCCACGGCCACGGAAATCACCCCAAAGATGAGCAGCAGGCCGTTGCTGAACGCGGGTCCGCAGGCATTGAGCGCGATGGTGTGGAAGCGAATGATGCCGAAGAGCGCGCACTTGATGAGCGCGCCCGAGAGCAGAGCCGACACCGGCGTGGGTGCCTGGCTGTGCGCATCGGGCAGCCACATGTGCACGGGTGCCAGGCCTGCCTTGGTCCCGTAGCCCACCATGACGAAGATGAAGCCGATGCGAATGATGCCGGGATCCAGGCGCGAGGCGATGGCCGCCATGCTGGAGTAATTCATGGCGCCAGCAAAACCGCCCTGGGCGTGAACAGCGGCACCGTAAACCAACACCGTGCCGAACAGGCCGAACGAGATGCCGATGGTGGTGACGATGATGTACTTCCACGCCGCCTCCAGGCCGTGCTTGTCGCCGTGGAATCCCACCAACAGCGCCGAGGTGATCGTCGTGCCCTCCATGGCGATCCACAGGATGCCCAGGTTGTCGGACAGCACCGTCACCAACATGGTGCCGATGAACCCGTGCACGAGCGCGTAGTAGTAGTGCAGGCGTTCGGCGCGCATTCCGCCCGAGGCCAGCTCGTGGCGCATCCACGGGATGCTGGCCAGCGAGACCGCCACGGCGAGAAAGCCGATGAGCAGCAAGAAGAGGATGGCCAGGTGATCGGCACGGAACACGCCCAGGGCACTGATCGGCCCGCCGCGCACCACGGCCACAGTGATGGCTGTGACCAGCGCCAGCACGGCCAGGGCGCCCAACACATCCCGCGCGGCCAGCACGCGCTGCCGACGTGTGGTCAGCATGCACGCGCCGACCGTGAACGAAAGCAACGGGGTGAGCCAGAGCAGGTTCGCCATCAGCCCCTCAGGTTCTCCAGATCGGCGATGTCGGTGCCCTCCACGCTGGAGCGTACGCGCAGGACCAGAATGCCCATGACCAGCGCGCCCAACACCACGTCGAGGATGACGCCGATCTCGATGATGAGTGGCATGCCCTCGCTGACCGCCATGGCAGTGAAGAAGATGCCGTTCTCCGAGGCGAAGAGACCCACCATCTGCATGAGGGCCTTGCGTCGCGTGGCCATGACCAACACGCCGAGCAGGATCAGCGCGATGCCCACCGGAAGCGCATTGCCCGTGATGGCGCGGCGAACCGGGCCCAGCGAAGCGCTGAGGTGAAAGGCCAGCACCACGATGACCGCGGCCATGGCCAGCGTGGCGACCGTCGGGACGACGGGCTCGATCTCGCGCGTGATCTGAATCCGCCGCACCACCCACATGAGCAACCACGGCAAGAGAATAGCCTTCACCACGATGGTGACGCCGGCGATGATCCACAGATCCATGATGCCCGTGGCGGCCGCCAGCACCGCGCCCGCGATGCCCAAGAACACGGACTGCACGGCCACGGCGTAGATGGCCCGGAAGAGCTGCCCCGACGCGAGGATGAGCAGCATCGAGAAGAGCAGCAGCGCACCTAGGACGTCGATGATCCGGGGGGCCAACTCGCCACTCATAGGATCCTCAAAGCCAGCGCCACGAATGCGCTCACCAGTCCCAGGCCCAGGAACTGCGGCACGCGAAAGAAGCGCAGCTTGGCGTAGGACGATTCCACGACGGCCAAGAAAGTGGCCAGCACGAGAATCTTGCTAGCGAAGGCCAGCCCAGCCAGGCCGACATCGGCCACTCGCCAGGACTCAGCTAAGCCCAGCGGAAAGAACAACGCCGCCACCAGCCCCAGGATCACGATCTGCTTGATATGGGTGGCCAGAGCCAAGCAAGCCAGCCCCGGTCCCGAGTGCTCGAGCAGCATGCCCTCGTGAAGCATGGTCAGTTCCAAGTGCGTGTCCGGGTTGTCCACCGGAATGCGCCCCGTCTCAGCGAGCGCCAAGACCAACATGGCAAACAAGGCCAGCAGATCGGGCGCCTGCCAGGCCAGCGTGGACAGCGTCTCCCGCCGCGCCGCCAGGTGGACCAGGTCCGTGGTTCCGCCCACCACGGCAACCGAGAACACGGCCATCATGAGGGCCGGCTCGACCAACAGGCCCACCGTCATCTCGCGCGAGGCCCCCATGCCGCCGAAGGCTCCGCCCGCATCCAGCGCGCCCACTGCGCTGACAAAGCGGCCCAGGGCCAGCAAGGCCAGCAGCAAGATGGCGTCGCCCAAGGGCACGGATGCCGGACCGGCGGGCGCCCATAGCACGGGCAACATGACGGTGGTCGCCGCCGACGCCGCCAAGACCAGCACGGGCAAGGCGCGGAAGAACGAGCTTGCCGAATCGCTCTGCACCGTTCCCTTGCGCAGCAGTTTCAGCAGGTCGCGGTACGGCTGCCACAGGCTGGCCCCCTGCCGGCACTGGAGGCGCGCCTTCAACTTCTGGATGTATCCCGTCACCAGCGGCCCCAGCACGACGAGCAAGCCGGCCTGGGCGGCGATGCGGGCTGTGTGTTCTGCCTGGCTCATCGCTCACGCCTTTGCGAACAAGAGCAGCGCAACCACTAAGGTGATGAGCACGAAGGCGATGTAGTGGTGAATGCGGCCCGTGCTGTGGGCACGAATGCCCTCGGCGGTTGCCGTGACCCAACGCTTGATGCGCGTGTAGAGCATGGTCTCCGCCAAATCGATCACCTCGCCCGTGTAGCCCATCTTGCGAATCACGTACGGCGAGGTCCCCGTTTCTTTGGTAACGGCGCGCCGGGGCCGGTACACCGCCGCGAAAACCAGGCGGAGCGGCTTGGTGAAGGCGGTGGCGGTGTAATCGAAGCGGCTGGTGGGCGTCATGCCGCACGTCCAGGTGGGGGCGAGACGGCGCGGCCAGCGACGGGGCAAACCGCGCAGCGCCCAGGCCACCGCGCCCAGGCCGGCCAGCAACGCCGCCACCGCGGTGATAGAGATCGCCGTGGCTTCTTGCCCCGCGACCTCACCCCCCGAGAGCACGAGCGGTCCCCGCGCCGTCACCGCCGCGCTGGCCGCCTGACCGAGCAGTCCCTTGGTGGGCTCGTCGAGCAAACGCATGGCGTGCCCTGGCGCCAGTCCCAAAGCCACACACGCCAACGCCAGCACCACCATGCCCACGATCATCGAAGCGGGTGATTCATCCGCTTGGGCCGCGTGCGACGAACGCGGACGTCCGAGGAACGTCACGCCGAACGCCTTGGCAAAACAGGCCGCCGCCAGCCCGCCGGTCAGGGCCAGCATCGACGCCGCCACACCCGCCAGCAGCCCCGAGGCGCCGCCCAACTTGGCCGCGCCGAGCAGGAGCGACTGGAACGTCATCCACTCGCTCACGAATCCGTTGAGTGGCGGCAAGGCCGAGATCGCCACCGCACCTAGGAAGAACAGCCACGCCGTCCACGGCATTCGTGCCGCCAGGCCGCCCATTTCTTCCATGTTGCGCACGCCTGTCTGGTTGATCACGCTACCCGCGCCAAGAAAGAGCAGCCCCTTGAAAGCCGCGTGATTGAGGGTGTGGTACAGCGATGCCGCCAAGGCCAAGGTGGCCAGCCCGCGGGCCCCCGGCACGTGCGCAAGCAGCATGGCCACACCCGCGCCGATGAGAATGATCCCCACGTTTTCTACGCTGTGAAAGGCGAGCAGGCGTTTGAGGTCGTGCTGTTGCAAGGCCAGGAGCACGCCGATTACGGCCGACACCGTTCCCAGGAACAGCACCACCCAGCCCCAAGACGCGGGCAGCGGCCCCGCTCCGGGCGCCAGGATGTCGAACCCGAAGCGAAACACGCCATAGAGAGCCACTTTCAACATCACGCCCGACATCAAGGCCGACGCGTGACTGGGCGCCGCGGGGTGGGCTTGCGGCAACCACACGTGCAGGGGCACCACGCCAGCCTTGGCCCCGAAGCCGGCCAGCGCGACCATGAACAGAGTGGTGCGCGTGGATTCGTCCAGGCCGCGGCCCGCACTCCGCAACGTCGCGAAATCGAAACCGCCGCCACGCTGGGCCAGGTAGAGGAACACGACCAGCAACGCCGCCGTCCCCGCGTGCGCCATCACCAGGTAAAGGAGACCGGCCCGCGTGTTCTCTTCACGCGTCGTCTGGCTGACCACCAGGATGTAACTGGCCAGGGTCATGCCCTCCCAGGCGAGGAGAAACGTCATGGCGTCGCCTGCACAACACACGACGGCCATGCAGGCGACGAAGAAACCCAGAGACAGCGTCTCCACCGTCGGCGCCTTGGAATGTGCGGCCAGGTACGCGGGCCCGTACAGCGCGGCCGCCGCCGCTACCAACGCCAACACCAATAGGAAGAATGCAGACAGCCCGTCGACGGCGAGGCACATGTCGGCGAAAGGAAAGAGGCGCGGCAGCGCCAGGAAAAGCCTGCCCTGCCCCAACAGCACACGCAGCGAGAGGGTGGCCCCCGCTGCGGCCCCCGACAGGAGCAGCAAGTGTCCGAGCCAAACGAGCGCGCTAACCGACCGTCGACCCTCCATGACAGCGAGACGAATGGTACTCCCCTCAGCTCACACGTCCAGGGTCAATGCGCCGTCTTCTGCGATCTGTGGGCGCGGAACTGATGCACATCTGCATGCCATTGCCGGGCTGCCCGAACACCTGGCCCATCCGCGTCGCCCGCACCGCAAACCGCTGTCCGCAGATGCGAGGACAACATCCAGGAATCTGCGGCCGCTCGCCTCGACGGTGAGCGCCCGTCCTCTGCGGAGGTCGCGGCGACGCGCCCGACAGCGAAGCTGCCGGTGCTTATGCCGGCCAATTCCGCCACCCGCTCGCCTTTTTTGACGCCGGACTTAATTGTCTGAGGCACTCTGCCGAGGAGGGAGCTGGTCGTTCGGTCTGCGGCGGCGCACCGGAACTTGCTGTTCCACCCCGGAGCTCCGCCGAATGGAGGTGCGCACATGGTGTTTCGTAGCTAATGGCCCCGAGCGGGGGCTCATCCGCGGCAGGCGGCGCGGCCGGCGGTGCCGAGCAGAAGCCGTTCGTGTGCTCCATCGAGGTGAGCAAGAGCGCGGGCTTCACGTTCAAGCTGACCAATAGCTCAGGGAAGATTACCCAGACCATCACGCTCGACGGGACATCCATCAAGATCAGCCTGGCGGGCGAGAAGCAGACCGTGACCATCACCCAGACAGACGGTCAGATCGAGAGCAAGGTCGTGGGCGAGCAGGAGACCAGCATCATCACCCAGAAGGCGGACTTGGTGCAGGTCAAGTGCAAGCAGTTCACCGTCGATGCGGAGAGCGTGAGCGTGAAGTCCAGCAAAGGAACCACGCACACCTCCGGTGAGGACATGAAGGTGACGAGCAGCAAGGGCTACAGCTTGAGCGTGACGGAGAAGACATCTGTGGACAGCACGGGGGATCTGTCACTCACGAGCAAGGCCAAGCTCACCGGGAGCGCGGCGACTGACCTCTCTCTGGATGCCAGCAACGCCAAGATCACCGCGAAGGCGAAGCTTGACCTGAACAGCAGCGGACAGGCGAGTCTCAAGGCGATGGAAGCCAAGATCGGAGGGGACGCCAAGCTCGACTTGGTCGCGCCGTTGGCCACATTGGGAGACACCATGACCACCGTCAAAGGGCAGATGGTGAAGGTCGAAGGCACGCTCGTCAAGCTGGGATGAGGCCATGGACCAGGAACACCTGCACCGGGCATTTCTCAGCGAGCTGGAGTCGCTGGAGGCCTTTCGCATCGCCTACACGGCGCAGTTCCCTGATGCGCCGCTGTCGCACGACGATCCGGACGTCCGGCGTCTCATCGAGGCGCTGGCCTTCTTCACCGCGCGCACCCGGATGGCCGCTGAGCGAGGCCTGGACGACAGTATCCAGCGCATCTTCCGCCAGCACTTTCCCTTTCTGCTCGCCCCGGTGCCGGCCCTGGCCATGCTCAGAGCCGCCCCCACTCCCGCCTTCGCGGACGCATCCGAGCTGCCCGCGGGAGCGGTGGTGGCCGTACACGAAGAGCCCGGCCTCAACGGCGAGCCGGGCGAGCGCTTCTTCTTTCGCACCTTGGCCCCCTTGCGCGTGTTGCCCCTGTCCCTGCTTTCGGTCAACACCGTGTCTCGCGGCAGCGCCTATCGTATTCTGATCCGCCTGCAGGCAAACTCGCCCAGCAATCAGGAGCTGAATTCACTCGCCCTTCACATCAATCACCTCGACGATTTGCCTTCGTCCATTATGGTCTTTCAGCGACTGCGCGAGCACATCCGGGAGGCCCGCGTGCTTTACGGCGCGGACGCGCGCCAGGAGGACCTTGGTCAGCGCATCGACCTGACGTTTGGCTCGCCGGTCGAGGGCGACGCCACGCCGGAGCCCTATCTGCACCCGTTGCAGCGCGCGCGCATGCAGCTTCGCTTTCCACGCAGCGAGCTGTACCTGCGATTCTCCGGCTTCCACCCGCCGCGCAACTGGCAGTCCATCACGCTGTGCCTCGACCTCGACGAGAACTGGCCGCGCAAGTTGCGGCTGACCAGCGACGGTTTCCAGTTGTACGCCGTTCCCATGATGAACGTGATGCGCGAGTTGGCCGATCCCCTCGACGTGGATGGGACCCGCGATCGCTACGTCCTTCAGCATCCCGACGCCGCGGCGGGATTCGTCGTTTTGTGGGCCATGGCGGCGCTGCGACCGACGAAGCAGGGGTTCGTGCCCTTGGAGCCAGCGGTCTTCGGCGCGCGCGGGGATTGCTTCGAGGCCTGGGCCGAGGGACAGGGCGCATCCCGCCGCGGCTACGCGAGCTTTCGCCTGGAGAAGGCATACGAGAAGCCGGAACGGATCTCCGTGGACGCGTTCTGGCACCAGCCCGGGCTGAGCGCCAGTGATTCGGCAGGTTGGAAGCTCTCCCTGCAGGAACGCTTCATCGACGGCGTGACGTGGAATCTGTCCGGCCCCATCGTGCCGAGTGCTCACTCGTGGATGGATGGGGATCGAGAGGCCCAGCTCGAGCTCCTGTCCATGAAGACCATGCGGACGCTTGGCCGCAACGAGCTCCTCCTGCTGCTCAGCGCCTGCGGGGCGCGCGAGGAAATGCTGTACGCCAAGCTGTTTCGCGCGCTGGACGAAGTGCGTACGAGGGCCGTGCCGCAGGGGCGGAGCCCCGGTCGCCTCACTCCCGTGTACGAGCTGGTCTTTCGCAACCTGGAGAACGCCGACCTGCCGCGCCTGGCGCTGTTCCGCGAGTGGGTCGCGCAGCTACTGGGCTCGTGGTGCGAAGAGGCCCCCAATGTGGTTGCCGTCGTGCCCGAGCTGGGTGTGCAGATACCCACCGTTCCCGATCTGGAGGGAGGAGCATGAACGCCAAGCCGCATCTTTGGTTCGCGGTGGACGAGGCCATGGGGCGGCTCCTCGCTTTGAGCATCGAGGCCCGCGCCGCCACCCTGGTTGCCGCCCGGCGCAGCGTGGGGGTCAAGGTCGTGTCATCCATCGCCAAAGGGGGCGGCGAGGTCGTGGCTCCAGCCGAGGAGGGAGCCTCTCCTTTGGAGGAGGCTGCCGCAAAGCTGGCCCGCGACAAGTCGTTCGCCGAGGGCCGTGGGGCGAAGTTGGATATCGTGGCCCTTCGAGAGGAGCTGCGTCGGTTGTTCCAAGGCCTGCGCGCCACGCTCAGCGAGGCACTGAGCGAGTTCGATACCTTCTCCGTCCTCTTCCCTCTCGTCGTGCACTGCGATGAACTGGTGGCGACGGCCACGTCGGGCGGCTCTGCACGTTGGGAGACCCTACAAGCGGAGTTCTTCGAGACGGAAAATGGGGGAGAGAAGTTCTACGCCGTCCTCGATGCACGGCTGCGCCAAGACGAGACCCATCCCTTGGTGTTGCAGGCCTTCTATTACTGCCTTTCGGCGGGCTTCTGCGGCATCTATGAACGGGCATCGACGCTGCGGGCCGAGCTGCAGGCGCGCCTGGCTGCGCGGATCACCCTGTCTCCACCCAAGTACCCGGCAAAGGAGCGCGTGGTGTCCGTGGCCGAGGTGGCGCGCTTTCCTTGGGCCTATTACGGGATTGCCGCCGCGGCCGTGCTCTTGCTGTTCGGGGTCTTCATGCTGAGAGCGGGGTGATGACGGAATTCGATGTGGACCGCCTGCGTATGAACTGGAACCGCGCCGCCGGCGCGCGGCCGCCCCAGTGCCAGGCGAGCGAGACGGTGCCAGAAGCCGCGGCGCCCAGGGCGGTCGGCATGATGGCCATCGCGCAGGACCTCTCTCGACTGGTGGAGCAGACCCACGCTGGCCGGTACCCGGTCCTGCACGTCCTGCTCTCCGAGTTGCGCTCGTGCTGCGGGACCCTGTCGGGCGGCGGCGAAGCCGCGGGGGCTGCGACAAGAGCACTCGATCTCATCCAGCAACTGGAGGACCTGCTCGAGGCCTACGGCGGAATAGGCCTGCGGCCATGAAAACGCACCCCTTCAAGGATCGGCTGCAGGCGAAGCTGACGCTGACCATCTCGGGGTCAAGCTATGTGGTGAACGCGGGCGGGATGGCGAGCATCGAGGTCTTGGCCGAGACACATGGCTTCCAGGCGACCGTCTCCTTCGCTCGTTCCTGTGAGTTGCAGGACGATGATCTCCTCGATCCGTTCAACGGCTCGGACCCCATTTGGGCGAGCCTGGAGCTGACCAATGGGCGTTTGGTGGTCGACAATGCATCGCCCGTGACTCAAACGTGGGTGGGCTGGGCTGTCGAGCGCTCCTTCGTCGAGACGACGGGCCCGGACATCCAGGGCAACCCGGTGGTTCAGCGCCTCTACACGGTGACCTTCCAGGATCCAGCGCGTGCCCTGTGGACGAAGCATCGGCCCCTCGCCCTGCATACGGGCGACTCCATTCGCGCCGTGTTGGAGGCCAATTGCGCCCAAGGCATGCAATTGGCGTTCGACTGGCCGGAGCTCGATACGCCCGTTGACCTCTTCTGCGTGGGTCTGGGGGGCACGTCGCAGGCAAGCTTCTACGATTTCGTCGCCTGGCTCCTCGCTGATCGCAACGGCGTGCTGGAGCTCGATCCGGCGACCGGTTCTTACCGTGTGGCGCATTACAAGGCGGCGGGGACAGCGCTGGAGGTGCAGCGTTCTTGCGTCGCGGCCGTCCACGTGCACGTGCCCGAGTGGAAGCGCCACGCCGTCGCCGTGGTGAATCCCTTCTCCGAGGCGGCCACGGCGCGCGAGACGGTGGACAACTCCATGGCCGCCACCGGCGTGCGCGAGGACGTGATTTGCCACACACAGATACCCAAGCAGACCGAGACGCGCGTCCGACTGGAAAAGGATCGGCTGCGCCAGCCCGCCCACCATGCCAGGCTGGTCCTCGGCGCGCTCCCCGATGGTCTGCCCGCCCCGGCCACGATGGTCAAGCTGGGGGAGGGTTTCAGCCAGACAGAGTACCTGACGGGGAAGGCTCTCCGTCTGCGCAGCACCACCTTATCGGCGCGCAATCCCGACGACCCGCCTTCGCCGGACACCGCGGATGCGCCGCACGTTCCGTTCGAGTGCGAGATGATCTGGGAGGTGGAGGGCGAGGCCGATCCCGTTCCGCATCTGCCCGCATTCACCGCACCAGCCTATCCGGTGGTCGTCGAGGGCAAAGTCCTGAGCGCCAGCGGGATGCCCGAGGACAAGACGTGGAACACCCCGGCCCACACGGAGGACTCACAATTCGACTACCGCGTGAAGGTGCCCCTGTGGAACAAGACCATACGCGTGCCCTTCACGGCCATGGGTCAACCCGGGCACTTCTTCTTTCCCGCCGCCAAGGACCAAAGGGTCCTGCTCGCCCTCGAACTCGACAGTGTGCGAATCACTGACTTCCTCGATTGGATGGCCCGGCTCGACAACGACTCGCAGGGCAATCAAATTGCCATGGGAAAACGGCCCGAGAGCGGAACCGTATTCCGGCACCGTTACACTGACGAGAGTCCCCAATTCACGCTGGCGCGCACGCAGTGGGGAGACATGCAGACCATCGAGCTGTCGGAGGGCCGCTTCTTCCTGGAAGTGAAGCAGGACGAGCAGACCACGCAGCCAACCCAGACCTACGACCTCTCCCCCCAGGCAGATGCTGCGAAGGACGAGGCATCAGGCCAGTCCCGCCAGGCGGTGGGCGCCCTCTCGGCGACCTTCGGCGAGAACTTCGGGACAACCAAGGCTACGCTCACGGCGGCGCAGTCGGAGATGCAGGAATCGGCCAAGCAGTCCAGCGTGGAGCTCAGCGGAAAGATCAGCGAGACCCGCGCGGCGCTATCGGCCAAGCAAGCCGAGGTGGAGGCACTCGGGGACGATCTCAACGCCCCCTTTGCCGCGGCCGAAGCAGCCCTCTCCGGGGCAGGATTGGACTAGAGATGTTCGAGAAAGCGCGTGCTGATCTTACGGCTCTGGAAAGCTCGGCCAGGAACGCGGTCAGCGAGCTCAACCGTGATGTGCGGTCGCTCCGCGGCCAACTGGCCGCGCGGGTCGGGCTGCAGGGCCAGAGCTCTCTGGAAGGGACGCTGGCACAGGTCGGGGCCGCAGCCGATGGCCTGGAGTCCACCGTCATCTCTCCGGTTCACGAGATGCTGGACCGTCTCACCCAGACCGAGACCACCCTCAAGGGCATCATCTCCACGGCCCGCAGCAGCATGGCCACCGTTCAGGAGGAGGCGGTGGGCAGGGTCCAGCAGTTCATCGCGACGGTGACCACGGCCATTGAGACCGCCACGTCCACACTTGAGTCCATACAGGCGGGCATCGAACAACTGCTCACGACGGCCACAGCGCCTTTGCAAGCCTGCGCCACGGCACTAGAGCAACTGCAGACGCAGTTCACAACCGGGTTGTCATCCCTGCAGTCGGCGCTGAACACCGTTCTCGCTGCCGTCGACGCTGTGCCTGTGTCGGCTTTGCCCAAGGCCATGGTGGCCGCGACGCAGTCGGCGCTCAAGCAAGCCCTCGACGCGGGCGTGACGGCGATTCAGCAGGCGGGCAACACCGTGGCCACGCAACTCGGGACCCTGGCCACGCAGATCGCGACGCAGATCAACATGGCGCTGGCGACCGCACGTACCCAGTTGCAGACGGCTGTCACGGCCCTGTCGACGCAGATCGCCGCCGTGGTGCCCGTGGTGGAATCGGCCGTGGCCACCGCACGCTCGTCCATCCAGGCCGTGTGCCAACAGGTACAAACCCAGGTGAACCAAGCCGTGCAGACCGCCCTCGATACAATCGAGACTACCAAGTCGCAATTGGACTCGGCCGCCTCCACGCTGGTCGCCACTTTGCAGCAGTCTTTGGATGGCGCGGTCTCCGGTGCGCGCGCCAGTATCAAGGCCGTACGAACCCAGTTGGGTGCCGCATGACTCCTAACGGCCTCGACTATGACTGCGACTTTCGCCTGGGGTTCAACTTCAATCCCTCGAATAGCGGGACCGTAGGCTATCTCCTGTTCTGGAGCGGGTGCGGCGGGCTCAGCCTTCAGAAGGACATCCAGGTATGGAATCCGTATTCGGGTTCTGGGCAGACCATCGTAGGCGGTTCGACGATTTCATGTGTTGGCGTGATCGAACAGTTCCGCTTCAAAGGCGAGTCCGACGCCCCCGTTCGCATCGCGGCCTACGTGAGCAAGGCCACCGCTGCCAACATCCGCAATCAAGTCGCGAGCGGTGTCACGGCCACCAGCGTTCAAGTCGCCTGGTACATCATTTCCTACGACGATGAGCGGAAGCAATGGTTCGAGGCGGCCTTCATCCATGGCGGCGCCAAGGCCGCTGCCAACGTGGACGTGGTCGGCGGCGTCCTGCAGCTTGCAGTGGACCCCAAGCCGACCCGGCTGAACGAGCAACTGGACATTCTGGTCTATCGCATGGAGTTCCAGGTCGTGCCCGCTGAGGATGGCAGCTCGACCCTCGAATTCGCCTCAGGGCCGACGCAACGACTGGTCAAGACCTGGTCTCAATCGTCGGGGTGACATGCCGTTCACGCTGGCCGCGATTGTGTTCAGCGGAAGTTGCTGCCCGCCAGCTAGTTCTTTTTGAGAAAAACGCAAAATAGTTCGCTGCAGCGGGTCCAGAGATTTCCCTGACCCGTCGATGTGGGCGACACAGAGGAGGTTGAGGATGGCAATTACGGACGAGATTCCCAGATCACGAATCACACTCACGTATCGCACCAACGTGTCCGGCGAGCCCGAAGAGGTGACGCTTCCCTTCCGCGTGCTCATCATGGGCGACCTGTCGAAAGGCACTTCGAGCGATCGCAGGCTGCCGCTCGACAAGCGACAGATCCGACGGCTTGACGGAAAGAACCTGGGCGAGGTGATGGACGACATGGGGCTTTCGGTGTCCATGTCAGTGAGGAACCGGATCAACCCACGCGTAAGCGAGAGCATCGACGTGAAGCTGCCCATTACTTCGGTGCGCTCGTTCCAGCCCGCGGAGGTGGCGAGGCACGTGCCACGCGTTCGGGCGCTCCTGCTGCTGCGCAAGCTTCTCCTGGAGGCACAGGCCACCTTCGACAACCGCAAAGAGTTCCGCAACCTGCTGCGCGAGGCCACGCACAGCGACGAAAGCATGAAGGCCCTCACACAGGAGCTGGCTAACTTCGCGGCCTACCGAATCCCCGCCGCCAAGCTGAGACTCGTGGTGCCGCCCGAGATGCTCGAACTGGCAAACCTGGAGATTCGGCGCGCGTTGCTGGTCCCCGATCCCTTGCGGCCGCTTCAGGCAAACGGAGGGGCAAAGCCGGTTCCCAATACAAACGGAAAGACTCCTCCCGCCGAGGCTGCCAAGTCCGACGCAGCGGCTCCCGCTGACGCCGCGGGTGACGACACCGCGACGGCTGCGCCGTCCACCGAGGGAATGATTCGCACCGAGGAACAGATCGTCGAGCGCTCGCAGTACAACCAGGCCATCCGGCTCAAGCCCGGCCTCTACGAGCTGCGCGCCTACGCGCCCAACTACGGGCCCTGGTCAAAGGTCGTTGCGGTCACGCACGACGAAACAGTGGAAGCAACGGTAGGTCCGCTCAAGGCGCTCAGTTGATGAGGCGCTATGGGTCTCAACACACAAACACCGGAGTCTGAAAAGATGGCCGAAACAACAATGCAGGCGCAAACGTCGGTCTCGTTGCAGGGGTTTCTCAAGAGTGTCCGTTTCGAGGAGGCGATCAAGGCCCCGCGGTCGATGATCGCCGAGAACCTCGACGGAGTGCTCGAAGACGTGACCGCAGAGGAACGATTCATCTCGTGCATGGCGGCGTTGCTCCACAATCTGGACGGGGTGCAGGCAAAGTTCGACAAGCAGAGCATCCAAGAGCTGGTCGCGGCCATCGATGAGATGGTGCAGGCCCAGCTCAACGAGATTCTCCATGCGCCTGAGTTCCAGGACATGGAGGCAACGTGGACGTCGATTGCGGACCTCGTCGCCAACACCAACTTCAAGGCCAACATCGACATCAACCTGCTTGACGTCGACAAGGCCGAGGCAAAGGACGATCTGGAGCTCAACCTCGCCGACATCGCGGGTGCGGAGCTGTTCAAGAAGATCTACGTCGCCGAATACGATCAGTTCGGCGGCCGCCCGTACGGTGCCCTTATCGGTCTGTACGACTTCGGGAACAAACCCGACGACATCGTCTGGCTGCGAGCCATGGGCAAGATCGCCTCGGCCTCGCATGCGCCATTCGTCGCGGCCGCATCCCCGCAGCTCTTCGGCTGTGAGACGATGGCCGAGGTCAATCTTCTGCGTGACCTGGAGGGCGTGTTCAACACGCCCCGCTACTCGAAGTGGAATCAGCTCCGCGAATCGGAGGAGGCCGTCTACCTGGGTCTCACCATGCCTCGTTACATGGTGCGCGCCCCGTACAACGACCTGTCGAATCCCGCCGAGGGCATCCGTTTCGAGGAGGAACTGCGCGGGGATGACGACTCGAAGTACGTATGGGGCAGCACGGCCATGCTCTTCGCCCGCAACCTGGTGAAGAGCTTCGAGACCTCGGGCTGGTGCCAGCACATCCGCGGTGTGAAGGCCGGTGGTCTCGTGGCGGGCCTGTCTTCGTACACGTACAACATCCGCGGCGAGGACGAGCTGCGCGCGCCGGTCGAGATCTCCATGCCGGACTTCCGGGAGTTGGAGCTTGCCAATGCCGGCGTGATTCCGCTCATTCACAAGAAGGGCAGCGCAGATGCGGTCTTCTTCAGCGCCCAATCGCTGAAGCGCAGCCACCGCTTCAAGGACCCCAAGGATTCGGAAAACTCGCAGCTGGTGACGAATCTCTCGTACACCTACTCGGTGTCGCGTATCGCCCACTACCTGAAGTGCATCATGCGCGACAACATTGGGAGCACGGCGGACGCGGCCTACATCCAGACGCAGATCGATCGCTGGGTGGCACGCTACGTGACCACGCTGGTCAATCCCGACGACTTGACCCTGCGCTACTACCCGTTCAAGGCGTACCAGTTGGTGGTGACGCCCATGGAAGGCCGTGTGGGCTGGTACCAGTGTTCTCTCTCGGTCCTGCCGCACGTCCAGTTCGAGGGCCTCAACGTGGATTTGCGGGTGGATGCCCGCCTTGGCTGAGAAACGGAAGGGTAAAGCACAATGTCCTATAACTTTCCATGTGACTGGCGGTCCGGGTTCGTCATGGATCCGACCAAGAAGCAGCGGGTGGGCTATCTGGTTTCCTTCGCGGGTATCGGATTGCCCGCTGACCTAGCTCAGGACGTTCAGGTGTTCACGCCCTACAACGTGGACGGCTCGAACACGGCGTACGACAAGCTGACGATCACGGAGGACAAGGTGAGCGTGGTCGGTGTGATCGACAGCTTCTCCTGGAACGGCGGTGTCGGCGATCCCATCTGCATCAGTGCCTACCTTTCGGCGGAGAACGCGCTGCAGGTGAAGGGTCTGCTGAAGATGACGCTGAAGACGACGTCGGTTTCCAAACTCGGCTGGTGGATCGGCAACTTCGACGAGGAGACGAAGGCTTGGTTCGATGAGGCCCATCCCATGGCGCCTACGGAGATTACCGGCCAGCTCAACGCACCAGGAAAGAGCGATATCCGCCTCACGGTGGCTGACGAGCCCACCAAGGTGGCGTCGAACATCGATGTCAACGTCTACAACATGTACTTCGAGGTCGTGCCCGCGGCGAACCAGACCTGTGACTTCCACTTCGCCACGGCGAGTGGCAAGAGCTTCATCAAGCGGTGGGGCTTGAAGGTCGGCACACTGGCGGCCTCTGCCCTGGCGCCCACGACGTAATGGCGATGCGGTCGCTGGCCATGACCCGGGTTGACTGGCACATGGGTCAGCCGCTGTTGCCGGAGCACTTTCGGACGCAGGAGGAATCCCTGTGGGCCGAAAGTGCTCTGCGCTTCTCCTTGCTGGCCAGGCCGGGCTGGGGAGTGGGTGACCTCTCCTGGGATCAGGCCAAGCTGGCGGCGGGTCTCCTGGCCATCGACCGTCTGTCCTTGGTGTTCGAGTCGGGTCGGGTGCTGTGTATTCCGGGAAACGCTTCGCCGGTGATGCTCGACCTCACGAAGATGGGCCGACGGGAGGCCTCGGTGTATGTCCTGGTCAAGGGCGAGCCCAACACCGTGAAGGTGCCGGTGCCGGAGAAATGGGGCACGAACGGGGGAACCATCCGTCGGCTCGAACTGCAAGTGGAGCTGTCGACCAGTCAGTCGTCCGAGGGCGAGTGCCTCCGGCTGGTAGATGTGCAGCAGGACGCGGCCAAGGAGTGGTCGTTTTCGGAGAAGTACCTGCCGCCGCTGCTCGGCGTCCGGCGGGGCGTGCTCTTCGACGGCTTTCTCCAACGCATGGACGCCTTGCTGGTCCGGTTGCGTGAGCTGCTAGCCAAGGAGCTGCAAGAGCACCATCTGTCGGGGGAAACGCACGTGCTGGCCAAGCAGGCGCTGCGGGCGGTGTACGGGCTGCAGAGCGCGCTGACTGACGTCAACGCAGGCGTGTGCCTGCACCCGCAAGATCTCTACGAGAAGCTGCGGACTCTGCTCATCGACCTCGCCGTCCTGCGGGAGGTGTCGCCGGCTGCCGCGACGGACTTTCCCTACAAACACGTGGAGCTGGCGGACTGCTTCGACAACCTCCTAGCCAATCTGGAGGAGATCGCCGCGCGTGGCCACAGGTCGGCGCCCTACGTAAAATTCCGTGGACAAGACGGGCTGTTGCGTTGCGATCTGCCGGCGAACGCGCGTTCGGCGCGTTCGGTATACCTGATGGTGCAGAAACCCGAGGTGGCGGCACGGCTGAACCTGGGGAGGGTGAAGCTGGCTTGTCCAACGCGATTGGCGCTGGTGCACGAGCGATCGCTACCCGGCATACCTTGTTCCGAGATCGAGCGCCCCCCATGCGCGCAAGCGCTGTCGTCGGCCATCGATTTCTACACGCTGGGGGCCGGGCAAGAGTGGGACGCGGCGGTGGGCGAGGGTCAGGTGGTCCTCTACGACACGGAAGCCTTGAAGGATTGCGTCCTCTATCTCTACTTCCGCACCGGCTAGCGGGTCATCGATCGCTGGCCGGCCGGAGAGGCCGTGGGAGCGGGAAGCGGCTGCATGACACTGAAAGACCTCATTGCTTGCGTTCAAGACATCGGCTGGGAGGCACCGGTCGGATGTGCCGGTCTAGCGGCCGTGGCTGCGGGCGCGGTCGCCTATCTGCGCAAGCGCAAGAAGGGCGCCAATCCGCTGCCAGCAGCCGTCAGTGCGCTGGCCGCGAACCTGCACAAACCGGGCGGCGCCAAGGCCCTGCGCAGGGCTTGGCAGCGCTTCCGCAAACGGCTGCCGGCTGACTACCGGCGCTCGCTGGTCCGGTTCCAGCACGTCCTCTTGCTGGGTGGCACGACCGCGAGCCACGCCCGGCTGCTGAACCGCCACGCCGAGGGGCTGGAGTTCATGCGCCAGCTCCTGGGGGATGACAGCCTGGATCCCGAGCTGCCCGTCGCCATCACGCCCGAGGCCGTCGCCGTGTCACTGCCGCCGCATATGCTGGATGACGAGAGCGGGACGGGCCGCGAGGCATTCTCGGCGCTCATCAAGCTCCTCTACAAGTCCGCTCATCCCGTCGTGGTCGTCACCGTGGACGCGGGTTGGCTCAAGGATGTGGGCGCCGACGCCGTGTCCGATTTCGTTCGCACCGTACGCGATCGGTTGGCCTTGTTGACCAGGTTGCGTCGCCGCTCCATCGAGGTCCGCGTGGCCATCGATGGCTGGGAGACGCTGGCGGGAGCGACGGAAGCCGTGCGCCTCTGCCAGAGCGAGGGTATGTCGCTGCACATTCCGGCGCGCGAGGCACCCGGCTGGGCGTCCGAGTGGAGCGCCGAGTTGGCGGCCCAGATGCCCAGGGCTCTGGTGAGATTGAAGGCGGAGGAATTCCGAGCCTACGTGGCATTCTGTCGCACGGCTCCTGAAGTGATGGGCAGGCTGGATCGGCTGCTCGCCGCCTTGTTCGCCGATTACGGCGCCGCAGAGCTCATCACCTCGGGCGGCGTCTACCTGTCGTCCGATGCGGCCCGCGGCCCGGGCCCTCTGACCAGCCGGGGCGAGCACGGGCGTGTCGACCCACTGTGGGCGCACAAGGTGAAGGCTGCCTCGGCGGCAGCCGCTCTATGTGCCATCTTCAGCCTCCTGTACTGCGTACACAAACGGGACTGGGTCGCGGCCTCGTCGGCCCTCGAGGATTTCTCGCCCAGTCTGGACACGGTGGCCAGGGAAACGGAACGAGCGTTACGGGCCGATATCCTGGCCTTCACAGAGCGCAAGGGATCCTGGGCGACCCGCTGGCTGCCCGACCTGTTCTTCAATCATCAGCGCAAGCTTATGCGCAAGGAGTTCAGTTCGGCCATTCGCACGAACGTGCTCGTTCGTGGTTTGGACAAGGCCACACGTGCAGAAATCATAGACAACGAGTCGAAGATGTCCCTTCACTGGCGGCGCTCGGTGTACTTCATCGCGCTCATCCACAGTGACAAGCGGGACGCCCTCGAGCTGCGCAAGCACATGGACGTGGTGACCCGGATGACCCAATTGCCCGAGGGTTTCCTCCGCGAGTACCTGGACAACACGGACGTCGCGGATCTGCAGTCCTTCGTGTCGCACATCCAGTTTTCGGCCGGTGACGAACGCGACAGCATCACGATTTGGAGGAAATTCGGAATGGCAGTGGAGGCGGCGTTGACAGACGAGCGCATCAACAGCGCCGAGCTGACCGAACTGCAGGACAGGGCACGGCGCCTGAGTGAGGCCCTGCCGAGGTTCAAAGACGACGAGCTGACGCTCACGCTCCTGCGCAGCCTGCCCATCACGTGCCGGCGCGGCGACCGAGAGTGCGAAAGGTCCATGACGGGGTACCTGAGCGCGGTGCTCCCCAAGCAGGCAGACCAGCTACAGGGGGTGCTAACCGGCACGAGCAACGCGATGGAGCGTTTGCTGAAGATGGTCGAGACGACCACCCTCGGCGAGGTTGCGCCCATGCATTTGCTCGAGACCTTCACGGCAAAGCTGTCAGCCCTGGGGCCGGCGCGTCCCTCGGGGGAGGTCATTCGCGTGATGACGGAGTCGGGTGACCGGCTCATATCCGTGGAGAGGTGGAACCGGGCCGTACACGACGGCGCGGCCGAGGAGTTGGTCGCCGCTTTCAAGGCCCGCGAGCGCATGCCCGAGGCGGTCTTCTTCTCTCCCGAAGACGAGGCGCGTCTGTCGCCCGTGGTCTGGGAGGGTGGGGCAGCATTTCCGGCCACCGCGGTGCTCAGCGCGCAATTCACCCGCGTTGCCTACGAGGAATGCGTGCGGCGACGCCTGGAGAGCCTGACGGCCGTGGCGAACAGAGTGAGCCTGCCGGCAAGGGCCAGTGCCAGGCTCGTGCAGCTTATCCGCACGGCGGCCGAGGCATACGCCAACCGCTACAGGAGTGAAGTGGCACAATTCGTGGGAACGTTTACGACGCACATTTCGGGGCAAGACACCCTCGAGTTGGTCCTGGGTGACATGGCCGCCGCGCGCTCGGCCTTCGACGACTTCGTCCGTCAGGTCGACGACAACACCACGCTCGATGCGTCCCTCTGCATACCGCACCAGAGCGCAGGCGCGGTGGATGCAGGGACCGATGGAGGACAGCCGGCCGATGCGGCGGCCCCCGAGGACCAGGGAAACGTGATCTCGGCTATCGCGGACTTGACCGCGGAGTACGCGTCCTGGCGCGAGGCACGTCAGGATCTGGACACCTACAAGGGCTACGCGCAGGAGGCTCTCAAGGCGCTCACCGAGCCAGCCAAACCAGCCGAAAAGGGCGGAGGCAAAGAGGGGTCGCAGCGGCCCGCGCTGGAGGGAGAGCTCAGTCCCCTGGGCCTGGCGGGACTGGCGGAGCTGCGCGAGGACGCCACAGCCTACGGCCGCAAGGTGCGGAGCTGGACGAAGAAGGTGCAGCTCTCGCCCATTCAGGCCAAGCCATTTCTGGAGCCCTTTGACCGCCTGGCACGCCTGGGTGAGCAGGAGGTCGCCGAGGTGGTCCACCGTGCGTGGAACCGCATCCGTCCCGGGATCGTCGATGCGGCGGGCAAGTTCCCGTTCGATCGATCGGCGCGCATCGCCGTTTCGCCTGACGACCTCTCGGCGCTCTTCGAGCCGAAGACTGGGTTGGTCCCGGAATTCGTGCACGGCCACCTGGATCCGCTGGCCACCGACTCGGACGGGCCCTCGGCGGACGTGCGCAGACGCCTGCACATCGAGGACGAGGTCATGCAGGTCGTACGCGCCAGTCGTGAGTTGGGACAGCGGCTGTGGGACGACAAGGGCCTGCCTCGCAAGATCAGCCTGCGTTTCAAGCCCGAGCCGTTCGACGCGTCGATGGACGCGGAGCTCGTTCCCACGCAGGTGAGCATGCAGCTCGGTTCCCAGAACGTCCGCTACTTCAACCAGATGCCCGCTGTCACGGTGGCGGAGGTGGATTGGACGGTAGACGAAATGGCTCTCTTGAATGTCGAATTCGTGAACCCAAAACACCGGGATACGCCCGATAAGGCCCAGCTCCTTCCCGACGCACCCTACTGGCGATCCCTTCGGCTGCTGGCTCGCTCCAAAATGTCGAAAGAGGGTGGCCTCCGTCCCACGCAGCGCTGTGAATGGACACTGCAGGCGGCAACCGCGAGAGGCGCACGCAAGCTGAGCGCGCGCTTGTTGTTGCAGGGCGATCCCTGGGTCGGATTCAACCTGCCCACCATGGCCACCGCCGGGGACGCTTGGCCATGAAGAGGACACAAGGTTTGGGTTTGTTGATGACCTTGGCGGTCCTGATGAGCGCGTGCGGGCTTTTCGACAAGGTCAGTAAGCCCGACAAGCTCATCAGCCCCGAAGCTGCCCCGACGGTGCGGAGCGAGGTCTCCGTGGTGGCACAACCGAGCACCAACCGAGGCGCCGTCCTCCACCTTATGCTGACCCGCGTGGACCCGAAGGGCGCGGCGGGTTCCTACGACGAGGAAGCAGCACGCTTCGCCGCCTCTCCAGCAGACGAATCGATCGTGGCCACGCGGCTCGTCCTGCCGGGCCAGTCTCTGACGATCCCTATCAAGGTCGCGGCCGACCAGGCGGTCGCGGCCGCGTTCTTCTTCACCCAACCGGGCGCCAGTTGGAGAGTCGTCCTTCCCCAGCCTCTGCCGTCGCGGGTGAGCATCGTGTTGGGAACCGATGGCGTGGACACCATAGAGGTACCTGAGCGTGAGCCGTGAGCCAGGGGCCAAATCAGGCGAGCGCGACGCTTGTGTCGACGTACACGCCGTCATTCGCGGCCTACGTTCGGGCGCGGCCGCGGAAACGTGGATGAGCTCCTGGCTGGACACCGCGGCGGCCGATCGCTCGGCGTTCCTGTCCGCGTTGCGGGCGTATGCAGACGAAGGCGCTGCGGGCTCGGCAAGCAACCATCAAGGGGGGGCTAGCCTCTATCAGGCCTTTGTGGGCGCTCACGTGACTTCGGGGCGGCCGGCCCTCGCCATTGAGACACGCGGCGAGCGGAAGACCCTGCCTTACGACGAGCTCCACACGCTCACCGGGCGCCTGGAAAGGGCCTGGGCCAGGGCCGGCCTGGAGCCCGGCGCGCTGGTCGCGCTGGTGGTTCCCATGAGCGTGGAGTTCGTGGTGGCCCTGCTCACCTGCATGCGCATGGGCCTCGTCGCGGCCCCGCTGGCGTCCCGGGGACGCGCCTGGGTTGACAAGCGGCTGGAGGTCCTGCAGCCGGACGCCATCTTCGCAGGGCGCGACGGCGGCGCATTCGGCGCCCAATGGCCCGCGCCGCTGCTGCCCTGGCTGCGCGACGAGGACGCGCCCGCGCCGGAGAGCGGCTCCTGCGATCCGGGGGCGCCGGTGCTGCGCGTGTTTTCCCCGTACGCCCCGGAACCTCTGACGGCCTTCGATGTCCCCGCTCAGGCCCTCCTGGACGCTTCGTTGTGTGACGGCCTCATCACCTTGGGGCTCGACCGGCGCGATGTGGTCGCCGCGCCCGGTTGGGATGAGAGCACGTGCCAACCGTTCTTCATCCTGGCCACCTTGATGGCCGGCGCTTGTTGGGCCGAGCTCGGGGAGGCCTCGGTGCGCGCGCGTCCGCGTATCCTGGCCGAGGCGGGCGTCACCCTGTTGGGCGTTCGATCTTCGCTCCGCGACGTGTTGCTGGCTGGGGGAGAGTGGAAGGACATTCCGCTGCGCGCGTGGTTTCGCGACCTGCTTGAGCCGCAGGTGGGCTCCTGGGACGAGCTCGTGCGCCAAACCGCCGCACGCGGGGTGACTTCGTTCTGCCTGGGCATGGCCCCCACGGCCGGCGGGGCCATGGTCTTTTCTCCGCCTTCTCTCGCGATGCAGCCGGCTCTGTGCTGGCCCGTGCCGGTACGTGACCATCAACTCGCCGAACTGGGCAGCGTGGATCTCCCGGCTCTCGCCGACGTGGGTCTACTGACGCCTTTAGCTGACGGCAAACCTGTCGGAGGCGCTCCCGCACTCGTGTTCGGCCGGCGAGGTGCGGGTTACCAATACGCCGGATGCGCACAGATCGGCCGGGGCGGGCAGGTGTATCCCGAGGACGAGGTCGTCGCTCTGGCCAAGAGGCATCCCGACGTCACGCACGCGACCGTGGTCGTCACGCCCTCGCGCCCGGTCAATGATGCCCACGTCACGTTGTTGCTCTTCTGCAGTCCCGACCGGGCCGAGGCCGGTTCGGTGCGCACGCATGAGGTGCGGAATCTGATCGCCCAAGACCTGGGGACACCATGGCTGCCTGATCGGGTTGAGTGGATCGCCTTGCGCCCGCGCTTGACGGCGGACGGGATCGATCGGGATTGGTGCCGAGCGCAGTACCTAAGTGGGGCGCTGCTGGCCAAGGCGGCCAACCCCATGTTTCGCCTGCTCAGTCAATTGGGCGAGATGGCCGAGCTGCATCTCGAAGGGAGCGCCTGATGGCCCCTCTCCTCGCCTCGGGGGCCACCCTCCAGTGCACGATGGGCCTCGCCCCTTCGGTGTTGAGCGTGTTGCCCGTGAACCGCGTCCTGGCTGGCGCCCCGGTGGCCAACATCATGGACAGCGTGCCCTTCCTGAACATCTCGCCCTTCGGCATGTGTACCTGTCCCGCCAACCCGACCGTGGCCGCCGCGACCGCAGCGGCCATGGGCGTACCCACGCCCGCACCTTGCATCCCGACGCCGGCCGGGGCGTGGGTCCCCGGCGTGCCTACGGTTCTGGTGGGAAACATGCCCGCCGCCGACCTCAACTGTAAGCTCATCTGTGCCTTCGGCGGCGTCATCTCGGCGCTGCAGCCGGGACAGATGACCACTCTCGGGCCATGAGGGACTCATGACTGTCGACCTGACCCGTCTGCTCGAACCCCTGGCCACCGCGGCAACGGCCGAGTTGGACGCCCTCGATGAGAGGCTGCTTGCCATCGATGGCCATGCGGCCAAGGGACGCTTCGACGAGGCGGCCCAAGCGTGTGCCAGGCTGTGGGACGACGACATCTTCGACATACGCCCGCTTCCCTACGCCCTGCATTGTGCCTTTCTGGACGGTGGCGTGCCCGGCCTCGCTGTCGCGCTACGCGTCCTCGATAATTTGCTGGGAGCGAGTCGGACCGCCCTCATGCCGGCCAAGCGACAGGAAAGCCTGGTCAACAAGAGGCTCGCCTGGCTGTTCGACACCACCGAGGAGGCCATCCGCTACCACCGCGAACAGCGCACGGCCCGCTGGGACCAGATATCGAGCACTCTGAGCGAGGCCGCTCTCAACGAAGCGCTCGCGGCCTGCGAGCGGCTCTCGCCCCATCTGGCTTCGGATGTGACGGCGGATGCCCTGCGTGCCCTTGGTCAGCTCGTGGCCACACTGCGCGGCTTGCGTGAAGGGCAACCCGTCGAGGTCGTTTCACCCGCGCCGGCTGCCGCGGCGACGCCAGCGCCCGAACCCACGCCCACCCCCTCGCCCTGCGAGCCGTTGCCGGAGGCCGTGCCCGACACGACGGAGCGTCCTGGGCTGACACCCATGCAGCTCCGAGTCGGCCAGCCGTTCGTCGAGCTATGCCGTCAGCTCAGCGCCGCGCAGACCCTGCTCAAGAAGAAAGATTACCTGAAAGCGGCGGTTGTCCTGGAGATGGTCAACCGCGCCATAGAGGGATTCGACCCGCGCGCCTGTTTCCCCGAGCTCTTCGCTCCCTTCGCGGCCATGGTCGCGCACTCCGCCCACGCCCTGGAAGAGGCGGGGACTGCGCAAGGGTCACCGGTGTGGCAAGCGCTGGCCCAGTACGCGAAGGTCGATCTGGGCGGCTTTGTGGGGACCAAGTCGTGAACGCCGCTTCGGCCCCGGTCCCGCTTCCCGCGACGGAGTACACGCCGATGGAGGCGCGCCTCGTCGCCGATGCGGCGCGCTTCGATTTGCGTCCGCTCATCGAGCAGCTCGCCAAGGCCAACTACCCGAACGAAGCCATCCTGTTCGAGGGCGCGAGCGAGGGAGGAGGGGCTCGTCTCGTCAAGGGGTTGCGCTTCACGAAGTCGCCCATGCGCACGGCCATCGTCACCCTGAACATGGGCCTGATGGGTGACGCCGGTCTGTTGCCCAGCTACTTCACCTGGATCGCCGAGCACAGCCCGGAATCAAACCGCTTCTGGGATTTCATCCGCTTCTTCGAGCACCAGCTCATCGACAACCTCTTCCATGCCACCCACCCAGAGTGGGGTGAACCTTCGGTGGCCGTGCGTGACAAACAGGTGGCGCAGGAGCGGCCCTCCGTGCTCGGCGACGCCCCAGACTTCCTGCGAACCATCCTTCGCATCGCCAACCCCGCGACACCGTCCACTCTCCATTGGCTTGCGCAGATGTGCTTTCCCGAATTCGCGGTCCGTGTCGTGCGCCACTCGCTGCACGACGCGACCGATGCCTATGCCTGCCGCCTCGGCGAATCGCGACTGGATGGAACGGGAATCCTAGGTCGCGAATACAAGGCGAGTCTGGCCGGCTTCATCGTCGAGCTGACCGCCGAGGACGAGGTGGACATGCGTGAGCGCGAGCAAGTAGACGTGGCCCTCGCACGCTTGCGCAGCCACCTCCTGCCTATCCTGGCGCCGTTCAGAATGCCCCTCATCGTCCGCCTCACCATCCTGTGGCATTCGAGCTTTGCCCGGGTGGATGGCCGCGATGACGACGACCCGAGCTTCCTGGGATACAACCGCCTGGGCGGCGACCGCGACGTGCGACACACGACCGTCATCTACAGTGGCATCACGGGACGCGACGGGCCCTGGTCGGAGGACGCGTGATGTTTTTGTACAAGCATTTCATGAACACGGCCGACGACGAGGATGGCGACATTCGTCGCAACATTGAGCTCGTGCTTTCGACCAAGCGGGGGTGCGGCTATTTCCTCGACAGCTTCGGTTTGAGCGACACCGCCTTTCGCACCCCCGAGGAGGCTGTCGTGACCCTGTCGCGCGAAATCGAGGAGAACATCCGCCTGTATGAACCGCGCGTGGAGCTCGCGCGTATCAAAGAAGTCTACGATGACGATGGCCAGAAGGTGCGATTGGAGGTCGTACTCACCAAGCGTTCGGGGGGCAGGAGCCTGCGGATCGCTGTGAATCTCAAGAATCGAGAGATCTCGTTTGCGTAATGCGCTGCCGTTGTCGGCAGTCTTGCAGTTGGGAGGCGAAGTCGGATGCCATATAAGTACAATTCCAAGATCACCTTGACGCCCGCGAATCAGCATCAGCCCGATTGCTGCCTATCTCTGGTTACGGAGTGGCTCGTGAAAATGCGGGAGGGCGAGGCGCAGGCTATCGTCTGGTGCACCACCGCCCACGCCGAGGAACTCGACAGCGACTTCTATGCACGCCACATCGAGACCACGAGGCGCCTGAACAGACAAGATGAGATCGACGCCGTAAGGACGGACCAGCAAGATCTCGCTCAAGAAAGCCAGACGATGTCGGTGCAGACGCAGCAACTCCTTGCTCAGGTCCGGCAGGCCCAAATCGATCCGACGGTGGACCGGGTGGCGCTCAGCGTTCAGGTGAGCACGTTCCGAGCGCACGCGCTCTCCAGGATGCAAGCCGTCCGGCAGCATCAGGCGAGGATCGCTGGCCTGTTAACGGAAAGCAGACTGTACGCGGACCACCTGATGCGCAACCAGATGCAGGAAGAATGGAGCTGCAAAGCCCCTGACGATTGCACGGCCCGGCTACAGGTCGTGGCCAACCAACTGTCACCGGAGAAAAGGTATTTCATTCTCCACGTGCAGGCGCACGGACGTGGCCATGTCATCGGATTGGTTTCCACCAAGTCGAGCGGCTGCTTCTCGCCCAACGGCGATCTGTACTATTACGATCCCAACATGAAGCAGATGGTAAAGTTTCGCTCGCGGCGGGACTTTCTCCACTTCTGGGGCGTTGCTGTGGGGGACTACGAGAGTTTTGTCGGTATCACGAAGCTTCAGTCCACCCTCTGATTGCACCGTCCCGCATCTCGGCGTCTCGCGAGCCGACCGGGGCATTGGGATCTCCGGACGCGCTCACCAACGACGCTCTGGCGCCTGGTCTGGCCAAGCCCCCCGCGAAGATGAGGGGAGCACGGGCACGCCTTTGAGGTGCCGGCCATGCCTTCCCGGACAGTACGGCCTACCATCGTGCTCATGCCGGTGCTGGCCGAGGACTCCCGCTTGGCCGAACGCCGGCTCGCATGGAGGGTGCTCCTCGGAGTGGCCGATAGCCAGCCCCCCGGTGCCGGAATCGCGCGCGCCCCACGCTCCGCCGCGCGAGCGGGCCCACGATGATGCCGGCCACCACAGCCAGGAGTGCCAAATCGAGTGGAGTGATGGACGGCGGCAGGCACCAGGCCAGCGCCACGCCCATAGACGCGTCGCCGCCACGGGACAGGACGCGGCGGAGTCACTCGGCGGCCGCGGCGGGCCGGGCTCAACGGACACAGCCCTCAGCCGACCGTGCTGGGGTAAACTGTTCCGCGTGGCTAGGACTCCGGATGGCGACGCCCAGGTTAGGTCGCGGAATCGGCTCGTGCCCCTTCTTCGGCACGCGGGCTGCCGTATACCCCGGCGCAGGAAAGAGTTCCCTGACTCGCCAAACACCGGTTCGAGACCCCTAGGCGCCCTCGAAACGCGTGCCCTAGACGATGGTGGATTCCCATGGCATTACGGACCACGAGTGAACGGATGGTAGGAGCGAGCCAGTTTCTGGAAACCGAGGCGGTGCTGCGCGCGATCATCGAGAGCCCGCACAATATCGTGATATTCGCGCTGGACCGTGAATACCGGTACCTGGCCTTCAATGAGAACCACTTCCGCACGATCAAGCAGATCTGGGGGGTGGAGATCCACGTGGGACTCGACATGCTGGGCGTAATCGGTCGAGATGACGACCGTGCCAAGGCTCGCTCCAACTTCGACCGCGCGCTTGCGGGAGAGAGCTTCACGGTCATCGAGGAGTACGGTGATTCACGCATAGAGCGGCGCCTTTACGAGGACGTCTACAGCCCCGTGCGCAATGCGGCGGGAGAGATCATCGGGCTCGCGGTCTACCTCACCGACGTCACCGAACAACGCCGTATCCAGCTCGAGCTGGATCGCTATCGCAGCCACCTGGAAGAGCTCGTGGATCAGCGCACGCGCGAGCTCGAGAAGGCTCACGCGACGCTCATGCATGCACAGAAGCTCGAGAGCCTGGGAGTCCTTGCTGGCGGGATCGCCCCCGACTTCAACAACCTGCTCGCGATCGTCCTTGCTCATGCCGAACTGTGCGCCCGCCATCTTGCGGAGCAGAGCGAGGGACGAACACATGTAGCCATGATTCGTGAGGCGGCGCTCGAGGCCCGTTTGCTCACCAGGCAGCTGCTCAGTTACGCGGGCAAGGGCGAGTTCATTCTGCAAAACGTCGATGTGAACTGCATCGTCCAGACCTTGACGCAGCTCCTGCGCGCGACGGTCAGCAAGGGCATTCGTCTCGAATGCGTGCTCTGTTCGGAGCCGCTGGTGGTCAACGGTGATGCTGCCCAGCTACGGCAAATCGTTCTCAACCTGGTTACGAATGCCGCTGAGGCGATTGGATCGAGCCCGGGATCGATCCTGGTCCGCACTGGCCTGATGACGGCTACGCCGGATGCCTTGAGAACGGCCTGCTTCGCAAGTGAGAAGCTGAGCGGCACGTGCGCCTACCTGGAGGTCGAAGACACGGGGCCCGGGATCGGCGACGATGTGCGCGGCAAGCTCTTCGATCCCTTCTACACCACCAAATTCACGGGCCGAGGACTGGGCCTTGCTGCCGTGCTCGGCATCGTCAGGAGTCACGGCGGCGCGATCCTGCTCGAAGCAGCTCCCGTGCACGGGAGTCGCTTCCGCATCCTGCTGCCCAACGCAGATCGAGCGACGGTCGTGGGCCCCGACGTACATTCCAGCAAGCCGGGACTACGCCAAGGATTACAGACACCGCTGGTCAAAGGATTCGTGCTGGTCGTGGACGACGAGGAGACGGTCCGTGCCGCGACCGCCCAGATTCTCCGAGGCATGGGTTACTCGGTGTTCGAGGCTGATAGCGGGGCTCGTGCGTGCGGACTGCTCCGCCAGCATTACGGCGAGATCGACCTCGTCTTGCTGGACTTTGCGATGCCAGACATGAACGGACAGCAGACCTTCCAGGAGTTGAAGAAGATTCAGCCGGAGCTGCCGATCCTGCTGCTTACGGCATACGCCGAGACCGAGTTTGGTCGTCGGTTTCAGCCCGGGGATCTCGCCGGCTTCGTCATCAAGCCATTCACTGGTGAGGAGCTGGCCGCTGCAATCGCCGCATGCCCCTCGTTGTCACACAGGAACTCCCCGCATGCCCAGGTGAGAAATCAGGTCGATTCACGGGAGCATTAGGCCGGGAATTGCGACGGGTGTCGTCAGCAAAGCCGGCTGCGGAGTGCCAGCACGAAGCCCGAAAGTCCGACTGAATGCGGAGCTTATCACGTAGAGCACGTGACGGTCGCTGTGCGTTTCGCCGAAGGCAAGGCTCGAGGTCGAGTCCAGGGGAGACCCGGTGGCAAGGAGCCGGACCTCGCGATGACGATCGACGATTACGAGTGAGTCGGTTGCATTGACCGCGACGAAGAGCGTTCCGGCATCATCGAACGCCACGCCGTCCGCTCCCCGGAGCAGAGAGTCCTGCACGACAACAGCCAGCCGGGCGTGATGATGTGCATCCAGTGAAACACGGAGAATGCTTCCCGCGTCGGTGTTCGAAAGGTAAATAAAACGTTCGCGTTCGTCGATTGCGATTCCGTTGACCCCCATCGGCCGGAAGATAAGTGCCGGGTCATCGGGATTTCCGCGAAGGAGCGGGTCCTCCACGAAGACTTCGGGCGTGCCCCGGCGATCCAACTTCCAGACGCGACCCAGCACCGGATCGGTGACGAAGAGGTTGCCGCGGCGGTCGAACGCCAGATCGTTGGGACTGCCGCTTGGATCCAACTCCGCGTAAACCTCGATGGATCCGGGTTGGCAGCTGCGCCATACGAAGGCGCCGGGGACTTCCGAAAGGCTCGTGCTGGCGACATAGATACATCCCTCTGGACCCACCTTCACGCCCAACGCGTAGATTGGCAGCGGCAGCGTTGCGTACACGGTCAGCTCCCCAAATATCGATCGTTTGAGGATTCGATTGCCCTCGGAGATGTAGAGGTTACCTCGATGATCCGTGGTGATCGATTCCGGCACCTCGCCCGCCGGGAAGGGCGTCTCGACTTCGAACCTCGTCGGCATCGGTCGGCAGTTTTGCGCAACTGCAGGCGATACGTTCGAGATGACAACCAATGCCGCGGTCAACAGAAAAGATACCAACCGAATCATCACGCTATTGCCCTTTCCACTGCGGAATAGTGACACGCCGCAGTTTCGCATCTCGTAAGGTTACACGAACGTGCACCGCCCCGCAAAAATCTGCCTCCATTTTCCGGACACACGAGAGGCTTCGAGCTCTGAAGAAAGCTCGATCCGCCGCGATGGGGACGCGCAGACTGCCGAGATGATCCTGGCATGCTTCCGCCCGCTGGCTGCCCAAGAGTACGACCTCGAATCAACGCGCCGCCGGTCGCCCCCACCAGCGGTTACCGAGAGCACGGGCGCGAGCGCAGCGAGAGCGTTGAACCCTGCCGCCGACATGGCGCCGCGCTCCAAGAAATGCGACCATGACCGGCGTGCAGACGCGTGAGCTCCGGCGCTACCTGGTCTTTGTTCTCTTTGTCATCGCGACCGTGTTCGGTCCCGCGGGCACCTTCGCTTGGCGCAACGGCTGGCTCTTCGTGGCCGTGATGTCGGCGGCGGTTGCGTCGGTGTCCTTCGGCATCTTCCGCGCGGCGCCCGAGCTGGCGCAGGAGCGACGGACGGCCGTCAAACAGGCCAAGGCCTGGGATCGCGCGATCACGCCCCTCATCACCGGGTTGCCGGTCGTCACGGTGGTGTTGGCCGGACTCGGCCGTCGCTTCGGATGGCGCCCGACATTCCCGGATTGGTCCACCTGGCCAGCCGTCACGGCCATCGCTGCGGGCTCGGCGCTCGCGTACCTGGCGATGCGGGCAAACCGCTTCTTTTCCAGCTACGTGCGCATCCAGAGCGATCGCAATCACATCGTCGTGGACGGCGGTCCGTACGCGGTCATTCGCCATCCGGGCTATGCCGGCTCGATCCTCGTCGCCTTGGCCACGCCGGTGCTTCTCGACTCCGTGGCGGGCTTTGGGCTGGCGACCGTCACGGCCCTGCTCACGGTGCTGCGCACGCATCTCGAAGATCGGATACTGAAGCAGGGATTGCCCGGTTATCTCAGCTACAGCGACCGTGTCCGCTACCGGCTGCTGCCCCTCGTCTGGTAGCGCCATCGGCGGTCAGGCCGGAGCCGGAGAGTGTCCGTGGCGAGGCGGCGTTACTGCCTCCGCGCCAGCTCCATGCAAATGAGGAAGCCGGAGATTCGTGTGCAGGGGAGCGAGGTGGCGCTCAGCAGGCCGTGTACGTCCAACGCGGGGATTCACGTTACCCCCTGTGATGGCGGCTCGGCCGTCGCCCTCGGCGCCTGTGATAACCAAGTGCTGCTCAACCTCAAACGCGACGAGCGTCTGGCTCTTCCCGCGCGGATTGCGGCCCTTCTGCACAAGGATGTCCACGACGTGCGGAGCTGTTCGGCCCAAAACGGGTTGGGTGATTCACAGCAGTGCTCAGAGAGCCGAGATGAACTCAATGACCGTGTTCATCACGTCCAGATTGCTCGCGCTGCCCATCTGCGCATCTATGGAGACGACCCCGTGGTCGGCGCCGCGCACGCGCTTGAGGACCAGCCGCCCGCCGCAGCTCAACCAGGTGTCCACCAGGCCGGCCGAGGTGTAGTCGTTGCTTGCTAGGGAGCCACCGCACACCTGTTGGGTGCGCGCTTGCTGTTGGTGGAACTCGCCGATCACGACATCGTTGTCCCAAGCATGGGCCGAGGCCCGCACCACGACGGGATTCACACGCCAGGTGGCGGACGCCCACTCGCCGCTGGTCTGCATGATCTGGTCGGCATCGCCGATGATTCCCATGTAGCGGCTTGCGCTCGTCCCCGGTGAGCAAGGCGTACCCGCCTGATTGAAAGCGGACGAAGCCGGGCCGGCCAAGGACACATAGGCATCGAAGCTGGCGTTGGACTCGCACCACATGCGGTTGGTCATCACGCCGCCCATGGAATGGCCCATGAGAGTGAGATTCGTCAGGCGGTAATCGCTATGCAGGCGTGCGGCCAGGGCCTGGAGAAATGCCTTGTCGTTCTGGCCGGAGTTCATCGCGTAATTGGCCCATGTGGTGGCGTTGGGTTCGCTGGCGATGTTCTGGCCCTGCGGCACCACAAGCATCACGTGGTTGGCCTCCAACCACGCCCAGTTGATGGTGGACATGCTGGTGTTGGTTGCGCTGCTGTTCAGGCCCACCTGAAATGCAATGGCACTCTGGTTGCCACCACCCCCATGCAAAAGAACGATCGCCCTGGTGGCTCCTGCAGTGGCATAGATGTCTACGGCGTGCGCGTAGCCGCTCACCGTCGTGGCGATGAGTCGGTTCGACGTCGACGGGGCGTTGGGGGTGTCTCGGCCGCCATCACTGCCCGACAGGGCCGTGGCGGTATCGATGGCCGAGGTCGCGTCCTGCGCCAAGCCGTCGATGGAGGGCATCGGCGTGTCAGACACCAGGGTGGCATCCGGCGCCAGAGAGGCATCTACAAAAGATGCCTGAGGGGAGGACGAGCTCCCACAAGCGGTGATGCAAAGAACTGTGCAGCTGAGGGCTGTCTGTCTCACCATGATGCTGTCGACACAGCTGGGATGCTTTTCTGCAAATCAACGGCGCGATCACGATGACTCGGCGTGCTGGATTTGGGCGCGGCTGCGAATCACGGCATTCCAGACAATTGGTCGCGCAAAGGCAACCGCCGGAAATCGCAGGGGTATTGGCCGTGAGGCTCGGAAGCCCGGTGGGTCATGCTCCTGCTGTGACCTTCGTCAGCTCAGCCCTACCACGTGTGCGACGCGTGCTGACGACCATCGTCTGCCCAGACACGTCGTCGGTTGCGGCGCCAAGGCCATCGCCAGGCATGTCCAGATTCGGCGCTCGACGGTTTCATCATGGTGACAGCGCACTTGAGTCTCCAGGACGCGTTGGAGAGGCGAGCGCAGGTCCTCGCCGCCGTTGTTCACCTTCTGCTCGCACTGCTGCACGTCTTGCCGTGAATCGCGCGCTCTCCCGCGAGGCATGCATTCGTCAGCAGGCCGGCCTCCCGGAAGAGCGGAATCCTCCGGCGGCCGACCGAACCTCTTTTCGACGTGTGGCAGTTCGACAAACGCCACGGTCTCGCCCGGATTCGATGCTTCGGCGGACACGTTGCTCAAGTCAGCATACGGGCCGGGTGCTATTTCGCTGGCAGTCGCCTCAGCCAGCGTTCCGCAATTGCCTCTGCGCTGTGCGAACGCGCCGACTCTGCCTTGCCCACGTTCAGGTAGGCGGAGCGGGCGGCCTCCGCGTCATCGTACTGCTCGGCAATACGGCCCACGATCAGCCAGTCGATCGCGGCAGGCTGTCGGTCGGGGCGCAGGGCCAGCAGTTCCAGCAAGGTCTCGCGCGCCTCCTGCAGCTCGCCCGCATCGGCCGACACTGTGGCCAGCGTGTGCAGGTGGGCCGCGTTCTTGCGCTGGGAGAGGCGTACCGCCTGGCGCGCGTTCTCCAACGCGACGGCGTCAGTCTTGCCCAGGGACATGGCGTACCAGGCCAGGTTGTTGTACGCGCTCACCTGCGCGCGTCCAGAGTCGATGGCCTTCTTCAACGTGGCCATCGCCTCGTCGGTGTGCCCCAGATTGAGCAAGCTCTCGCCCAAGTCCAGCATGGCTTGGGCGTCGTCGGACTTGGCGTCCACCGAGGCGCGTGCCAGCCGCATCGCGGCCTGCCAGTCCTGCGCGCGCATGGCCATGCCACGGGCCAGCTGCGCGCCGCGATTGGACTTCGGGTAGCGCTTGTGCAGATCGTCCGCGATGGCGCGGCTCTCGGCGATGCGGTTGGCGTTGATCAACCGGTCCTGCAGAGCCAGCTCGCAGGCAACGCGCGCGGGCTCGGCGGCGTTCGACCGGCAAGCCTGCAGGATGCCCTCGTCGCCCTTATCCAGCTTGCGCGCCCATTGGGTCAGGGTCGCGGCCAGTCGGATGGTCGCTGCATCGTCCTTCCTCCCATTGTGCCACACGGCCAAGAACGGATTTTCGTCGAGCGGATCGGTCAGTCGTCGCTGGTTGAATTGATCTTCGTACTGATCCAGCAGGTACCCCGCGCCCTCGAGGTCGCCCGCGTCGAGCAAGCGCAGGGCCTCCCTGCCCAACTCGTCGCTCACCCGCCCGTGTCCGGCAGTGAGAAGACGAAAGCCGTCGGGCCGACTAATCAAGAACACGCCCTGCTGGGGCTGCCCCTCAGGCAGGTGCACCCACACGCCCCAGCGTGGATCACCGGTCTGGGTCCAGGACCGCGAGGTCATCATGTCCACGAGCTCGACCAGCGTGAAGCCGTTCTCCGCCGCTCCCCGGAGCGCACGGCGCGCGAACGCCTTCTTGAGCGCATTGACGTCGTCGGCCTGATCGAGCTGTTCGGGCGGGAAGAACGGCTGCAAATCCTTCTTGCCAAGCGGCTCCTCGACGGCCATCAGGCCCATGAAGCCAATGAGAACGCTCTTGGGATCGCGCCGGTCGATGGGGCGCCGCTCGAACTTGTGCGTTTGGCGCAGGGCCGTAGCCAACAGGCGGATCTCGGCCGCGTTCTTGTGCCCGCGCGTGGCCTCCTCGTACAGCGCCGCGGCCTCGGCATACCGGCGCAGACCCATGATCTCCGCGGCAGCGGTGCGCAGGACCTCGGGCCTCTCATCCGCGCTGGGTGCCAGAATGGCCGACTGGCGCACCGCCTCGGGCACGCCCTTGGTGAGAGCAATGGCGGCGACGGCCAGTGCCCGCACCGCATCCGGGCCTTTCATCTGCCGGCCCTTGGTGATGACCTCCGCGTAGCGCTTCAGCCGGAAGAGCGTGATCAGGTAGTTGATGTCGTAGGCAGTGTCGCGGTTCTTCAGCTTCTGGTGGCGCTCGTGATACTCGAGCGCGCTCTTCAGGCGTGACTCGGGCCAGGTGTGCTCGCCCTCGTCGTCGTACTCGGCCATCAGTGCTAGCTGCGAGTACGAATAGGCGTAGTCCGGCTCCAGCTCGATGGCGCGTTTGAAAGCCTTCTCCGCCTCCATGCGTTCCATTCCCGGCTGCATGAACCGGCCAAGGAGGTCGTACTGCATCGCCATGCCCAGCGTGGCGAATGCGAACGCCGATTTGGGATCTAGCGTTGTGGCGCGCACGGCCTGCTTGCGCGCCGCCTCACCCAAGCCCGCGGTGAGGAGGACACGTGCTAGCTGGGACGCGTGGTGCGCGGAGCCGGGGTGCTCCCGATCGAGCTGGCGGTACGCAGCCAGGGCCTGCTTGGTCCTGCCCGCCTGCAGGAGATCCTCGGCACCCAGCACCAACTTCACCACCTGCACGGGCGAGTTGTCGTACGCGACCCATTCCTCGCGGAACTTGGCCAGCGCCGCCGGATCGAGGCGGTTCGGGCCCGACTCGAAGGTGTAGCGTGCCTCGACCAGGCCATCGGGCTGCGCGTGGCAGGTGAAGGTGATACGCCCCGGGCCCAGCGTGACCGTCTCGTCGACGGGCAGTTGCTGCACGACGAACCCGTGGGCGGGTTTGATGCGAAAGATAAGCTCGTACGTGAAGGGCATGGGGTAGGCAAAGTCCACGTTGCGTTTCTGTCCCTTGAGCGCCGCGGGCAACTCGGCCTCGGCGCCCTCGGGATCGCGCAGTTCACGCGGCAGCTCTCGAAAGAGCGGCAGCACCGACAGCGGCAGGTTCACCGACTCGCCTGTCACCGAGCCCACGTCTGCGCCGTCCACCTTCAATTCGAGGGTGAAGGGCCCCGTCAGATCGTCGGGCGTGCTGCTTGACCAGCTGGCCAGGCCCTTGGCCTTGTACTCCTCGACCACGTACTTGCGCAGGTTGGATTCCAGGTCGTCGCGCGCATGGCTGGCGAAGCTGCGCCGAGTTCTGGCGGCCAGCACGCCCTGGTAGACGGTGCGCTCGGTGAGCGCCATCGTGCCGTCCTCGTTCAGCGTCAGCTCGCGCGTCTCGCGCGCCAGGTTCTGCTTCGCGCCTGCGGCCGGCGTCTTGACGAGGCCGGTGGTGCCCGCCCGAATCACCAAGGCCAGGCGTCCCTGGTCGGGCAGTGGCAGCTCGCCGACCGGCGTGTACCGATCCGTCGGATCAATCCACAGCGCTGACCTGCCTGACCCCGGGGCGGGCGTCCCCGGTACGTAAACGATGGCGTGGTTGAACTGGCTGATGCCCGGCAGTCGCTCGTCCACGTCGCCGCCCACATCCGCGTCGAGCAGCGCCACGTACGCCTCGATGCCCACGGCCCGCAGCAGGCCCACCAACAGCGTCGCCTTGTCCTTGCAGTCCCCGAAACGCCGCGCGAGCACTTCGGCAGGCGGGCGCGGCACGATTGCCGCCGCGCCGAACTCCACACCCGTGTAGCGGATCTCGTGGTTCAACCGGTCGACCAGAGCGGCGATGCGCCCCTTGCGCGTCTTGGCGCCCGCCGTGCTCTCGCGCGCCCACGCGGCCAGGCCCGCGCCCTTCAGCTGCGCCTCGACCATGGAGAGATAGTGCTCGGCCACCCGCCTCCACGAGCGCCCGGTGGTGTACACGACGAAGCTCGAACGCCGCAACTCGGGCGGCGAGAACGGGAAGAGCGGCGGCCGCGCCTTCCACGGCCCACCTTCGAAGGTCGTGACCACGCGGCCCGCGGAACGCGCCTCGCTGCGGGTCACGCCCTCGCCGTTGGTCACGACGAAGGTCACCGGCAAGCCCTCGGGCGCGTCCACCACCAGACGGCTCTCTTGTACGGGCAGGCCGGACACGAAGGTCCAAGCGTCGACGGTGCCCTCGTCGAATGCCGGCTTGCCCTCGCGGCTGATAGCTTCCACCTCGACCACCGCCCCGCGGGTCACGCCCGGCAGCGGCGCGCGGAGGGCGCTGCGATCGGTGTAGAGGTCCGGGTCATCGCTGCGAGGTGTGTTCACCTCGATGGTCTTCGGATCCAGCGTGAAGACGCGACCGTCGGGCGCGATCACGCGGGCGCGCACCTCGGGGCGCTCCTCGTGCCAGTTTTCCCAGCCGGCCTCCACGGAGTTCCAGTAGCGCAGGGCCGCCTCGCTGCGCACCTGGTACACCTGACGGTAGCGCCGCTCGGCCGCCCCGCTCGACGCATACACCTGCCGACGTTCGTCGAGCAGGATCACCACGTCCGTGTCGTCGGGCGCCGACACCTGGTTGGCCGCCTCCAGCACCGCGTGCGGCGCCCCGGAGAAGAAGCTGTCCTTCCAGGGTGGTGCGGCC
>JAEXQJ010000403.1 GCA_023438785.1 Pseudomonadota bacterium
GCAAGATGGTGGTCAAGGCCAGGCTGCCGTCCAGGAAGGCGCATATGGTGAAGATGATGCGGAATACGCCAGCGGGCAGCAGCCACGAGATGGCGATGATCTCGATGATGCAGGCCAGTGCCCGGTACACGATGGTCGACTGCGCGACGGCCAGGTTGCCGCGCGGATCATAGGCCGCCATCACGCACAGCAAGGCGGCGAAGGACATGTACGAGCCGGACTCGCGGATGAAGATGGGCTCGCCCCCGGGCGGGAGCTGCATCACGGCCGCGAAGTGGGCGGGGAAGAAGAGCAACCAGATGCCGAGGATGAGATCTCCGAGGGCGACGGCGACGAAGAAGGTGCGCAGCCATTTCATGCGAGCTTCGGGTGATGTCATGTGCGGAGGACCGTCCTGTTTGGGGGGATTAGAAGCGCGTGGGGAGAGCCTTGGCCGCCAGGCGCGCCTCACGGTAGAGGATGAGCAGCGGACCGAAGTCGAGCACCATCCACAGCAGCAGCCAATACATCAGCGCGTGACCGAAGAAGGAGTCGGGGGCGCCCCAGCGGAGGGCGAAACGCGGCCACGAATGGGCCATGAATTCGGCGTAGGTGGTCACGGTGAAGCTGCGGCCCCACAGCCAAACGAACAGCACCGCCGTGACCAACAGCCAAAGCCCGCCCAAACGGACCAGGGTCGGCAAGAGCTGGCCCGCACTCCGCCGCAGCCAGCGCACCGTGGCCAGGTAGCCCGCCACGAAACAGGCCAGCAGGGCCGCCGTGTCCGCGTAGGCGAACCAGGCCAGGCGCACGGGATTGCTCAGGTCGAACAGATACATGCTGTTCCAGCCCGGCCAGGCCACCAGGAAGAAGATGGCCGAGGCGATGTACAGGAAGCCCGAGTAGAGCAGCCCGTTGCGGAAGGCGGGATCCCGCAGCGGCTTGTTGTCCGGGTCCAACAGGCGCTCGCGGTGGGCGAGGGCGAAGGTCGCCCCCACGGTGAACTCGACGGTGAGATCGAACACGAGCATCGCTTGCCCCCTTCCGTTGCCGTCACGAACCAAGCCAGGCGAAGAAGCGGTTCATCAGTCGATTGGCCCACGTGCAGTGACCGTCAGCTTGCAGAAACGCGGTCTCGCGAATGGGCTCCATGGCCGCGCGGGTGATGTCCACCAAGGTCGAGGTGGGCTTGAGGGGAAACGCCTTGGCGTCCATGTGGGCGGCCGAGGCGTAGAAGAGATTGCCGAAGTGATAATTGGCGTCGATGCCCAAATGGGCGAGCAGGGTCACCACGTGCGACACGTTCAGCCAGGGGTGATAGAGGCTGCTGTCGCCCACCAGCTCGATGCGCGGCTTGCCGAAGGCCTCGATGGCGTGGCGCATGTACGGGCTGATGCGCGGGTCTAGGCCCATCTTGCTCGCGCCCACCCAGTCGACGGCCACCAGATCGCGGCTGGCCAGGATGGTCTCGGTGAGGTTGGGCTCGGTGTCGGCGAAGATGCCGAACGGCCCGTCGGCGCTCAGGTGTGCATCGATGATCCCGAAGTGCACGGGGAACGCCCGCAGATAGTCGATGGTCGTGCGATAGATGTCGCGACCGACGTGGTACTCCTTGAACTTGTTGGCCAGGGCCAGCGAGCCGTAGATGTTCTTGAGGGTCAGCGTGTAGAAGGCGTAGCTGTGCGTCTTGTTCTTGGCGAACGAGATGCGGAAGTCGGCCTGGCGCCAGGTGTTGGGCACGGGGTGGCGGCCCAGGTGCGGACCCAGGTCCATGATCTCCTGCGCGTCCTCGGTGAGGTCCACGACCTCGTAGCCGCGACTGCCGTCCAGCGCGTAGCCCAGATAGGCAGCCACCGAACGCACTTGGCGGTTCTCGAAGTACTCGCCGTAGGTGCTGTGCGCCTCGACCACCTGGATGGCCCGGTAGCCGGCCTCGCGCAAGCTGTGGACCAGGGCTTCGACCAACTCGCGATCGGTGTACGTGGTGCGGTCCAGCCGATCGTAGGTGAACATGAAGTTGGGCTTGATGACGATGCGCAGGTCCTGGCGCGGCTTGCCCAGGGCCTGGCACTTCTCGTCGAGCGCCTCGAAGAGGCCGGCCTGGCGGATGGCGGTGGCGAGCGCGGCGAGCTTGTTGGGATCGTGGATGGCGGCCACGACCGCGCTGCGATCCGAATCGATGGGCTCGCAGCGGAGGGTGTCCATGGCCTCTTCGAGGGCCAGGCAGCGCTCGCCGGCCGCGTTCTCGACCACCACCACGCGGCGCTGGAAAATGGCCGTGGGGAATTGATCGTTGTTCAGCTCGATGACCGGCGGCCCCAGACGGCGCAGGGGCGCGACCTGGCGTTGCGCGGGATCGGCCAAATCGCTCACGCTGACCGCATGCTCATCGAGCAAGAGTTGCTTGGAGCAGAAATGGCTGACCAGGGCGCCCAGCCAGACGTCCAGACGATCCTTGGTCCAGTCCTGTCGTTCGTTGCGTAGCGAGCTGGCGTGGAACTGCACGCAGCTCTGGCGCGTGCTGGGGAGCGGCGCGCACAGATAGCCATAGAGCAGCGTGGGCTCGCGGACGTTGCGGATGGTCGTGTCCTCCGCCTCGCCGAACGACGTCTCGGGCACCACGGCGTAGTCGTCGCTCTGAATGTGCAGACTGCCCTCGGTGGGCATCACGGCGTGGGGGAGGATGTGGAAGCCGAACAGGGACTCGGCAGGCAGAATCTTGGTCAGCGTGTCGCGCAGGCCGGTGGCCAGACGGTCGAGCACATCGTTACGCACGCGGAAGGGGAAGGGCGCCAGCTCGTGGCGGACCGTGCGGAAAGCCAGCTCGATGCGCACCTGCACGGTGGGCAGGGCGTGCGCCGCGGCCAGCTCCGAGAAGGCCAGTTGGTTGCGATCCGTGAGCTCCACCAACTCGCCCGCGTAACTGAATCGCCCCTCGACCAGGTCGAGGTGCAGTCCCTCGATGCAGCGGCGCGTGAGGGCGAAACGGCGCAGCTTGCCGCTGTCCTCTTGTAGGACCAGCATGATGTCCCACATGCTCTCGCCGTCGCCCCAGGGAAAGTCCGGCGTGTGCACGCCCGAGACGAGGAAGAACGGCGTGAGCTTGCCCGCCCCGTCGCGCAGTTGCCCGGTCAGCACCAGGTTCTGATAGCCAGCGTCGTACAGCGGGTTGATGTCGGCCAAGTATTCGTCGCGTACCTGACCCAAGGCGAAGGACAGAAACGCGATCTTGGCGCCGATGGACTCGGTGAACTTCTTGGTCCCCGTGGCCTTCATCGAGGCAAGCATCTTGGGCGCGCTCGTGAGCTTGAAGAGGATCTGGCCCGCGCCGACGACCTGGTCGTTGGGCGTGTCGCCGGCGTGCAAGGTCACGAACAACGTGGTCAGGTCCGAGAGCACATCGAACCCCGGATCGTCGCGCACGTGCTTGCGGCCGCACAGACACAGGCGCTGGCCCGTCGCGGTGGTGAACAGCACCCGGTACACCATCTGGCGCTCGCCCGTCGTGGGATCGACGACGAACACGTTGAAGGTCCCGCTGTCGATGGGCCGCACGCCGCCCGTGGGGCCGTAGTCCACGGTGCCGGTCAAGCTGGCCACGTGGTCCGGATCGCGAATGAAGCGGGCCACGCTTTCGATGCTGATCTCGACAGTCATCGTGAGCGCGGTGCCCGCCTGCTCGCCCTGCTCGTGCCCCGCCGCCGGCTCCACACACCCCATCGCCACGAACCCGGTGAGTGACTCTTTCAGCGTGAGGCCAATCGACTCCTGCGTCGCCATGGGTGCTCCGTTACAACGTCGACCACTTGAACGCGGTCAAGCTAGCCCATTCCGTCAGAGCCTGACCAGAGTGAGAAGTCGACGTCGATGAGCGACCCGCACCGACAAGTGGGAGCCCAGTTGGGCCGGCTGGGGCTACTTGATCCAGTCGCTCGCGGACTTGGCGCTCAGCCAGTCTTTGACCAGGGTGCCGAATTCGCTCAACCCGCCGCTCGTGGCGAGCATCTCGGGCTGCCAGCCAGAGTCGAAGACCCAGGCCGTCCAACTCGCACCCTTGCTGTCGAGGGTCGAGCGCAGCTCCGTGCCCCACGCGGCCCCGGCGCTCGGACAGAGGTTCTGGTCCCCGGCGGCGCAGCCGTAGCGATAGCCCCATTCGGTCACGAAGACCGGGTAGGCGGTGAGCGCCTTGTCCACCTGACCCTTGAAGGTGTCGTTCCAGTTGCCCGGATAGATGTGCGCGGTCAGGGTGATGTTCGCGGCGGCGATTGGGGCGGCCACCATCTCCCCCGGCGCCTGGCACCAACTTGGCGAGCCGAGGATGATGACGTTGCTGGGGGCGACGTCGCGGATGGCCTTCACCATTTGTTCGGCAAACGGCTTGTAGTTCGCCCACGCGGTGGTCCAGTTGCTCATGGACGGACCCACGTTGATGGGCTCGTTGTAGGCCTCGAACAGGACATTGGGCGCGTCCTTGAACTTGGCCGCCACGAATTTCCAGAACGTGACCGCGTCGTTGACGGTCTCGGCCGCGGCGTGATCGATCTGGTGATAATCGATGATCACGTACTGGCCCTTGGCCGTGGCGTAGTCGACCGCCGGCTTGAGGACCTTGGTGTAATAGTCGTCGCTGCTCAGCGGGGCCGTGCCGCCCGTGCCCACCGGGAAGGCCACGGGCGAGTAGTACGGGTAGGCCTGGTCTCCGCTCCAGGGCATGGGGTTCTTGACCGTGCGTGGGTACACGGGCAGGCGAATGACGTGAGCCTGCAGACCCAAGCTGAGGACCTGATCGATGTTCTGGGTGATGCTGGCCGCGGAACTGGTCTTCGCGTACAGCGTCCCGATATCGATGAGCGAAACACCACGCAGGACAATGGTCTTGCCGTTGGCGCCCTTAATGAGGTTCTTGTCCACGTGAAGGGCCGGGAGCCCGCCCGTGCTGCCCGCCGCGCCCCCCGCGCCGGCCGCAGCGCCGCCTTGACC
>JAEXQJ010000419.1 GCA_023438785.1 Pseudomonadota bacterium
ATGGACCAGCCCATGGTGCCCAGGTAGTTGAGCAGGGCCTCGGGCAGGAAGCCGGCGGCGCGGTAGTAGTCCAGGGACACGGGGTTCTTGCGCTTGGAGATCTTGGACTTGTCCGCGTTGCGCAGGAGCGGCATGTGGATCCACTCGGGGGCCTGCCAGCCAAACGCCTTGTACAGCTCCACGTGCTTGGGCGTGGACGACAGCCACTCCTCGGCGCGGATGACGTGGGTGATGCCCATGAGGTGGTCATCGACCACGTTGGCCAGGTGGTAGGTGGGGAAGCCGTCGGTCTTGAGCAGGACCTGGTCGTCGATCTGGGCGTTGTCGAACTTCACGTCGCCGCGCAGGCGATCGCGGAAGGTGGTCTCGCCGGTCTTCGGCATGGCCAGGCGAATGACGAAGGGCTCCCCGGCCGCGGCGCGCGCCTCCGATTCGGCGGGCGCGAGGGCGCGGCAGTGTCCGTCGTAGCCCGTGAAGCTCTTGCCCTTCTGCTCGGCGCGCAGGGCCTCCAGACGCTGCGGCGTGCAGAAGCACCGATAAGCGGCGCCCGACTCCAGCAGCTTCTGCACCTCGCGGCGGTAGATGTCGGCGCGCTCGGACTGACGGTAGGGGCCGTGCGGGCCGCCCACGTCGGGGCCCTCATCCCAGGTCAGCCCCACCCAGCGCAGGGCGCGCAGGATGGCCTGCTCGGACTCGGGCGTGGAGCGCGTGCGATCCGTGTCCTCGATGCGCAGGATGAATTGCCCGCCGTTCTTCTTGGCGAACACGTAGTTGAACAAGGCGATGTAGGCGGTCCCCACGTGGGGATCGCCGGTGGGCGAAGGCGCGATGCGCACGCGTACGGTCATGGTGGCTCGACAGTTAACAGCCACCCGTCGACAGTCAAGGGGAAGTCGACAGAGGTCAGCAGCGCGCGGCCGTACCCGCGCCGCCGGGCGCCCTTCACACGACCAGCTTGTAGCCGGTGCCGTAGATGGTGACGATGTGGTGGGGCTTGCCGGGATCGTCCTCGATCTTCTTGCGCAACTTCACCACGAAATTGTCCACCGATCGGCTGCTGCTGTGGCCCGAGACGCCCCAGATCTTGTCCAGGATCTCTTCGCGGGTGACGGGCTCGCCGGCCCGCTCGTGCAGGAGGCGCACCAGCTCCACCTCGTAGAACGACAGAGCGATGGTCCTGCCCCTGCGTTCCAGTTCATGGCGACGGGGATACACGGTGGCGGCGCCGATCCGGATGGCCTCGTCGGGCGTACTGGCCCGGTACAGGCGACGGAAGATGGCGTTGATGCGCGCCACCAGCTCGCCCACCGAGAACGGCTTGGTGACGTAGTCGTCGGCGCCCGCCTCCAGGCCGCGGATCTTGTCGATTTCCTGCGAGCGCGCGGTGAGCATGATGACCGGCACCACGGGGTGGCTCTGGCGAATCTCTTCGCACACGTGGAAGCCGTTGATGTCCGGGAGCATGAGATCGAGGATGACCAGGTCGGCGCCGTGCTCGCGCAGCATCTTGATGCCCTCGCGGCCACGCCCGCTGGTCGACACGTCGAAGTGCTCGAACTCCAGGGCGTCACGCAGACCGCGCGCGATGTCGGGCTCGTCCTCGATGATGAGGATGCGCCGGCGCGCGACGGGCGAATAAAGGGGCGGGTTGCTGCTCATGACGCTGACGCGGCGGGTGTGCCCTCGGCGGGGACGGGTGCGGGCAAGAATACACGGAACAGAGCACCCCCGGGCGAGCCCGCCGGATCGGGCACAGGGCTGGTCAAGGTGACGCGCCCGCCGTGGGCCTCCACGATGTGCTTGACCAGGGCCAGGCCGATGCCGCTGCCGCGCACGTTGGCCTCACGCGTGCGCTGGGCGCGATAGAAGCGCTCGAAAATGCGGGCCTGCTCGCCGGCCGGCACGCCGGGGCCAAAGTCGCGCACGCCCAGCACCACGAAACCGGGTTCGCGGGTCACGTCGACCTGTACCTTGCCGCCCTGCCCGGCGTGCTTGATGGCGTTGTCGACCAAGTTCAGCGTGACCAGGGTCATGCCGTTTTCGTCCATGCGCAGCAACGGCAGCTCGGAATCGATGTGCGTCTGCAGCTTGAGCTTCTCCTTCTCCAGACGGTAGCGGCACACGTCCAGGGCGCGCTCCACCACCTCGGCCAGGTCGCCCTCCGAGAAGTGGTAGCTGGCCTTGCCACGTTCGAGCCGCGCGAAATCGAGCACGTTGTCGATGAGGTGCGCCAGGCGCTCGGATTCGCGCGTGATGATGGCACCGTACTCGCGCGCCGTGTCCTCGCCCTTGTGCCGTCCCGTGGCCACCAGCTCGCCGAACATGCGGATGAGGGAGAGCGGCGTCTTCAGCTCGTGCGACACGTTGGCGATGAAGTCGCTCTTGAGGCGCGAGGCGCGGCGTTCGGCCACCACGGTCAACCACACGACCGCCAGCCCCACCGCGATGATGACCGTGGACAGCAGGATGAGCAGCCGCCGCATGTCCTTGGTCTTCTCCCACTGGGCGCGAAAGGCCTCCACGTTCTGCGGGACCATCAGGATGCGCCAGCGGTACAGGGCCTTGCCGAAGGGACCCTCGTAGTAGAAGCGGCCGCCCGGGCGAGCCTGCGGGCCGAGGGGCGCGCCGGCCACCAGATCGTTGTCGTGGTCCACCACGGCCACGCGCCGGTTCTTGCGGCGCCGGCTCAGCTCATCTTCGAGCCACTGTTTGGCGATGACCTTAAGCTTGAGGCTGGCTACCAGGAAGTAGGGCCGCGCATCCGCGGTTCGACGCGCGGTGTAGACCAGCAGGACCGAGCCCTCGCCGTCGAGGACGTCGTGGTGGTAGGCGTAGCGGTCCACGTCCAGGCCGGCCCAGGCCAGACTCCTCAGCTTGGGGAGCCAGGGCAGGCGGGACTCGCGCCGGCGCGTGGGGCCCGTATCACGGGTCGCGGGCCAGGCGCACTCGACCTTCTTGGCCCCGTTGAGCACGACGAAGCCCTCGATGCCGGTCCCCGGGTCGACCTCGCAGAATTGGCTCAGCGGGACATCCGCCGCCAACTCTGCCACCTGGTCGAACAGCCGCTGCGACTCGCGGTCCATGCGGGTCTCGATGGCCTTGGCCAGATCGTCGGCAAAGTCGCGCGACTCTTGGCGAAACAGGTCCTCGATGGGCCGCGACACGTCCTCCGCGTGCTTGAACCCGTAGTAGGCCAGGGCCAAGGCGGCGGCGATGATGGCAGGGAAGACCAGCGCCAGGATGAAGGAGATGGGCGCGCCCGAGCCGGGTTCAGAGACGCCGCGCATGATGTCTCGCCTGTGCCACGTGAAGGTCCCGACTATGACCGATGGCCTCGGCGCTCGTCCACCCGGTCGCTGCAGCCCACAGAAACGCCTCAAATTTCGAGAGAATCCTGCCGATGGCTCAAGTCAGCGGTTCGTTTCATGTCGGCCGGTGACCTGAGTTTCGAGGTTCACGTACAACGCGATCCACGAATGGTGTCGATCGTGCGGCGGTTCGTGGAGCACAGCCTGGACCGCATGATCGGCGATCCCGCGGCCATGTCCCGCGTGTCCATGGCCGCGCACGAGTTGCTGGAGAACGCGGCCAAGTACGGCATCAGTGAGCACACCGATCTGGTCGTGCAGGTCACGGCGCGCGGCCAGCAGGCTCGGGTGCGGTTACGCAACCAGACCACGCCCTCGCATATCGCGCGCCTGCGCGAGCGCATCGAACAACTGCGGACCGCGTGCAGCCCGTCGTCGTTCTACGAGCAGCTCATGCGCCACACGCGCGAGGCGGGCGACGATGAATCCGGTCTGGGTCTGGCGCGTATTTGCGCCGAGGGCGACCTGCAGCTCGCCCTCGAAGTGGAAGGTGATACCGTGACCATCATGGCGAGCTCGCAGCCCGCAGGGATCAAGCACGTTGGATAGACCGATCGAGTTCGTTCGCGAAGCCGACTTCGTAGCTGAGGCCCGCGTGGCCGGCCAAGGCATGGAGCTCGTTCTGACCGGAACCGCGGACCTGACGGTGAAGGCCCAACTGGACCGCTTTCTGCGCACCGTGCATGCGGAAATTCGACGACGAGCCATGCGCGACGTTTGCGTGGACGTACGCCGTCTGGAGTTCATGAACTCCTCGTGCCTGAAGAGCTTCGTGTGGTGGATCAGCACGGTTCAGGAGCAAGCCTTCGACGAGCGCTACCGCATTCGATTCGTCTCCAGCCCGACCGTGTACTGGCAGCGCCGCAGCCTCAATGCGCTGGCCTGTTTGGCGGGGGATATCGTCTCGGTAGAGGCGTAGTCTCCGCGCGGAAGCATGCGGGCGGGCGCCCCAGGGCGCGCTACACTCGTGGGGTGAAGCGCGCGCTAGTCTTCTTGGTGATGATGGTTGGATGGGTTTGGGCTCGCTCGGCCGCGGCTCAGGACGAGGCTCGCGACGATGACGAGTACGGCCGACAGGGCAGCATGAGCCTGGGCCTGTCGTTCGGCCTCGGGACGAGCACCGAGGGAACCCTGTACGGCGGCGGCGCTGAGATCGGCTACTTCTTCCTGAGGGGCCTAGCACCGGGGATTTCCGTCGACGTGAGCGGCGGCTCAGGGCGCTCGACCACGGGGCTGCTCATGGGCACTCTGCGCTGGGTGCCGCTGCACACGGGCCCCCTATCCCTGTTCCTCATCGGCCGGGCCGGGCGCGTATTGGTGGCGAACCACGTGGACGGCTGGGGCGCGGGCGGTGGCGCGGGCGTGGTGGTGGCCACCGGCGGCAACCTGGGGTTGCAGATCTCCTACGAGGTCCTGGCCCTCATGCCCCAGTCCTTCTGCAACGACTTCAGCTCGGGCTGCCGCCTGGGTTCGCTCGGGATCGGACTCGTGATGGGACTCTGAGATAGATACCCATCAACGGGCTGTCGTTTCGGTGGAGTCGAGGGTGATGCGATCGCCGTTGACGTGCCAGCGGCCGCTGGGTGTGCCCACGAAGAAACGCACCCGGTGCAGCAGGCTCAGATACACGTGGATCTCCGAGGGCGTGTCGCCGTCGTGGGACACGCCGATGGGCCAGTCATCGGCGCCCACCATCTCCTCACCCGCCTGGCCCACGGTGCCGGTGGATTTGACCTGGGTCCCGTCGGCGCTCAGCACAATTCGCCGATGCGGACCCATGATCGCGATGTCGCCGCGCTCGGAGTGATTGAGCAGGTAGACAACCACGTCGTCCTCGCCGGTTGACGAACCAGGCAGCACCACCGGCGTGGCGAGCTTGACCGCGGGTGCCGCCGCCAGAGCTGTGATGCGCGCCCGCACAAGGGGCAGCAGCCGCGGGTTGAGCGCCTCGGGCGGCTCCAAGCTCTCCACGCGCGCATCCCGCCCGGTCTCCGGATCGACACGGACGCGATAGCGAACCTGGGGCTCCTCGCTCGCCGTGAAGAAGGTGACCACGAAGTGGTCGAGCGGACGGCCGCTGGTGTCCGTCTCGCGCTGGGCAAGGTAGCCGCGCAGACCCTTGCCTTCGAGGGTCCCGTACTGCGCCTCCACCGCCGTCACGCCCAGACCGGCGGCCTTTTCTTGCAGATAGAGGTCGCGCCCCACCTGGGCCACGCGCTCGATCTTGGGCTTCAGCGGCTCGGGGATGGGCAGCTCCTGCGCGGCGGGCACAGGCGTGGACTCGGGCTCGGACGCCTGCGGCTCGGCCACCTGGGCCACCGACGATGGCGCCAGGGCCCGCCGGGGCCGCGGAGACTCGTGGGCACAGGACGCCGCGAGAGCGCCCAACAGCAAGAGAGAACGCTTATGCATCGCACGCATTGTCTCACGAAGTGCGCCGGCGAGCCTGTACGAGGGCTCACGAAATCCAACCGCAAAAGCGGCAGACTCTTCTGCGATGGGGTACCGTTCGGGTCTGTCCTGAGGGTGGCATGCTTTCCGTCTACATCCTGTGCACGCTGGCCGGAGGAGTCGTCCTGGGCGCATCCGCGTTCGCTGGTCACGACGGCGGCGGGGATGTGCACGCCGATCACGCCGAGGCCGGCGATCAAGGCGGGACCGAGGGTCATCACGCCTTCCTGCCCTTCCTCAGCCTGCGTTTTTGGACCTGGGCCGCGACCTTCTTCGGCCTCACCGGGACGTTGCTGACCTGGGCAGGAACGGCCGCGGGCGCGGTCCCCTGGCTGGCGGCGCTGGTCGGCCTGGGTTCTGGCTGGGGCGCCAGCTACGCGCTGGGCCGTCTGACCCGCGAGGCCGTGGGCGTGCTGCCCGAGGCTTCGTCACACGTGGGCCGCGAGGGCAAGCTCCTCCTGCCGCTGCGCAAGGGTGCACGCAGCAAGGTCCGCCTGTCGATCAACGGGGTGGACACGGATCTGCTGGCCGAGACCGACGCGGATACGGAGATCCCCGCGCAAAGCCCCGTGCTCATCGTGGGCATGCGCGGGCTGGTGGCGATTGTGGAGAGCACGCCGGCGGCGCTGGGCACCGCCGAAGAACCCCCGGAGAAGGAGGAACCGTGAACGAATTGGAGCCGCTCAAGAACGCGTTGGAGGGCCCCATGGCCGCGGCCCTCATGGGTCTGGGCATAGGCATCGGCTTACTCATTCTGCTGGGCGTGATCAGCCGATTCCTTTACATCTGCAAACCGAACGAGTTGCTGGTCCTGTCGGGTCGCAAGCGGCGCACCGAGGATGGCACCCTGGTCGGCTACCGCGTGGTGGCGGGCGGCTGGGCCATGCGCATCCCCATCATCGAGACCGTCGAGCGCATGGACATGCGCAGCATCCCCATCGACGTGTCGATCAACGGCGCCTACACGCGGGTCGGTATCCCTCTGCGCGTGCGGGCCATCGCCATCGTGAAGATCGCATCCAACCCCAAGGTGGTCATGAACGCGGTGGAGCGCTTTCTGGGCCGCGGCCCGGGCGATGTGCAGCGGGTGGCCAAGGAGACCCTGGAGGGCAACCTGCGCGGCGTGCTCGCCACCTTGACCCCCGAGGAGGTCAACGAGGATCGGCTCAAGTTCGCCGAGTCGCTCTCGCAAGAGGTGGAACACGATTTGACCAAGCTGGGCCTGCACCTGGATGTGCTGAAGATCCAACACGTCACCGACGACGCCAACTACCTGGCCAGCATCGGCCGCGGACAGATCGCCCACGTCATCAAGGAGGCGGAGATCGCCGAATCCAACGCGCGCAACGAGGCAGCCAAGGAGGCCGCCGCCGCCGAGATGCGCGCCAAGGTGGCCGAGGCGGAGGCCGAGAAGCTCATCGCCCAGCGCCGCAACGACGTACGCCGCGTCGCCGCCGAGTTGGAGGCCGAGGCCAAGTCCATCGAGGAGCGCGCCGAAGCGGGCGCGCTGGCCGCGCGGGCCACGGCCATGCAGGCCCTGGAGGGTGTGCGCCGCGAGCTGGAGGCCCTGCGCCTGCAGAGCGACGTGGTGGTCCCCGCCGACGTGCAGCGCGAGGCAGCGACGTTGACCGCCGCGGGCGAGGCGGCCCCCACCGCCGAAAACGGCCGCGCCACCGCCGAATCGCTGGCCTTGGTGGCCGAGGCCTGGCAGATGGCGGGGCCGTCGGCACAGGACATGTTCCTCATCAACAAGATCGAGGAGATCACGCGCATCGTGGCCGACGGCGTCGGGCGCATCAAGCTGGGCCCCGTGCACCTCATCGACGGGGGCGACGGGCAGGCCCTGCCCCGCTTCGCCGCGTCCTACCCGGCGGCCGTGGCCGAGGTGCTGCGTTCGCTGTTCGCCACCACGGGCGTGGACATCACGGCCCTGCTCTCTCGCCATACGGAGCCGCCGCCCACGCCGGGCTCCGCCGCTCTCAAGGGGGTGCGCACATGAGCACCATCGGCTTGCTCGTCGCGGTCGGCGTCGTCGCCGGCCTGATCCTGCTCGTGGTGATGACCCGCCTGCTCTACATCTGCCAACCCAACGAGGTCCTCATCTTCTCGGGCAGCCGCCGCGTTCTGGCCGACGGCCGCGTGGTCGGCTACCACATCATCAAAGGCGGCCGCCGTGTGCGACGACCGCTCATCGAGTCGGTGGATCGCATGGACCTGACCAACATGCCCATCGAGCTGGCGGTCACGGGCGCCTATTCCAAGGGCGGCATCCCGCTGAACGTGCACGGCATCGCCAACGTGAAGATCGCCGGCGAGCAGCCCGTGCTGGACAACGCCATCGAGCGCTTCATGGGCGTGGACCGGACGCGCATCATGGCGGTGGCCAAGGAGACCCTGGAGGGCAACCTGCGCGGCGTGCTCGCCACGCTGACCCCTGAGGAGATCAACGCGGACAAGATCAAGTTTGCCCAGTCGCTGCTCACCGAGGCCGAGGACGATCTGCGCCACATCGGCTTGGAGTTGGACACGCTGAAGATTCAGGACGTGTCCGACGAGGTCAATTACCTGGACAGCATCGGCCGCAAGCAATCGGCCGAGGTGCAGAAGCGCGCCCTCATCGCGGAGGCCAAGAGCCGGGCCGACTCGGCCATCCAGGCGGCGCAGAACCGCCAGCAGACGGAGATCTCGCGGCTGGAGGCACAGCTCGGAACCCTGCGCGCCGACAACGCCCGCCGGGTGATGGACGCGCAGACCAAGGCCACGGCCATGATCGCCGAGGCGCGCGGCGAGGTGGCCGCCAAGCTGGCGCGCGCCGAGGCCGAGGTGGAGGTGCAGAAGGCGCGCGTGGAGCAGGTGCGGCGGCAACTGCAGGCCGACGTGTTGGAGCCGGCGCGGGCCCAGAAGACGGCGGCCGAGGCGGCGGCCAAGGGCGAGGCCGCGCGCATCGTGGAGCAAGGCCGTGCCACCGCGGCGGCCATGCACGAGATCGCGGGTAGCTGGCGCAAGGTGGGGGGCAACGCGCGCGAGGTGTTCCTCATGCAGAAGGTGGACGAGCTCATGCGCATCGTGATGAGCACGGCCGGCGATCTGAAGATCGATCGCCTCACGGTGCTGGGCGGCGTGGGCGGCAACGGCACCAGCCAGGGTGACGTGGCGGGCAAGATCATCGCGGCCAGCGAGCAACTCAAGGCCGCGACCGGCGTGGATCTGCTCTCTGCCGTGCGAGGCCGCCTGGCCGGTCCACCGCCGGCGACCAAGTAGCAGGCCCCTGCTGCACACGGGACCGATGCCGCGGCATCCGCTCGCCGCGGCATCCAGTGGGCGCGCTTGCCACCGCGCTACGGGCTGGCTAGTGTCCCGCGCGAAAGGTGGCAACATGAGCGTTCAGAATATCGTCGTGGCAGGCAAGAGTGGCGCCGGCAAGCAGCCGCGCGTGGACGTGCTGGTTCAGGCCTACGGACTTCGCCAATTGGCGACCGGCAACATCTTCCGCGAGTACCTGGGCACGTTCAACAAGGTGCGGGCCGAGGCCAAGACCGACGGTCTGTGGACCGACGGCAAGTTCGCGCCCGACGCGACCATTCGCGCCGCGCTGGCGCCCGCCGCGGCCAAGGCCGGCGTGGAAGCCGACGCGGCCGTGCTGGGCTTCAAGGCGGCCCAGTACGTCGACCGCGGTCTCTTCGTTCCCGATGAGATCACCAACTCGCTGCTCGCCGCCGCGTTCCGCGCCGCGAGTGGCAAGGGCCTGGTGCTCGACGGTTATCCGCGCACGCCCGAGCAGAGTGACTTTCTGCTCAACTTGGCCAAGGAGTGCGGCACGCGCATCGACCTAGTCCTGGTCGTGGACAACGAGGACGAGGCCATCGTGGCGCGCACCATCGGCCGCCGCGTGTGCCCGAACAAGAGCTGCGCCAAGGTCTTCCACCTGCAGTTCAAGCCCCCGACCGCGGACGGCAAGTGCACGGCCTGCGGCACGCCCGTGGTGCAACGCTCTGATGATACGGAGGAGAAGATCCGCACCCGTCTGGCCGAGTTCCAGAGCAAGGCGCTGCCCGCCATCAAGCGGCTGACCGCCGCCGGCATTCCCAGCGTCAGCGTGCCCGGCAACCTGCCCGTGTTCACCGACGAGGCGGTCAAGCAGAGCGTGCTGTCGGTCGTCGAGCCCGTCGTCGGCAAGTGATCGAGTACACTGCGCCCATGGCAACGTCCATGGGGCAGGATTCACGCATTTACGTCGCCGGTAATCGCGGCTTGGTCGGCTCGGCCATCGAGCGTCGGCTGCGCCGCGATTACGGCAACCTGGTGACCAGCGATCGCGACGATTTCGACCTGACGGATCCGCGCGCCACGGACGCATTCTTCGCCCGCGAGAAGCCCGAGTTCGTGTTCGTGGCCGCGGCCAAGGTGGGTGGCATCAAGGCCAACGACACCTACCCCGCGGATTTCATCCGCATCAATCTGCAGATCCAAACCAACCTCATCGACGCGGCCTATCGCCACCGGGTGAAGAAGCTGCTTTTCCTGGGCAGCTCGTGCATCTATCCCAAGCTGGCGCCACAGCCGATGAAGGAAGAGCACCTGCTCACGGGCAAGCTGGAGTCCACCAACGACGCCTATGCCCTAGCCAAGATTGCCGGCATCTTGATGTGCAAGAGCTACAACCGGCAGCATGGCACCAACTTCATCGCCGCCATGCCTACGAACCTCTACGGGCCAGGCGACAACTTCGATCTGCAGAACAGCCACGTGCTGCCGGCCATGATGCGCAAGTTGCACGAGGCCAAGCTGGCGGGCGCGTCCAGCGTGGAGCACTGGGGCACGGGCAACGTGCGCCGCGAGTTCCTGTTCGTCGACGATCTGGCGGACGCGCTCGTCTACCTCATGAACCACTTCGACGCCGGCCGCGACCGCGAGGACGAGAAGATGTTCGTCAACGTGGGCGTGGGCCAGGACGTGACCATCCGCGAGTTGGCCGCCATCGTAAAGAAGGTGGTCGGCTTCCAGGGCAAAGAGGAGTGGAACACCGCCATGCCCGACGGCACGCCCCGCAAGTTGCTCGACGTCAGCCGCCTGCACGCCCTGGGCTGGAGGGCGCAACACACGTTGGAAGAGGGCGTGCGCAAGACGTACGAGTGGTTCCTGCAGAACCAGATTCGCAAGTAGCTCCGTCGGCGCCCCTTACTGGCCGCCTGGCACCGCCTCGGCTTCGCCCTTCTCAGCCTCGGGCACATATTCGAGCAGGTCCCCGGGTTGGCAATCCAGCTCGCGACATAGCGCCGAGAGCGTGGAGAAGCGCACGGCCTTGGCCTTGCCGGTCTTGAGGATGCTGAGGTTGGCTTCGGTGATCCCGATGCGAGCCGCGAGCTCGTTGAGCCGCATCTTGCGCCGGGCCATCATGACGTCGAGATTCACGCGGATGGGCATCGGACCTAGACGGTGAGCTCGGTTTCTTCGCGGTAGCGGGTACCCAGGGCCATGATGGACGCCAGCATCCACAGGAAGAGGCCCAGGAATACCGTGCGCACGTCATCCGAACCGAGGCCAATTCTGAGGGCGCGCTGGCCGGGAGGGTTGTCGATGGTGAGGGCGAGGGTGTGGAGAGGCCGCGACGCGATCTCGACGAGCGTCCCCACGAGGAACAGCGATCCCATGCGGCGGAAACAGCGGGCGCTGTCCTGCTGCAGGAACTGACCTTCCTTCCACAGATCCAGCAGCCGAACGAGCTGCAGAAACAGGAGGACGTGCACCGCCATGCTAGGCAGGCTCGAAAGGATGCCCAGGAGCTGCACGCGCCAGGTGATGACCTTGGCTTCCGCGTCCAGCAGGTGTTTGGCCATGCCCCCGGGGAGGACCGGAAGGGCGAGCCACTGAGCGACCATGGTCACCGGCCCACCCACGAGCCAGAAGCGGGAAACGAGGCCCAGCCAGCGGCTCCAATTGCGAACCTTCTGCATTCCAAGCGTCTTCATGGTGACCTCCGCATATTGAATACCGGCAACATATTATCGAATATCGATAAACGCAAGTTGCTTTTCAACATACGGCGTCCGGACCAGCAGAGGCAGCCCGGAGACAGGAGCTCGAGTGCCCGCCGCCCCGGGCTACGGGCGCATCTTGCGCCACAGGATCTCGGTGCGGTCTTCGCTGATCAGGCCGGGTAGACGGGCCACCCGGGAAAAGCCCAGCGTCTTGTAGAAGCGGGCCGCCCCCTGGTTGGCGGTGTCGGACGAGACGTAGAGCCAGCGGCGCCTGGCATAGGTGGCCCTTTCCACGCGAGCGACCAGGGCTCGGCCCACGCCCTGCCCTGCGAATTGGGGATGCACGGCCAGCAGGGAGATGAAGTTGCCCAGCAGAAAGTCAGGCTGAACGACGACTACACCCAGTACCTGGCGTCCCTCCGCCACCCGCACCGAAAAGGAGGGACATCAGGCAAGCTCCAAATTCATGACCACGGCGTCCTCGTCATTGTCCTCGTAGTAGCGAGGGCGCTCGCCGATGACCTGAAAGCCGAAGCTGGCGTAGAGGGCTTGCGCGCCTACATTCGATTTGCGCACCTCCAGCGTGGCGAGACGGAAGGCGGCGCGACGGCCCTGCTCGAGGATGTGGCGCAGAAGACAGGCGGCGTGACCGCGGCGCCGCGCCTCGGGGTGGGTGGCGATGTTGAGGATGTGCACCTCGTCGGCCACCAGCCAGTAGTCACAGAACGCCACCACGGGCCCGTCGCCGCGCTCGCGCAGCACCTCGACGCGTGCCCACGGGCGCTGAGTCTCCTCGGCGAAATACTCACGCGTCCAGGGCGTGGGGAAGGACAAGCGTTCGATCTCGAAGACGTCGTCCAGATCCGCGGGTTGAAGGGTGCCGATGAGGGGATGAGCTGCCAAGCGGGCGAAGACTACAACGAGGGGCCGGTGGGATCGCCTTTCAGGCCCGCAACGCCGATGATGGTGCGCCACAGTTGTTCAATGCCCTCACCGGTTTGACCCGACACCAGCGACACGGACGGCGCGGCGGGCCCCAGGCTGGCGCGCAGACGACGCGCAGCCCCGCCCTTCTCGGCCGCGCCCAGCTTGTCGAGTTTGGTGATGACCAGGTGATGGGGCACGCCCTCGGAGGCCAGCCACTCCACGAGCTGCCTCTCCTCCTCGCCCAATTCACGCCGCACGTCGACCAGGACCAGGAACAGGCGCAGCGACGAGCGCGCCTTCACGTAGCCCTCCACCAGATGCTGCCAGGCATTGCGCTCTTCGCGCGAGACCTGGGCATAGCCGTAGCCGGGCAGATCCACAAGGCGCAGGGCCATGCGCTGCTCGCGGCCGGCCAGGCGCAGGGCAAGGTCGTAGAAGAGGACCCCCCGCGTGCGGCCCGGCGTTTTCGAAACGCGCGCCAGGGCGCGTCGGCCGGCCAGGCGGTTGAGCAGGGTGGACTTGCCCACGTTGGAGCGCCCCGCGATGGCGATCTCAGGCGCGCCCAGGGGCGGCAAACCACCGGCGTCGCGCACTTCGGCGATGAAGGTCGCATCGAGGATCTCGGGCATCACGGGCTTGGCCATGGACGGCCCAGTCTACCGGAAGGAAACGCGCCCTGTAGACTGTGCGCGTGAAGCTCAAGCTGATTGGCCTGACGGGCGGTATGGGCGCCGGCAAGTCAACGGTGGCGCGCATGCTGCACGCACGCGGCGTTCCCGTCATCGACGCGGACCGGCTGGCGCGCGAGGTGGTGGAGCCCGGACAGCCGGCCCACGCGGAAATCGCCGCGGCTTGGCCGCAGGTGCTGGATGTGCACGGCCGCATCGATCGCAAGCGCCTAGCCGAGATCGTCTTCGCCGACCCCGACGCGCGGCGGCGCCTGGAAACCATCACCCACTCGCGCATTCGGCAACGTGCCCGCGAGTTGGCCGCGGCCCTCGAGGCGCAAGGGCATGGGCTGGCCTTCTATGAGGCGGCCTTGTTGGTGGAGACCGGGCTGCACCGCGAGCTCGACGGCTTGGTGCTGGTCACCGCCGACGAGGAACAGCGCCTGGCTCGCGTCATGGCCCGCGATCACGCGAGCCGCGAGCAGGTCCAAGCCCGCCTGCGCGCTCAAGCCAGCGACGAGGACAAACGCCGCGCGGCCACGCACAGCATCGACAACTCGGGCGACCAGGCGCGCACAGCGGCCCAGGTCGACGAGCTGCTAAGCCGACTGAGGGCGAGCCAAGGCCGCCCGTAATCTCCCACCGGGAGAACCGGGTTCAAGTCGCGGTCAGGGCAAGTCCCTCGTGTCTCGCCGGCCGCGGGCCAGCGAGGCGCTGATCTTGGTTTGCAGTTGTTCGAAAGTGTAGGGCTTGGGCAGATAGCTCAGGCCTCGCTCCAAGACCCCGTGGTGAGCGATGAGCTCCTCGGGATAGCCAGAGGTGTACAGCACCTGCAGATGCGGGTGATCCTTGCGCAGCATCTGAGCCAGTTGCTGGCCATTCATGCCGGGCATGACCAGATCCGTGATCATGAGGTCGAAGGTCTGGCTGCGCACCGCACGCAGCGCCTCCTCGGGGCAGGCGCAACCCACGACCGAGTAGCCGGCCCGCTCCAAACCGCGCACGATGATCCGCCGGGTGACGTCCTCGTCCTCCACGAAGAGCAGCCGGGCGCTCCCCGCGGTGGGCGGTGTGGGGACGGGAGTGGGCGTGAGCGTATCGGCCGCGTCCCACACGCGGGGCAAGAAGATCGAGATGGTCGTGCCCTGCCCCAACGCTGAATCGACGGTGATGAAGCCCCCGTTCTGACGGACGGCGCCGAAGACCATGGACATGCCCAGGCCCGTGCCCTGGCCCGGCGGCTTGGTGGTGAAGAACGGCTCGAACATGTGCTGGCGCACCTCGGGGCTCATGCCCGTGCCGGTGTCGGTCACGGACAGCTTGATGTACTCGCCCGGCGTGGCGCCCTCGGGAGCCGTCTCTGCCCCCACGTGTACGACGGCGGTTTCCACCGTCAGCACGCCCCCGCCTGGCATGGCATCGCGCGAGTTGAGGGCGATGTTGACCAGGATCTGTTCAAGCTGGGCGGCGTCCACGCGCACCCGGCCATCGGGCGCGGCCAGGCGTGGCTGCAGGGTCAGATCCTCGCCCAGGAGTCGGCTGAGCAGACGCAAGGCCTGTGAGACGGCGTCATCGACCTGCAGGATGACGGGCGCGATGACCTGCTTGCGGCTGAAGGCCAGTAGTTGGCGCGTCAGCTCGGCGCCGCGGGCCACCGTCTGCTGCGCCTCGGTCAATAGCTCGCGGCGGTCGGCCTCGGGCAGCGCGGGATCGATGGCCAGGGCCTGGGCATTGGTGATGGCGGTGAGCAAGTTGTTGAAGTCATGCGCCACGCCGCCAGCCAATCGCCCCACCGCCTCCATCTTCTGCGATTGGCGCAGCTCACTCTGCAACTTGGCCGACACATCTTCGCTGCGCACGCGATCGGTGATGTCGTTGGCGGCGAGCAGAACGCAGGACTGCCCATCCATCTCGATGTCCGCCAACGAGACCAGCAGACTGTGCTGTCCGTCGCGCCCGCTCACTGTGCATTGGAAGCGCCGTGGCCCGCACGCCTGTGGCGCGGCATCGATCGGGGGAGCAGGGTTGGGCAACAGAGCCTCCAGCCCCGATTCCTGCAGCGTCCGCCCCACCAGCCGCTCCGTAGGACGGCCGGTCAAGTCGGAGAAGGCACAGTTCACATCCAGCAGGCGGCGCTCGGCCAGCGACACGATGGCGGTGGCCATGGGGATCTGACGAAAGATGGTGGTCAGCCTGACCTCCGAGGCGCGCAGCTGATCCGCGCGAGCCTGTAGCTCACGATTGGCCTCGGCCAGGGCGCGCGCGGCACCGCGCTCGGCCCGCATGGCTTCAGCGACTGAGCGGCTCATCAACCCCACCCCGATCCCCGTGCCCAAGAGAATCGTGAGCGCGTCGACCAAGCCGCGATGGCCGATGCGGTCGCGGTACGGTGTGACCAGAATGCCGTGGAGCTCGGCCAGGTAGAGGCCGGCCAAGGCCAGGCAGGCCAGCGCGGTGAGCAGGGTCACCATGCGCCACTCGACGAGCAGCCCGCCCACGACCAGCGCCCCCGGGATCATGAGGACGGACACGTCGTGCGAGCCCAGCCCGCTGACCACCATGAGGGCGGTGGCCATGACCACCAGGCTGCAGGCCAGCATGGCGGCCGCCAGGCGCCAGCGGCCCAGACGCGTGAACACGGCACACCCCCCAACGATGACCTCCCCGCACAACAGCATGGCCATGGTCTGGTGATCACGGGCAAACCACGCTTCCGCCATGGGCACGGTCAGCAGTATCGCCACCACGCCCAGGAACTGGCCGAGCGCGCGCCTTGCCCGCGCGGGTTCCGCTTCGAGCGTTCCGAACGGACCAGACGTCTGGGATGCAGGCATTGGTGCGCGCGCCTCAGGCCGAGCTCCCGGGCACATCTGGGCTATCGGCGCGCCGAACGGGATTGCTAAGAGCCGTCCGTGCGGCGGGCGCGTCCTGGGCGCATGTGCGCGATGTAGCCCTGTGCGCTCGGTCGGCCATGCGGACCCTCAGCCGTGGAAGCCTGGGTGGATGGCGGAGCCTCCATCCCGATCCACGGCCTCGCGCGCTCACCCGGGGCCCTCCGGAACACGTTCGGACATCGGGGCACAACTGGGTCTTTTGGAAATGGCAGCAATCGTGGCATGAATCACCCATGCCTCAAGTGCCCGGGATTCGAGTCTTCCGTTCATCCATCGATGGCTACGGTGTCATGGCCGAGCGTGCCTTCGCCGAAGGTGAGGTCATCGCCGAAGTCGACGGCGTGGCCTGGCACGAAGGCGAGACCGTCGACGATCGCTACTCGCTCAAGGTCACCGACGACGTCTACTTCGACATGGTGGACCAGACGCGCTGGATCAACCACTCCTGCGATCCCAACTGCGATGTGGATACGGGCCTGGACGACGACGGTCAGCCCTGGGCCCGCGTGATCGCCCTGCGCGACATCTGCAAAGGCGAGGAGCTGTCCTACGACTACGCCTTCCCCGCCCACTTGGCCGAGGTGTGCCGCTGCGGCTCACCTTATTGCCGGGGCGCCATCGTGGACGAGGACGAGGTGGAAGAGGGCCTCAAGAAGCTCGGCCTGGCCCCGCGCTCGGCGTCCGGCCTCGTCTCCAAGTAGGTCTACGGCGTCCCCTCCGGGGCGGCAGGCGCGGGCGCCGGCTCGGTGAGACAGCGACGGGTAAAATCCGTGGGCGGGGCGTGCCCCGACGAGGCCAGGAGCTGAAGCAGCCCCGCGTTGCCCTTGTCGCGCAGGACGCACGCCTCGGCCGTGGTCAAGAAGTCGACCCACAGGTACTCGACCGAGGTGCCGTCGGACGCATCGAAGCCGTCGCGAAACTCCACCTTCTCGTAGGCGGGCGGCAGGAGCACCGCGTGGGTCAGCTTGGAATCAGGCACGAAGGGCCCTGCCGGATCGCCGTTGGCCAGCACGAAGAAGGCATGCAGCGGCACCTGGGCGCGCACGGGCAGGTCGGCCACCATGCGCAGAAAGGCGAGCTGCCAGGGGATCTGCTTGGGATCGAGGCGCAGCTCGCGCACGTACATGAGCAGCTCCGTGCGCTCGCAGGCCCAGCTCGATTGCACGCCCTCGGTCTTCATGAGGAGCTCGCTCAGCCCGTCCGTGGCGATGGTCACGTACGGAAGCTTTCGCTTTTGGGGCGACCAGATGCACACGTCCAGAGGCGGCATGTCTGGCGCCTGGGTGTGCACCACCAGATCGGGGGCCCCGAAGTTCTCGGTCAGAAAGGCGTGACGGATGTCCTTCAACTGCGGGTCAGCCATGCGGGCGCCGAGAATAGCCGAAGCGAGGCACCTGGCACACGCTTCGGTGAGGCAAAATCAGCCGCGCAGCAAGCGCCGCTCAGGTTGCGGCGCGTCTGCCCGGTCGAACGCGTGGATGGCCATCCCGTATGGACCTTGCTAGACGGAAGACGATGTTTCGCGTGCCCGTGCTGCTGGCTCTCCTGCTGTGTGCGTCTTGCGTAAGCGAGGCGAGCCTGCCCTTACCGCTCGCCAAGACCGCGGTGCCGATCGAGCTTCCCGCCCATTCGCCCCGCCGTGGCCCTGCCGACGCGCGCGTGACGCTCGTCGAGTTCAGCGACTTCCAGTGCAGCTATTGCGCGCAAGCAGAAACCACCGTGCGCCAAGTGCTGGCCACCTATCCCGACGACGTGGCCTTGGTGTACGTGAACTTCCCGTTGCCCTCCCTGCACCCCAACGCCCTGCCCGCGGCTCAGGCCTTTCTGGCAGCCGCACGCCAGGGCCAGGCGTGGCCCATGCACGATCTCCTGTTCGAGCACCGAACGGCGCTCTCGGACGCCAACCTGGTCAGCTACGCGCAAGCGCTGGGCTTGGACCTGGATCAATTCAATGCCGACCGAACCGGCGGCCAGGTGGCAGACCAACTCGCCGAGGACGAGGCCCTGGCGCAATCCCTGGGCGTGGCGGCCACACCGACCTTCTTCATCAACGGTCGCAAGCTGGTCGGCGCGCAGCCCTTCTCGGCCTTCGCGCAAGGCATCGACGAAGAGCTGGGCCGCTAGCTCGGCGGCTCGTCGCCCGCGCGAGACGGCCGCGCGGGCACACCACCGCTCCGTGACGCCTGCGCGCATGGATACTGCCGTCCGTCAAGCTACAGGCGGACCCGCCGATGTAGTCCCACGCCGAATGCAGCCCGGGCGGTCAGACAAGGACGGGATCAGGAGCGGAGGGCCTCGTTCGACGATGACGCGTACGACTATGGAGGTTCTAGATGAGCAACGAGGCCGTGTTTGATGGAGAAGGAGTTCGGCGGACACGTGGAGACGGGTTCATCAGTCGACTGAGCATCGCCAGCCGTTGCGCCGTCGCTCTGGGCATCATCGTGCTCGTGGTTGCCGGGTTGGGGATCTACAACTCCGCCGCGTTGAAGAAGGCGGACGACTCGGACACGGCGCTCTTCGAGGAGGGGCTGCGCCCGGTGGCTCGTGTATCGGACTACCGGTCCATGGCCCTGCGGGCGTGGATCTACATGGCTCAGGCCGCGGGTGAGACCAGTCCCGCTGAGCAGAGCAAGGCGTTGACCGTGATGGAGGAGCAACTGACGAGCGCCATCAAGGAGACCAAGAATCTGCTCACCCTCGGTAAGGGAACGCCGCTCGAGAGTGCCATCGAAGAGACCGGGGTCGCGTTCGGCAAACTGGCCGATCACATGCGGGAAGTGGGCCAGAAGATTCGCAACGGCGAGGGTCAGGCGGCGCTCAAGATCATCAACGGAGAGTTGACCAGGGAACGCAACGGGGTGGCCAAGCTCAATGACAAGCTGTGTGAAGATCTGGAGGCGGCGGGCAAGAAGCGGTCGGACGACAACACCGTGCACGCCGACGCTGTCATTCGCAACAGCATCATCGTGGTGGTGGCCGTGGTCACGTTGGCCATCCTGCTCGGCCTGTGGCTGTTTCGCAGCAGCAATCGCTCGGTTGCCCGGGTTCGCACGGAGACCGAACGGCTCACCGCCCACATCGCGGCTGGCGAGCTGCAAACGCGCGGCGATCTGGCCAACGTGGACCCCGAGTTCCGCGGCATTGTCACCGGCTTCAATGGCACCCTGAACGCCCTGGTCACCCCGCTCAACGTAGCAGCCAAATGCCTGGACGACATCGGCAACGGTCACATCCCGCCAAAGCTCACGGAAGCCTACAAGGGCGATTTCGACCGGCTGAAGAACAACATCAACAACTGCATCGATTCGGTGAACGCGCTGATTGCCGAGACCGGTGCGCTCTCCAAGGCCGCCGTCGAGGGTAAGCTGGGCACGCGCGGCGATGCTGCGCGCCATTCGGGGGACTTCCGCCGCATCGTCGAGGGCGTGAATGAAACCCTGGATGCGTTGACCAGTCCGCTCCGCCTGGCCGCGAACTACGTTGAACGCATCGCCCGCGGCGACATGCCCCCGCGGATCACCAACGCGTACCAGGGCGAATTCAACGACATCAAGAATAACCTCAACACGCTCATCGACGCCCTGAACCAGGTGACCCAGGTCGCCCAGGCGGTGGCGGCCGGCAACCTGAACGCGGTCATACGCGAGCGCAGCGAGCACGACGAACTGATGCGCGCCCTTGCCACCATGATCGCGGCCACTAAGAAGGTCACCGAGATCGCGGTGCAGTTGGCAGGCGGCGACCTGAAGCTCGAGGTGCGCGAGCGCTCTGACCAGGACGAACTGATGCGCGCCCTGCGCACCATGGTGGAGAAGCTCACGGGCGTGGTCAGGGATGTCAAGGCCGCGTCCGACAACGTGGCCTCGGGCGCGCAGGAGATGAGTTCCTCGTCGGAGGAGCTCTCCCAGGGCGCCAGCGAGCAGGCCTCGTCCATCGAGGAGGTTTCGTCCTCGATGGAGGAGATGGGCGCCAACATCAAGCAGAACGCCGACAACGCCACGCAGACCGAGAAGATCGCGCTCAAGGCGGCGGCCGATGCCAAGGAGGGCGGCGAGGCCGTGGCCCAGACGGTGGGCGCCATGAAGTCCATCGCCAACAAGATCTCGATCATCGAAGAGATCGCACGGCAGACCAATCTGCTGGCCCTGAACGCGGCCATCGAGGCAGCCCGCGCCGGCGAGCACGGCAAGGGCTTCGCGGTGGTGGCCTCCGAGGTGCGCAAGCTGGCCGAGCGCAGCCAGAAGGCGGCGGGCGAGATCACCGAGCTGTCCAAGAGCAGCGTCACGGTGGCCGAGCAAGCCGGGAGTCTGCTCTCGCGCATCCTGCCCGACGTGCAAAAGACGGCCGGTTTGGTGCAGGAGATCACGGGTGCAAGCCGCGAACAGGATTCGGGCGCCACCCAGATCACGCAGGCGTTGACCCAGCTCGATTCGGTCATCCAGCAGAACGCCTCGTCCGCCGAGGAGATGGCCACCACGGCCGAGGAGCTCTCGGGCCAGGCCGAGCGCCTGCAGTCGGCCATCGCCTTCTTCAAGCTGGAAGAAAACGGCTCCGCGCCCCAGAGGGCAGCCTTCAAGGCACACCGGGAAAGCAAGAAGGTCGCCGTTCGGGCAGAAGGCAAGCCCGCCGCCAAGCCCAGCAAGGCCGTCCCCGCCAGCGGCGTTGCCCTGCACCTCGACTCCGAGGCCTCGGAGGGCGACTTCCATCCCTATACCGAGAAGTAGCCTGATCAGCGCCCGCGGCGAGGCCTCCCCTCGCCGTTCGGGCGGGTTCTGATCCGGCAGCGGGGTCGTTGCTCGCTTGTTTCGAACCCACTCCGAACGGCTCGGTGCGACTTCCAACCCGGGCTCAGAATCCCCGCGGCTGCCGAGGCGTGTACGTGGTGTGCAGCAACTTGTGGGCCTTTTCGCTGCACGGCTTGTCCAGGTACTCGTCGTAGACCATGCGCACCGCGGGGCTCTTGTGGCTCTGGCGCACGGCCATGCCGCGGTCTTCGGCGTACATGGCCTCGATGCGGCGCCGGCGGGTTTCCTCATCGGTGGGCAGGGGCTGTCCGCCGCCCCCGATGCAACCGCCGGGGCAGGCCATGACCTCGAGGAAATGGATCTCCTCGCCCTGCTTGATCTCATCGAGGATCTTGCGCGCGTTGGCCAGGCCGTTGACCGCGGCCAGCTTGATCTCGCGATCGCCGACCAGCACGCTGCCGCGCTTGATGCCGCCCGCCCCGCGCAACACCGAGTACTCCAGACGTGCATCGGCTTTGGGATCGAGGACCGCGGCCACCGTACGCAGCGCCGCCTCCATCATGCCGCCGGTCACGCCGAACATCAGACCGGCGCCCGTGGCGTCGCCCAGGATGGGGTCGAATTCCCCGTCGGGCAGGGTGGGCACATCGATCTCGTGCAGCTTGAGCAAATCGCCGAACTCGCGCGTGGTCAGCACGGCGTCCATCTCGGGCGTGCCGTCTTCCAGGCGGTGCTCGGGCCGCTGGATTTCAAACTTCTTCGCGCTACACGGCATGACCGAGACGTTGAACAGCCTCTTGTAATCAAGGCCCTTGCGCCGGGCGAAGAACGTCTTGGTCAGGGCGCCCACGATCTGTTGCGGGCTCTTGGCCGTCGACATGTTGGGGATGAACTCTGGGTAGAAGTGCTCCATGAACTTCACCCAGCCCGGCGAGCAGCTCGTGATGAGCGGGAACGGACCGCCGGACTGGATACGCTCGATGAGCTCGTGGCCCTCTTCCATGACGGCCATGTCGGCGCCGAAGTCCGTGTCGAACACGTAGTTGAAACCCAGGCGGCGCAGGGCCGTGGGCAGCTTGCGGGTCAGCGAGACCCCGGGCGGCAGGCCGAAGACTTCCCCGATGGTGGCCCGCACCGACGGCGCCACCTGCACCGTGACGATGGTGTCGGGGTCTTCCAGGGCCGCCTCGACCTTGTCGATGTAGCTCTTGTCGCGAATCGCGGCCACCGGGCACTTGAGCAGGCACTGTCCGCACAACACGCACACCGTATCGACCAAATCGCGATCGAAGGGTGGCAACACCGTCGTGTTGAAGCCTCGCTTGACGAAATCCAGGGCGTAGACGCCCTGCACTTCCTTGCAGACCTTCACGCACTTGCCGCACAGGATGCAGTAGTCGGGGTGACGGGTGAGGGCCACCGACGAGGTGTCGACGTCGTGGTGCCGCTTCTCACCCTCGTAGCGGATGTCGGTGATGCCGTATTCGCGGCAGGCCTCCTGCAGGCTGCAGCGCTGGTTGCGGATGCAGGTCTGACAGGCGCGCGGGTGATTGGCCAAGATGAGCTCGATGATGGTGCGGCGGGCATCACGTAGCTCGCGCGTGTTGGTGCGCACCACCATGCCCTCCTGGGCCGGGTAGCTGCACGCGGGCTCCAGGCGCGTGGTGCCGTTGGGCCCCGCCACCTCGACCACGCACATGCGGCACGCGCCCGATACCGTCAACTGCTTGTCGTAGCACAGGGTGGGTATGCGGATGCTCACCGCCTCGGCGGCCTGCAGCAGGGTGGACCCCGCGGGCACGCGAACCGGCAACCCATTGATGGTCAGATTGACGTCAGCCATGGAATCAGGTCCTCGCTACGGCGCCGAAGGGACAAACACGGTGGCACTCGCCGCACTTGATGCAGCGGCTATTGTCGATGACGTAGATGTCACCCTTTGAACCGCTGATGCACTGGACGGGGCATTTGCGCGCGCACAGGCCACAGCCGCGGCAGTTGGCGAGGATGTGGTAGGTGAGCAGCGAGCGGCACACGCCGGCCAGGCAACGCGTGTCCTCGATGTGCGAGAGGTACTCGCCCTCGAAGTAGCGCAACGTCGACACCACCGGGTTGGGCGCGGATTGGCCCAGACCGCAGGCCGAGGTGCGCGAGATGACCGAGGCCAGGTGGCGCAACTCGGCCAGATCCTCGCGCTTGCCCTTGCCGTCGGTAATGCGGCTCAGGATCTCCAGCATGCGCTTGGTGCCCTCGCGGCAGGGGATGCACTTTCCGCACGACTCGTGCTGGGTGAAGCTGAGGAAGAACTTGGCGAAATTCACCATGCAGGTGGCCGAATCGGTGACCACCAATCCGCCCGAGCCCATCATGCCGCCCAGCTTGCGTAGGCTTTCGTAGTCCACGGGCGTAGCCATGGCGGCCGCGGGGATGCAACCGCCCGAGGGCCCTCCCGTCTGCGCGGCCTTGATGGTGGAGCCGTGGGGCGCGCCGCCGCCGATCTCCTCCAGCAGCTCCTTGAGCGTGATGCCCATGGGCACCTCGACCAAGCCCGTGTTCTTCACCTTGCCGGACAGCGAGAAGATCTTGGTGCCCGCGTTGGTCTCCGTGCCCACGCCGCGGAACCAGGCCACGCCGTTGGTCAGGATGAGCGGCACGTTGGCGAAGGTCTCCACGTTGTTGACACAGGTGGGGTGACCCTCGAAGCCATGCGCCGCGGGGAAGGGCGGCTTGTTGCGCGCCATGCCCCGTTTGCCCTCGATGCTGGAGATCATGGCCGTCTCCTCGCCGCACACGAAGGCGCCGGCGCCTTGCACGATCTCCACGTGCAGGCTCTTGCCCGAGCCGAGGATGTTGGGGCCGAGCAGGCCATAGAGGCGGGCCTGGGCCATGGCGATCTCCAGGCGACGGATGGCCAGCGGGTATTCGGCGCGGCAGTAGATGAAGGCGTGCTCGGCGCCGATGGCGTAGGCGCCGATGAGGATGCCCTCCAGCACGCGGTGGGGATCGCCCTCCAGCACGCTGCGATCCATGAACGCGCCCGGATCGCCCTCGTCCGCATTGCAGACGATGTAGCGTCGGGTGTCGGGCTGGCCACGCGCGATGGACCACTTCTTACCGGTGGGGAAGCCGCCACCGCCGCGACCGCGCAGGCCGGCCGCCGTGATGTCAGCGATGACCTGCTCGGGGGTCATTTCCTTCAGCGCCTTGTACAGCCCCTTGTAACCGCCGCGCGCGATGTATTCGTCGATATTCTCCGGGTCGATCTTCCCGCAGTTGGAGAGGACGCGCCGCTCTTGCTTGGCGTAGAAGGGAATCGAGGCCTCGGTGACGTGACCCGGGGCATAGAGCAGGCGCTCGACGATCTTGCCGCCCAGGATGTGTTGCTCGACGATGTCGGCCACGTCCTCGGGTTTGACCCGACAATAGAAAGCCTCGAGGGGCCGCAATTGCACGATGGGGCCGACTTCGCACAAACCCTGGCACCCGGTCTCGATGAAATCGACCTTGCCGGCTAGGCCGCGCTTGTCCAATTCGGCCAGAAAAGCCTTGTACACCGGAGGCTCGCCACCCGCATCGCAGGTCAGGCCCTTGCACAGGAAGGCCGTCGCGATGAACTGCGGATCGTTGTGCTCCACCATGTGGCGCAGCTCTTGGCGGTACTTCTGGCAGGCCTCGTCCTCGTGGCAGGACACGCCCTCCATGCGGCAGAGCAGGAAGTTGGGACAGGGCGTGCCCGGGCGGTGCTGGCACTTGTCGCAACAACGCTCGAGGAAGGTGCGCCCGCGCTTCTTGGTGGGCGCGCCCTCCACGCGCAACTCGGGCTTGGGCGACTTGAGCAGGCTCTGGGCCAGCTTGGACACCGCCTTGGCCGTCATGCGGCCATGCACCTCGCCGTCGATGACAACGGCCGGTGCCACGCCACAGGCCCCCACGCAGTTCACCTTTTCGAGAGAGATGCGGCCATCCGGTGTGGTCTCGCCGGCGCGAATGCCGAGCACCGCCATCAACTCGTCGAGCAGCTCCTCGCTGCCCTTCACGTTGCACGCCGTGCCGTTGCACACCTGAATGACGTGGTCACCCTGGGGCTGCAGCCGAAACTGCGAATAGAACGTCGCCACGCCATAGACGCGGGCCTCGGAGATGCGCATGGCATCGGCGATGTAATCCAACGCCTCGGTCGGCAGATAGCCGTACGTGTCCTGCGTCTTCTGCAGAACCGCGATGAGGTTGCGAGGCTTGAGATCGGGCCACGCGGCCAGCAAGAGGCGCAGAGGCTCCAGATCGACGCGGGGGGTCTCGACGGGGTTGGTCATGGGCACTCGGATAGAGGGGGGCAGAAGCGTCTAGCTTCCGAGACGGCTGAGGGCAAGTCCTGCCTTCGGTCAGAACATCGGCCGGTTGAGCGTGAACTTGCCTGTCGCTTTGGCAAAGGCGTGAGTCGTTCGGGCACGTAGCTGATCAAAGGATTTAGGAGAGGAACTGTCCTTTTTCCAGCCCCTATCGCCAACTTGCAGCCGGCAATCGAGACCTGCCCTGAGGGCGTACCACCTTGGCACGACGCCTTACGGGCCCAACCGAGATGTTCAAGCAGGCGGTCAGGCTCGACGATACGCGCGCGGTGGGTGTTGACCCAGGTCCCCGGGGTGTGACCGCGCCCGGTCCCGGCTCGTGGCGGCCTGAGCAGCGGCGCGAAAACGCGATACACTCGCGCGGATGATCGGGCAGCTCTTCGGCAACTACCGGGCTATCGCCCTCCTGGGCGAGGGCGGGATGGGCGCGGTCTATTTGGCCGAACACCCCAGCATAGGGCGCAAGGTGGCCGTCAAAGTGCTGCGCTCGGAGCTGGCCGCGGATCCGAGTCTTCTGGCCCGTTTCGTCAATGAGGCGCGCGCGGCCAACGCGATCCGCCACCCGAACATCATCGAGATTTTGGACTCGGGCACCACGGAGTCGGGGGTGGCCTACCTGGTCATGGAGCTGCTCGAAGGTGAGTCCCTCGCCGCGCGCATCCGACGGCAGACGCGCATCGAACCCGCTGCGGTCGTGGCCTTCGCGCTGCAGACCGCCTCGGCCCTGGGCGCGGCCCACGCCAAGGGCATCGTCCACCGCGATCTCAAACCCGACAATCTCTTCATCGTTCCCGACGTGGCCAATCCAGGCCAGGAGCACGTCAAGGTGCTCGACTTCGGCATCGCCAAGCTGCAGGCCAAGCTGAGCGGCGATTCGGTAAAGACGCGCACGGGTACCCTGATGGGCACGCCCGCGTACATGTCCCCGGAGCAGTGCCTGGGCACCAAAGAGGTCGATCACCGCAGCGACATCTATTCGCTGGGCATCATCATTTACGAAATGCTGGCCGGCGCACCGCCCTTCGTGTCCGACGGCTTCGGTGCCCTGGTCAACATGCATCTCAACGAGACGCCCATGCCCTTGCAGGCGCGGGTGGCGGGACTGCCGGCCGGCCTGGATACGTTGGTGGCCAAGATGCTGGCCAAATCGCCCGAGGCGCGCCAGCAATCCATGGCCGAGGTCTATGCGTCCCTGTCCGCCGCGGCTGGGATGCAGCCCATTCCCTATGCGCCGGCGCCCTCGGCGACCAAGCTGCTGCGCGACGATGCACCGGCCGGTGACATGACCAAGCCAGCGGGCAAGGCCACCACGCTGTCCAACACGGCTGGTGAGCGCCTGGCCCCGACCACGGCGGCGCGGCGCACGAGCCTGCCAGTATGGCTGCTGGGCGGCGGCGTCCTCGGCGTGGGACTGGCCGTCTTCTTCCTCGTGCG
>JAEXQJ010000002.1 GCA_023438785.1 Pseudomonadota bacterium
GGGCGGCAGCGGGGCGGGTGGCAGCGGGGCGGGGGGCAGCGGCGGGGGTGGCAGCGGCGGTAGCTGCTCGACGTTCACCGCATGCGGCGGAACCATCGTACCTGGCACCTACAAGATCACCTCGACCTGCATCAGCGGTGTCTCCCAGCCGATTAGCGGGTGTCCCGGCGGGACGATTTCCGTGTCCAATTCTACGATGGATGGCACTTTCACCTTCGTCGACGGAAACCGCTATACGTCCACCGTCACGCTCTCGGTCACGGAGGTCATGACGCTTCCGAGTAGCTGCTTGAGTGAAATGGGGATCGGCACGACCTGCAGCGAATTCGAAACCGCCATGCGTGAAGGAGCAGCGGACGAGCCGACCATGACGTTCGAGTCGCTCGCCTGCTCTGGGACCAGCTCGTGCCGCTGCGACGCTACGTTCACCGCTCGAAGCGGGACCGAGACCGGCACGTACACGATTTCCGGGAACACGATCACCAGCACGCCCGACGGCGAGTTGGCCGACGAGCCCAACCAGTACTGCGTCTCAGGGAACGAGATTCGCCTCAGTTTCCCCAGCGACGGCGATCCCGCTGCCTTCGTCGTGCTGACTCGACAGTAGGCCGCGGCCTCGGCGGCGGCGAGGTGGCCCGGGGCTTCTTGACCGAGGCGCCGGTCTTGCGCTTGATGGGCGGCCGGTCGAATTGCGTGCCTACACGGCCGCATTCGCCGGCCATCGACTCGCCGAACACGCCGTCGAGCCTGCCTGCCGGCCGCTCAGCTAGGCGCGCAAGTTGCGGAGCATGGCGACTCTGGGCGCGAGATCGATGCCGTGCTCTCTCTCCTGTTCGCGTATGCGGGCTAGGCGAGGAGTCAGCTCGTGCTCCTCGAGGACGCGAAAGCCCACGCGCCTGTAGAAGGGCGCGTTGAACGGAACATCCCGAAAGGTCGTGAGGGTCATCGTCTTGAGGTTTGCCTCGACGCCCCAGGCCGCCACCGCCTCGATGAGCCGACGCCCGAGCCCGCGGCCAGCGTGCTCGGGCAGGACATCAAGCTCTTGCAGGTGCACGCTGCCGTCGGCCGTCGCCTCGAACACGGCGAAGGCTACGGGACGGTCCTCGCCGTCGACGGCGACCAGAATTCGTTTGGCGCCGCAGGCCAGTCGCAGGGACTCGCACGTCTGCACCGGCAGCTCGGCCGCGGCGGGCAGGCCGAGAGCGACGAAGCATGTGGCGGCCCGCTGCTCGATGGTCTGAATCGCGGAGAGCTCGTCGGCGCGAGCCGGTCGAAGCGAGTACATGCTCCGCACCGTGTCCGCCGGCGAGGGCGTCGTCAATAGAATTGCGCGACTGGGGACACGCGGAGAACACTCTGGGGCGTGGTGGCCGAGAGCCAGTTGAACATCGGCCTTCGGTCGGGAGAAGTCAGCACCAAATCGGGTCAGGCCCAGAATGCCTCGCGAGCCCTGTCCGTGGCGCGTCCTTTACCGGCAGGTCCGTTACGGCTACGCTGTGCCCGAACGGGGCCTCAAGGACGGGGCTCTCATCGGTCCAACGGCAAGGAGCAGGGGGCATGGCGAGGATCACGGTTGAAATGGGGGAATTTCGCGCATGCGGAGAGAGGGACAGTCTCTACACCGAGCGCCTAAGCGACTGCGTGGCCTTCGCAGTGAGCACACCGAGAGAAGCAGGGCTGTGGCATGCCATAGGCGGCGCTACCAGTTACGTGGATCAGCGGACGTCTGCGGCTCTCCTGTCTCTGTCCAAAATGCCGCTGGCTCAACTCATCATTGCCTATGGTGGTACCCAGAGCGTGGGCACCGGCCGGGGATTGGTCAGGGCGCAGGACTTCGTGGCCGAGCTGATCCGAAGGGTGGGCGGGATTGGCGCGACTGCTGGGCTCTACACTCCCAGCAGAGTGACGGAGTGTTCAACCACAGCGATCGAAGTCTTCCCGAACGGCCGATTCCGCACGAGCGGCCGGCTGTTGTCGAACGCCCTGACCTCTGGGGTGATCGGCATCCGTGGGCCCCAACCGGCTTGCATGAGTTCGGGGGAGGCGGTGCTTGCTGCGTACAAGGGCAGCAGAAAATTCCCACCACGATTGTAGCGGAGCTCTCGCCGCCTTCCCCGGAAGGCGCATCGAAGGCGCCTCACCGAGGGTAGTTGCCATCACGAACCTGAGTGTTGGCGTCATGTGGCGGAAGGACCGTTGTGATGTCTCGGGCGTACCCGTGCGAGGGAAGTACTGCGCAGGCGGCGAGACGCTGGGGAGATGGCGTGTCCTCGTCGTTGGCGATACGGCCCAGGGGAAGCTCATGGCACCGGTCGCACCGGACCTGCGACGGAGTGGAATCTCCGGGCGAACTGACAGCGTGGTGACGCCGGGGAGGAAGCGGGGCGTTCTCGCCTTGTGGGCCTGGCACGTCCGCCAACGCGCGGGCAGCCGCGCCGAACCTCTTCATCCAGGAGTTGCCGACGGAAAAGAGCACGTTCGGCGCGCCCTGCTGGAGCGGACCTTGGGGCCAAGCGCGTGGCAAAACCTCGAGCATGACCTCTTGGCCATTTTGACCGACAAGTACGGCACGGGGCCCCAGATGTTGACCATGGTCGCGAACCTGGGGCTGGGCCGAAAGCCGGTCTGAGGTCCAGAGCGAGAAGGCCGCGCGCCGAGGTCACCGACGCCTGCCAGAGGACCGCTGGGCAGCCGTCTCTGTCGCGGCCGCCCGGGAGAGCTTGGGCTGCGCTTACGCGGCGGCGCGAGCTCGCAAGTCGTAGTGCCGGTCGCCGAGTGAATGCGGTTGACGTTCCGCAATCCCCGGCGTGATGCTCGGTGCCGCGGGTCAACCGGACTGGGAGGAGGGTATTGTGATGAGTGGAAGGAACACCGTATTGGCGACGGTTACGATGGGCGTCGTTGCCGCCACCCTGTTGAGCTCGCGCGCTGTGCGAGCCTTCATTGTCGTGCCTTGTGCGGGCTTCGACGCCCAGGAGTGCATGGAGAATTGCCGAACCAACGCGGGGATCACATGCGGCGACATGGTGAGGGGGGCGACCTATTGTCCCGATACCGGCTTCGTGTGCGCTCCCACTAAACCGCCGCGCGTCTACTGGGAGGGTACGGCGAAGGTCACTTGCTGCAAGGACGGCGTTATCGTGGGAGATCCCCATTTCAAATCGCTCGATGGCCTTTTCTATGACTTTCAGGCAGTCGGAGAATTCGTCCTGCTGAACAGCAACCTGTTCGCCCTGCAGGTGCGGCAAGAAGCCCAGGGGCGGTGTGCCGCGGTCGCGGTCGCCGCGGCAAGCAGGATTGGCGCGAACCGAATCATGGTCCATGCGCGCGAGACACCGCCGTTGTCAATCGACGGCGCGCCGACGAGGATCCCGTGTGCGTTGGATGCCGATGGGGCAGCTGCCAGCATCCCCGCCGAGTGCAGTTGCTCCGGAACGCTGGCCCTTCCTGACGGCATCGTCATCGAGAACAGCAATCGTGACGGGAATACGCTCTACACGGTGAGGTCCCCTGATACCGGCGATCACGTCGTCATCAACGTCAGACGGGCGGGCTACCTGGATATCTCCGTGCGGCTCGGCACCGCGGGCCAAGCTTCGGCAACCGGTCTTCTTGGAAGCCCCGATGGGGATCTCAGCAACGACCTGCGCACCCGAGACGGGCGCCTCATGCCGCAACCGATCACGTTCCATCAGCTCTACCGTGAATTTGGGGACAGTTGGAGGGTGAGCCAGGAGGAATCGCTCTTCGACTACGGCCCCGACGAGTCCACGGAGACGTTCACGGATCGCGACTTCCCGGTCGCGCCGTGTGCCCTCGTCCAAGACGACGCCAAGCGCAGCGCAGCCGAGAAGGTGTGTCGGTCAGGGGGCGTAACCGATGAAGCCATGCTGCGCGCCTGCACCTTTGACGTGACATCCACCGGCGATAAGAGGTTCGTCGAGAGCTATGTCGGGTTGTCCGCACCCACGGCCGCTCTGACCATGCTGGAGGACGGAACCGAGAGCGGCGACGGCGGAGCAAGCGACCTGACCCTCGGGGGGGCGTACGGTTGTGACTGCAACCTCTCGGCGAACACCCCTCACAGTGTGTGGCCATGCCTCGTCGTGGGTGCGGCCGTCCTTCGACGCTGGACGCGTGGGACGAGAAGCCCGTCCGACCGCGTGCAGGTACGCGGTCAACACCCGAGGACGTGAGGCGAGCAGGGAGCGCGCTTTCGGTCGGGCGGTCCGACTTCCCACCGCGGGCTGCCCATAGC
>JAEXQJ010000035.1 GCA_023438785.1 Pseudomonadota bacterium
GCGCGGCGGCGTGGGCGCCGCGAGGACCGCCTTGCCCGCCGGTGCGACCGCTGGTGCCACACGGACCGGCCGCGGTCGCAGCGAGACGAAACCGACCGCTGCGAGCGCTCCGGCCAGCACACCCACCGCGGACCACAACCATGTCCTGGACCGCGGCCGCGGGGGGGCCGCGGGGCTAGGACTCCAAATCTCGCCCGCCGTGCTGCGGAAGGTAGAAAGCAGCCGGGTGGCCGGCGCGGACGGGGCGGGCCCGACGGCCGTCGGCACGGGCGGCAGGTCCGAGGATTCCGAGGGCACGATGGTCAGCGGCGCCGTCCGCCGGACATCCGATGCACCGGCGACGAACCAGGGTCGGCCTGCCACGGCGGCCTCGAAGGCAGCGGCGAACTCGGCCACGGACGAGAACCGCGCCATCTTGCTCTTGCTCAGGGCTCGACGGAGGACCTCTTCCACCTCGGGCGAAAGACCATCCACGTTCAGGGGCTTGGGGTCCTGGTGCACAACCTGGGAGAGCACCGCCATCATGCCCGCGCCGCAGAAGGGCGGCCTGCCCGACAGGCATTCCCAGCCGATGCACGCCAAGGCCCACTGATCGGTGGCCTCGTCAATCTGGTCGATCTCCCCGCGCGCCTGCTCGGGCGACATGTAGTCCGGCGTACCAATGATGGCCTGGGCGCGGGTGAGCTTGGTGGTCGCCGTGCGAACCTTGCTGATGCCGAAGTCGAGCACCTTGGCGAAGTCCCCGTCGGAAGACGCCGACAGAAGGAAGATGTTGCCGGGCTTGAGGTCACGGTGAACGATCTGCTTCGCGTGGGTCGCGGACAAGGCCGACGCCACCTGCTTGATGAGACGCGCGGTGCGGATCGGGGACAGACGCCCCTCCCGCTGTATCCGCTGGTCGAGCCCCTCCCCTTGCAGGAATTCCATGACCAGGAACGGCGCGCCCTCGGGCGTGGTGCCCACGTCGAAGACCTGCACCACGTGGGGATGACCCAGCCCGCTCGTGACTTCCGCCTCGCGGTTGAAACGCAGCAGATCCTCTTCGCTTTCAACCAGCTCACGCGCCAGCACCTTGACCGCCACTTGCTTGCCCAGGCGCAGGTGAGTGGCGGCGTACACGACGCCCATCCCGCCCCTGCCCACCACGGCGTCGATCCGATAAGCCCCCTGCAGAACGGCACCGACCAATCCGTCGTCCGATTGCTGTGTAACGTCCATTGAGGCCTCTTTCGTCCTGGTCCTGCTTAGGCAGGAGCCATCGCAATGCGCCGCGAAGTGTAGCGTGGCGCTCGGGGATGCGACAAGCATAAGGGGCGCGAGGTCGCGGGTGGGCGCGGACTCGCCGTCTCGTGTCAGGGTTCGAGCCAGCGCTTGCGCCGGAAATACACGATGGCGCCCGAGCAGAGGATCACGCAGAGCGCGATGATGCCCATGAAGGCATAGGGGTGCTTCCCGCCCGGCAGGTCCACGTTCATGCCGAAGAAGCCGGTGACGAGAACGGGGATGGTGATGACGATGGTGATCGACGTGAGCACCCTCATCACGATGTTGAGGTTGTTGGAGATGACGGAGGCGAAGGCGTCCATCATGCCGCTCAAGATGTCGCTGTAGATGTTGGCCATTTCGATGGCCTGCTTGCATTCGGTGAAGATGTCCTCGAGCAGCTCTCGGTTGTTCTCGTTGAGATCGAAGCCACGCAGCCGCTGCAACCGCTCCAGCATCAGCATGTTGCTCTTCAGCGAGGTGTTGAAATACACGAGGCTCTTCTCGATGTTGAACAGCTTGATGAGCTGCTGATTGCGCGACTCCTGCTCCAGCTTCTTCTGAATGACGTTGGCCGTGTTGTTGAGCTGCTTGAGGTGCTGCAGGTAGAGCTGCGTGGCGCGCAGGATGAGCTGCAGAATGAAGCGGTGGCCCGAGGCCGGGTTGCGGACCTGGTTGTCCATGAAGGCCTGCAGGACCGTCGGCTGGCGCGGGCAGATGGTGATGGTGAAGCCATTGACCAGGATGACCCCGATGGGCACGGTCATGTACAACACGTCCACGTTCTTCTCGTCGAAGTACGGGACCTTCACGATGAGCAGCGTGGCCCCGTCGTCCACCTCGATGCGCGCCGTCTCGTCCACGTCGAGGGATGCGGTGAGGAAGTCGAGCGGGATCTTGAAGTGCTCGGCGATGAGGGGCAGGCTCTCGCGCGTCGGGTTGACGATGTTGATCCAGCAATTGCGCTCGATGCGATTGAGGCGCGTCACCCGCCCCTTGGCGACGCGGAAGCACTCCAGGTGCTCGGCGACCTCACTGGCGAGCTCCTCGGCTGTCATCTCCTCGGGCTCGGGCTTCTCCTGAACCTCGTCCAGGGTTTCGAGCAAGGGCTTGGCGTCCTCGGGCGCGGCCTGCCGCGACAGGGCGCGCAGCTTGCCCTGCTGCTCCTCGGTCAGGCGGCCGACGAACTCGGCGCGAGCCTCTTCCGGCATGTCGGCCACCAGGCCGGCCGCGGTCTCGCGGTCCAGGGCATCGATGAGCGAAAGGCGCGACTCGTCATCCAAGTTGCTGAAAATGGCGGTCCGCTGGGCCGACTCGAGCAGAAACAGGACCGACTTCAGCTCGTCCGTGGTCAGGGCGCTCAGGAACTCGGCAGTGGCTGCCGCCGATGTCACCGAACAGAAGTCGCGCAACTCGTCGATGCGTCCGGCGGCGAGCATCTCTCGCAGTTCTGGGACGAGCAGAGGGTTCTTCATGGGAGGACTCCTTCGGGCACCCGGCTCTCTACCATGAGCACAGATCGTGCGGGCTCGCCTATTCTCATGTACCTCACCCGACCGGTCGCGGGCTCTTGCCACAGGCTGTCCATGTCTCCTGCACCACGGCCACGCCATCTGCTACCGTAGGCCCAGAGATGGCTCTCTTCCAGCTGCCCACCGTTCGCCGAGAGGACGACGTCCCCGCGGGAGAGATCCTGGCAGCCAAGTACCGCGTAGAACGGGTGCTGGGTGCGGGCGGCATGGGCGTGGTCGTGCAGGTCCGTCGCCTGGCAGATGAGCAGACCTTCGCCCTGAAATTCCTGCGTCCCAGCGTGGCCCGCGATCCCTCGGCCAAGGTCCGCTTCCTGCGCGAGGCGGAGGCGGCCGGGCGCATCGAGAGCCCTCACGTGGTCCACATCTCCGAGGTGGGGACCCTGGACACGGGGACGCCCTACCTGCTCATGGAGTACCTGCACGGGGCCACCCTGGAGAAGCTGCTCAGCGGCGGGCACGCGTTGCCGTTGCAGGTGGCCTGCGATCTGGCCCTGCAGGTCTGCGAAGGTCTGTCGGCGGCTCACGCCACCGGGGTCATTCACCGCGACATCAAGCCCGCCAACCTGTACCTCTGTGCCGGCGAGGGCGGCGCCAAGGTGCTGAAAATCGCCGACTTCGGGATCTCGAAGATCCTCGACGACAACCAGAACCGGGGCCTCACCCGACCGCAGACCTCCCTGGGCTCGCCGCTCTACATGTCACCCGAGCAGATGGAGTCCGCGAGCAGCGCCGACTTCCGCACGGACCAGTGGTCCCTGGGGGCGGTGCTCTACCGCATGGTCACGGCCAGGCTGCCCTTCAGCGCCGGGTCACTGCCCGCCCTGTGCCTGCAGGTCATGGAGGGAGATTTCGTCCCCATCGCCACCCTCTGCCCCTATCTGCCCACGGAATTCGCGGCGGCGGCCGAGCGTTGCCTGCGTGTGGCCCCGAAAGAGCGCTACGCCGACATGGCGGAATTGGCCCAAGCCTTGGCCCCCTTCGCCGGCCCCCAGGGCGCCGCCCATGTCGAGCGCTGCCGCGCGCTTCTGCGCGGTTGAGGCCGGGATCCGCGTCTGCGGCCGATTCGAAGCGTTCGGGCTTCTAACGCTTGAGCGGGGCCGGCGGCGTCTTGAAAGGATCGGACGCGGCCGAGGCCGTCACCTGGGTATCGGGTTCGAAGACCATGCTGATGGGGATGAAGTCGTCTGCGGTCATTTCCGTCGACGGCGCGGCGGCGCGATTAGCGGCGGGGTTCACGGCGGCGCGCGTCCAGCCCTTCTTGTCCTCGGAGTCCACACGCGCGGTAGCCGGGATGGCCATGCCGGTCATCTCGTGGAAGGCCTCCGCGGTCGCGGCGGCCATGTCCTCGGCGCACTGCCAGCGCTCAGCGGGATCGAAGCGCAGGGCACGGTCGACCAGGGCCGCCACCTTGGCGGGAGCCACCGGCCAAACCGACACGAGCGGCGGCGCGGGCTTCTTCATGACCGACATGAGGATCTTGAGCTCGCTCTCCCCCTCGTGGACGCAGCGCCCCGAAAGGGCATAGAACAACATGGCACCCACGCTGTAGAGGTCGGCGCGCCAGTCGATGTCGTCGCGCTTGGCGCGGGCTTGCTCGGGCGACAGGAAGGCGGGCGTGCCCAGAACCAGCCCGTCGCGAGTCGGTTCTAGGTCGTTGCCCTCCATGACTCGCGCCAGCCCAAAATCCAGGACCTTCACGCGGCCATCGCTGCACACGAAGACATTGGCCGGCTTGATGTCGCGGTGGATGACGCCGCGGCGGTGGGCGGTGGCCAGGGGTTCCAGGACCTGCTGACCGATGAACAAGATCTGCGCCGAGCTGAGCGAGCGGGCGCGAATGCGGGCGTGAAACGAGTCGCCCTCCAGCAACTCCATCACCAGATAGACCTGCCCCAATTCGGTGACGTCGTCGTCGAGAATGCCCACCACGCCCGGGTGTCCGATGTGGTTCGCCACATAGCCCTCACGCAGGAAGCGGTCCCGCACCAGGGTGTTGCGGCTAAATTCCGCCTTCAGCAACTTGATCGCGGCACGCCGACCGTTGCGGTGCGTCGCCGCGTAGACCGCGGCCATGCCCCCCTGCCCGACCAGCGAATCCAGCCTCCACTTGCCGCTGAGGACAGTACCCAGCAGTCGCTTCGCTTCATCCTCTTGGTAGTTGCCGCTCGACAAAGTGCGCCGATTGTCAAACGCGGCCCTGCAATGGTCAAGGACCAGCACGGTTTCGCACCAGGACAGATGCGGCACACCGAGGCGCTTGAGCGCCGCCGCGCGCCGGGCTTGCTGCCCCACAGCCTGTCGCGAGGCAGCCCCTCCCTCTTGTCCCGCTCCCTGTGACCTTGGTCGTCGGCTTCGCGCTTCAGTCCTTGGCGTGCACCGAGCGGCCTCGTCCTGATCCAGCTCGCCCCTCGTCCCTCCGCCGCAATCAGCAGAACACGCCGACGCGAAAATTGCGCCATTTTTGGCAATTTCAATTGCCAGTTAACAGCATTTATCGCGTCCGATTCGATTGGGCGTTATTCCCCACACGGCGCATGCACAGAAAAGGGGGCAGGCAAGTGCGCATCAAATCCGTACAGTGCCGGGAGCTGCTGTTGTGGAGGAGAAGATGATTCAGCGAGCAACCCGCGAGCGACTCTCATGGGTCGTCCTGTGCCTTGGTTTCCTGACCTGGAACTGTGCGAAGCCCATTGGTCAATCGACGTCCACGCCGGATGCGGGGACGGGACGCCCCAGCTCCGGTGACGCGCGGAGGGACTCGTCGCTCCTTCCCACGGCCACTCCCGACGCGAGTGACCTGGCGGACCACATCCCCACCCTCAGCGTGGACGGCAACACCTGCGGGATCACCACCGCGCCCTTGACCCGTGTTCCGCCCGAGATCCTCCTTGTCCTCGATCGCTCGCCCTCGATGATCGAGGAGATGGCCGACGGTCCCGCCTGCCAGACGCGCACATGCGGCACCCGTTGGGCCGAAGTCACGGCCGCCCTGGCTCCCGCCCTGGACAAAACCCAGTCGGGCATCAACTGGGGCCTCAAGACGTATCCCGACGATGCGGGCTGCCTGGTCAACGACGGCGCCACGGTGGACGTCGCCCCCAACAACGCGGGCACCATCACGCAGACGTATGAGGGCAACCCGCCCGTCACGCACCAGGGGTACACGCCCACACGGGACGCGCTGCTCAAGGCAGCGGCCCATCTTCAGGCGCGACCGACCTCCAATCCCAAGTCCATTCTCCTCGCCACCGACGGGCAACCCAATTGCGCCTCAAATAACGAGCCGGGCCGAGTGGCGCCCGATGCCGCCGTGCAGGCCGTGGCCGACGTCGCTGCCATGGGCATTCCGGTTTACGTGGTCGGCGTGGCCACCTCTGCCACCCAGGCCAACAGCACGCTCAACAAGATGGCCATCAACGGCGGGCGCCCGCGCAACGGTGACACCAAGTATTACGCGGTGGACACGGCCGAGGATCTGACCGCGGCCATGGACGCCATCGCCGCGGTGGCCGTGAGCTGCACATTCTCGCTGCCCAAGGTGCCGCCCGTTCCCGAAAACGTGGCCGTGGAGATCGACGGCCAGCGGGTGCCCCGCGACGCCAGCCATGCCGCCGGCTGGGATTACGGCCCCGGCATGACCAGCGTGGACTTCTACGGCGACGTCTGTGAGCGCATCCGCACCGGTACCTCGGGCAACGTCACCATCCTGTTCGGCTGCCCGGAGGTCCCGATCCTCTGACGGCCCTCAGCCGATGGCGCAGCCCCGCGGCCAGCTCTGATAGGCGCCTACCACCTCGCCGATGAAGGCGCGGTGGTAGTCGCGCTGCGGGTACTGCCGCGTTATGCCGGGGTCCAGAAAACGCTGCGGGTCCACGTCCCAGGTGTGAATGACTCGACTAGGGACTTCAGATCCACAGCTTTCATGCGCGCACGTTACGACTCTGGCGGGGCTGGCGGAATCCCCTCCGCGTGGGGATCGCGCATCACGGTTCGCGCCCGCACCAGGCCCCACGCGTAGAACACGCCCAACACCAGCAAGCACAGCGCGCCCAGCACGACGTAGCGGTTCACCAGGGTGGATACCGCCCAGCCGTACTCGTCCACAAGGCGGCTGGGGTCGCTCAGGCCGCTGCGCTCGCTCTCCCCGAAGGGAATGGCGTTCCAGTCCGTCCGCGCGGCCCACCACGTGGCGTAGGCGTCCGCGAAGGCCGCAGCCCCGATGACCAGAAATCCCCAGCGCAGCCAGCCCGTGCGGATGGAGTCGTGGCGTCGCACGTAGAACGTGGTCATCAGTAGCGTCCCCAGGATCAAGCAACCCGCATCGCCCCCGAAGATCATCCATTCCTGCGCGCGCCGGACGCTCACCAGCGCGGTCAACACCACCTGCAGCAGCAGCGCCAGCCCGCACAGGGCCACGCCGACCGTGCGCCGTGCGTTCCAATTGCGATAGCCCAGGTAACCGACCCCGGCCATGAAGGCGCCCGAGAAGAGCCAGGAGCGGCTGGCGCCGATGGGTGTGAACCAGGGGCCGGGGAAGGCGGGGAAGCCGAACAGCCAGGCGCTGACCGCATGCCCGGACTCGTGCACCCACATGCTGAGGAAGGTACGCATCAGGAGGCGCGGCAGGCCCGCGTGGGCGCACAGCCACGCGACAAGGAGCGCGACCGGGATGGCGAGGAGGCGAAGCTGGAACTCGAGGGCGGCTTCACGCGCCGGAAGCTGCCAACGGGTCTCACCCGTTCGGGCCTTGCGAGCCGAACCGCGGAGCCGCGGCAATGGGTTGGGGGTCTGAGCCGGCTCGAAAGACGCGGGCACGGCTTTGAACGTGCGGCGGGCGAGTTCCAGGCCGCTGGCCGGCAAATCCGCGCAGGTGCACACGGTCGACGCACAACGGGGACACACGGGCGGCCGTCCCATGCAGCGATCCTATCACCGCCCTTTCCCCGTCGCGCGAAGCCGGAACCCCAGAAACACCAAGAGCCCCTCCACTCGCATGGAGAGGCCCCTGGTTCAGTCGAGGAGCCTCGGGGCGTCCTCGGCGCGTACTAGCCGAAGATCTCCTTGCCGTGGCCGGCCGAGCCGAGCACGTCGCGGTTCTTCTCGATGATCATGGTCTTGAGCTCGTCGCGCGCCGGACCGAGGTACTTGCGCGGGTCGAACTCCTTCGGGCTGTCCGTCAAGGTCTTGCGGATCATGGCGGTCATGGCCAGACGACCGTCCGAGTCGATGTTGATCTTGCACACCGCGGAGGCCGCGGCCTTGCGAAGCTGCGAGGCCGGGATGCCCACCGCGTTGTCCAGCTTGCCGCCGCAGCTATTGATGATGTCGACGTACTTCATGACGACCGACGAGGCGCCGTGCAGAACGATCGGGAAGCCGGGGATGCGCTTCTCAATCTCCTCGAGGATGTCGAAACGGAGGGGAGGCGGCTCGAGCACGCCGTCAGCGTTGCGCGTACACTGCGCGGGCTTGAACTTATACGCCCCGTGCGAGGTGCCGATGGAGATGGCCAGCGAGTCCACGCCCGTGGCCTTGACGAACTTCTCGACGTCCTCGGGTTGGGTGTAGATGGACTTGGCGGCCACCACGTCGTCCTCGATGCCGGCCAGCACGCCCAGCTCGCCCTCGACGGTGACGTCGTGCTGGTGGGCGTACTCGACGACCTTGCGGGTCTCCTCGATGTTCTTCTCGAACGGGTGGTGCGACCCGTCGATCATGACCGACGAGAAGCCGGTGTCGATGCAAGACTTGCACAGCTCGAAGGTGTCGCCGTGGTCCAGGTGCAGGGCGAAGTTCAGCTTCGAGCCCTTGCTGCGGATCATGGCCAGGGCGCCCTGGGCCAGGTAGCGCAACAGGGTCTGGTCGGCGTACTTACGCGCGCCCGAGCTGACCTGCAGGATGAACGGCGAGTCCGACTCCACGCAGCCCAGCACGATGGCCTGGAGCTGCTCCATGTTGTTGAAGTTGTAGGCGGGCACCGCGAACTTGCCCTTCATCGCCGCCTTGAACATCTCGCGGGTGTTGACGATGCCGATTTCTTTGTACGAAACGCGATCTGCCATGGGAAATCTCCTTCGGGGGGGTTACTCGCCTTTGATCTTGTGAACCGCCGGAGCGGCGATGCGCTCCTGCGCGGGCAGCGGACCGATGAGCGGACGGGCGTACGCCTTGAAGGCCTCGGTCACGTCGTTGCCGGCCGCATTAATGAACTCGTCGGCCATGTGCTTGGTCTTGGCCGCCACATCGGTCAGTTTGATCAGTTCGTATTCCACAGCGTAGTCGCCCACGCGTTTGATGGCCACGGAGCCGTCCACGTTGTGCCAGGCCGCGTACTGCACGGCCTTTTCGCCCACCTGGCGGGCCTCGTGGGCGTCGGACTCGCTGACGCAGCCCAGGAACGAGCGCTGCATGTAGCCCAGGGTATCGGCGCGGACGCGCTTGATCTTGGTCTTGGCCTTGATGAGGTCGGCGAGCAAGTCGCCCAAGGCGCCCGTGCCGGAGAGCTGCACGTTGCCGTGCGCGTCCTTCTCCACGTTCGGCTTGAGGGTCGTCACCACGGGCTGCCCATCGGCGCCCGAGATGCCCTCCGAGACCGCGATGATGCAGCGGCCATGCTTGTCATAGACGCTCTGTACGTCCTTGATGAACTGCTCCGGATTGAAGGCGCGCTCGGGCAGGTAGATGAGGTGCGGACCGTCGTCGGGGTACTTGCGCGCGAACACGGAGGCTGCCGTGAGGAAGCCCGCGTGACGCCCCATGACCACCCCAATGTACACGCCGGGAAGCGCGCGGTTGTCCAGGTTCGCGCCCGCGAAGGCCTGGGCCACGAACTTGCCCGCCGAGCCGAAGCCCGGGCAGTGATCCGTGCCGACCAGATCGTTGTCGATGGTCTTGGGCACGTGCACCGTGCGCAGCTCGTAGTTGGCCGCCTTGGCCTGCTCATTGACGATGCGGCAGGTATCCGAGGAGTCGTTGCCGCCGATGTAGAAGAAGTACCGAATGTCATGGGCCAGCATGACCTTGAACATCTTCTGGCAGTAGGCCTCGTCGGGCTTGTCACGGGTCGAGCCGAGCGCGGAGGCCGGCGACCACGCCACCTGCTCGAGGTTGTGCGTGGTGGCCTGGGTCAGATCGAGGAAGTCCTCGTTCAAGATGCCGCGCACGCCGTGGCGCGCACCGTACACCTTGGTGATCTCGGGGAACTTGCGGGCCTCGAGCACGACACCAACGAGGCTTTGGTTGATGACGGCCGTGGGGCCGCCTCCCTGGGCAACCAGGGCCTTTCCGGTCAGTTTCGCCATTTTTGAAGGGCTCCGATTCTTGAGTAGCTGGGTGGATTCGGACGCCGCGAATCTAAGGACATCAGGCACGCGCTGCAAGCACTACGGGACAGAGTTACAGCGCCGCAACACGGAGAAGAATGGCCCAGCCCGCCGTAGGAGGCGGTGGCCGGATGCCTTGCCCGCGCGTGCCAGGCTCCGCCATCGCCCGGGCACGCGCGTTGCACACGCCAAGACGCCATGATGCCCTGCTGCTTCGCCATCATTCCCGACAGCTCCCATCAACCCTCGGCCATGTTCGCCGATCTGGAGGAAGCAATGGATTGGGGCTTGCGGCGTTACGGGGACTCGGCGTTCCGCATCACGTACATGGCGGTGGCTCGAATCGAGGACGACGATGCCGCGAGCCAGCGTCACCCGGCGCCCCCCGTGGAACGCTCCTACGGCTGACGCGCACTGAGCAGTCGCTCGGCCACCTCGGCGAACCCGGCGGCCGATTCGGCGCGCGTCACGTAGGCCGGGCGGTCAGCGCCCAAATCCTCCAAGAAGCGAACCACGTTTTCCACGCCCACGCTGGTGCGTGGAAAGCGGCAAAACAACGGACGATCGTTGCCCGAATCGCCCACGAAGAGGACGCTGCGCTCGGGATCGAGCGCGGCTGCCGGGTCCACGGACTCCAGCGCCGCCAGTAGCCCCTCGGCCTTGCCCCAGCCGGAGGGACGTACGTGGATGTGTATGGAGCTAGCGATGACCTCGAACCCCGTATCCACGTCGCGCTGGCTATCGGCCAGAGCCCGGGCGTCGAAGCCGGCGGGCCGCACGAAAGCGCGCTCGAACAGCCGGAAGGCGTCGTCATCAGTGGGACGCAGGGCGCGGCGTTCGGCTAGACGACGGGCGTTGTCGGCCAGGCGCACGAAGAAACCCGTGTCTCGACGCGGCCCCAGATCCCGCCGCACACCTGCCGCGTCGAAGGCCACGAGGCCGTTTTCACCGATCGCCACCCGAACCGCGGGCAGGTACACGGCCAGGGACTGCGCCCAGCCCGCCGGTCGTCCGGTCACCAACGCGATGACAACCCCGGCGCGCCCCAGAGCCTCGAAGAGCTCGATCGTGCGCGCCGGCAATTTCCCGGACGCCGTGATGGTGTCATCGACGTCAAGCGCGAGGACCCGGACCCCGGCCAACGTGGCCAGGGGCATCTCCTGAAATGGACGCACGAAGGCGGCTACAGCTCGAAACCGTAAGGCTTCTTGGATTCCTTCTTCTTGCCCTTGTCCTTGTCCTTGCTGGCCGCCTTCTTGACCTTCTTTTTGGCCCGGCAACTCTGCGCGGCGGTCGCCCCGGCAGGAGCAGCGCTGGCCAGGGTGGGTACAGCAAAGGACACAGCAGTTGCGAGGAGAATGGCGCGAATCATGTGTTCCCCAGAGTGTAGCGGATACGGTTGAAGCTGCTGAACTTTGTGCCGTCGCTTGTGTGCCGCTGGCCTACTGAGCCGCTGCCCCCATACCGCCCATGAAGGCCCGCACCACCTTCGCGATGTTCTCCAGGCTGCCCAGCGGGGCCCGCAGATCCACCGACAACAGCGAGCCGCCACGCACGTCGAGGGCCAAGGGCACCCGCAGCTCCGAGACGCCCGGGATGAGGGAGACGGAGAGCGCGGCCTGCCGCACCATGGGATCCTCGCCGGCGCCGAGGAGCCTCATGACCAGCGAGGCCACATCCACCACACCGGCCGACTCTGCCCCCTGCGCCTCGGCCAGGGCAGCGGTCACGATGGGACCAGGACCGACCTTGCTCGGCTTGCCGTAGGTGGCGAGCACATCGCGCGGCGTGCGCCCTATGGCCTGCACCAAGTGCCCCTTCTTCACGGTCACCGCGCTCTTGATGACCTCGCCGCCGAACAGGGTCTTGAGGACGGCGCGGGCGTCGCGGTTCTGCACCGGGGTCTCCAACTCGATCAGGCCGCGCGATCGCTTGATCTTGATGGCCACCGGCTTGCGCCCCTCCATCTCGGCGCCCCACGCGTTGGACGCCTCGACAAACGCCACGTAGCGCTCCAGCGCTTTCGCACCATTCACACCGGGACGCAGCTCCATGCTGCACATGGAAGACAAGGGCGTGGCGGCAAGATCCACGGTGCACGCCGTGCGGGACACCGTGTCCTTCATCAAGGTCAGGAATGCCTTGGAGGCGGTTTGACCATCCGGTCCGCTCGCGGCGATGACCTCGGCCCACTGCTGAGCCGACGAGGCCATGTCACCGCCTGCGAGCACAGCGACGCTCTCGCCGCGCACCGGCATGGCGCGATCCAGGGCCAGTGGCGCAGGGCTGGCGGTCCGCGCGGCGAAGGCAGACTTGGCCAGAGGCTCCAGCTCAGCGCGCAGCGAAAGCCCGCGGTCGAGCTTGACGTCGGCGATCAAGCGCACGGCCGAGAGCTCGGCCACCGGACGCGCCACCAGCTTGATGAGGGCCTTCGCCATGTTGCGCGAAGCCGGCGTCAGCTTCTTTCCCGACCCGGCCTTGTCCTCCATCCGCGTCGAGATCTCGTCGACGAAGCCCGTCACCAGCGCGTCCATGGGCTTGCCGGTCAGCTTGGCCATGACCTGGGGGTGGAGGGTGAAGACCACCTGGCCGGGCAACGTGCCCTGCTGCTGGGCCTGCGCCCAGGTGCCGCCCGAGAGCAACACGTCCTCCCGGTTGGCCACCAGCAGCGTGCGCCCCTTCAGCCCGGCCCACGCCGTATCGCCCGAAGGCGTACGGAGCTGCGAGGCCGCCCCCGAATGAGAGACGACCTTGCCCACTTGGCCGAGCGTCTGGCGCGCCTGCATGGCGTCCTTGAAGGTGATGGCGGCGCACCAGCCCGCGGCGGCACCGGCGCTGGGGGTCAGCCAGACCACCGACACGGGCTGCGCGGGATCGAGACGCGCGAACAGGTCAGCGGACAGCACCACACCACCTGGCCCGGGCTCCGCCGTCAGCGCGGGCACCAGCGACTGACCCAGCGGCATGGGCAAGCCAAGCCGGCTGGAGAGCGCGTCCAGATCCGCAACCACCTTGGGCAGGGCAGCCACCACCAGGCTCATGGCGACCGAATCACCCGCCACCGTCGGGGCGCGCAGGCTCAGCTCGCCGGCAGCGGGGGCCAGCGGCTCCTGGGGCCCAACCGGCGCGGTCACCGGGGCGGGAGCAGCGGGCGTGGCGGCAGCAGGTGGCGCGGCGGTCGAGGCCGTCTTGCAGGCACCCAGCGCGGGAAGGATCAGGAGAGCGAGCAGCCAATGGTTGCAACGAGCAGGATTTGCCATGGGGCCGCGAGCTTACGCTGGGACCGCCGCCCTTCCAAGCCGGCGCCTACTGGCGCGCCACGCGGGCCAACACCGATTGCAGCGCCGCCACCTCGTCGCGCCGGACGCCCACCATCAAATCCACGTCGCGGCCTCGCCGCTCCACGTGCAACAGCGTCCCATCGGGTTGGCGCAGCCAGCGCACCCCCATGGCCTCGCGGTTGAGCCGGGCCGACGGGAAACGGGGCTTGAGCGTGTCCAGGAAGGCCTGGAAGAACTCCCGCGCATCCGCCTCCGAGTCCCACCGCGTGGCTTGGAGCAGGAGCGAACCACCGGCGCGGTGCCAGGCCCAGAAACGATCCCCGCCCCACCCCGCGGCAGCCTCGGCGCCACGCGGATGCTTCCAGGTCTTGAAGTAGGCGAGCAGGCCAAGCTCACCTTGGACCTCGCTGACCGCCGGGCTTGCCAGGGCAGGCGGCGCGTCCGCAGGCAGCGACATGCGAATGGGCGGCTCGCGTCGGCCGAACAGCTTCTCGGCCGGGTGCAAGACCTGCTCGGTGGACTGAGGCGGGTGGCGGTACAGCTCGTCGACCGCGGGCCAGCCGCCGCGTCCCCACAGCTCCGAAACCAGGGCCGCGCCTTTGAAGTACGGTTCCACGAGGGGAAGACTGATGAGCGGAGGCAGACGAGCCAGAGAATCCAACTCGGCCCGCGCTTCCGCGTCCAGCATCTGGGCCGAGTGGCCACGGCGCACGGCGCTGAGCAGTTCGAAAAAGTCCGCCTTGCCCAGGATGGTCATCATCATGCGCACGCCGGCCACGGCGAACGGTCCCAGGTGCCGCGTGTCGCCCTCGCCGCTGCCCGCGTCCCAGGCAAACATGAGAAACGTGGCCTCGCCCTCGGTCACGAATTCGCGGGCCGTCTTCTCGTCATCCGACAGGCCCAGGCGATTGTCGGGACCGCCCTGGAATTCCTCCAGCGGCCAGTACTGGTCCTGCAGGGCGTGCGTCAGCTCGTGGACCACCACCTCGCGGTCCGCATCCATGTCAGCGGCCTGCCCGACCACGTGGAACGTGCGCGTGCGCGGATCGTAATAGGCGGCCACCTGGCTCGTGTACGCCTCTTCCAGAGCC